>NZ_JBIRXS010000026.1:0-104795 GCF_044389235.1 Rhodococcus sp. NPDC019647 | reverse complement strand
ATCCCTTCTAGCCCAAGGGTTGAGGCCATTGTCCCGTTTCAGGACTGGCTGATCACGCACCGCCACACCCCGACTTTTTCAGGTCGAAGTAGCTAACGGGAGGGAGTCGAGTTGGTGGGAATGTGGAAACGCCCGCGAAGACTGCTCGCGGCATTCAAGTCGGATGGGTAGCCAAAATAATATGCGTCGGCGCGACTCCCAAAACCCGCTGAACATGAGCTTCGCGATGAGGTGGACCGGTGGATGTCCCCATCATGGCGGTTCGAATCCCAGGAGAAAAGCGCCATCTCCCTCGATCGGTGAGGCCGACGGAACGGGGTCGATCCCATACCGGGCGATAGGTCACCGTGATGCACGGTGCATCACCCGGCGGGTCGGTGATGCATGGTGCATCACCGCGTGATGGTCGATCCTGCACGGTGTCGAGTTATGGACTCTGGGATGGAAAAGAATGAGCTGTTGTCGATTCCGGGTAAACGGCCACGGCAGATCGGGTGCGCGTAAAGGATTCAGATTTGGCAAGTAGCAGTACGAATAGGGCTAGAGACAAGGGGCCGCTCCAGCTGCGGACCGGCGAATTTGATGTCGCACGAGACGCCGCCCGTACTCATGGCGAGGTGCACCGTGTCCTTGCGAGATGCGCGGTGCTCCTCCAAGCGGCCTGACCCGCCCTCCGTTGGCGGTGCCGGCGGCGAGTGCGTGCGCAGCTTTGGACTCTTCCCCGCACCCCGCCCGGAGATGGTAGGTCGACGCAACGCGGAGGGAATCTTGGTAAGGCTGAGGGGAAACCGTTGATGGTTGTCCAGGATCATCCCGTCCTTTTGGCCACGCCACCGGTGGCTAGGGGGTTGGCGGGGGAAGTTCGCCGCTGAGCGACCTGAGGAATCGCCGTATTCAATAGCGGTGTCGGCTTGTTTGGGGATGAGTGAGACCATACGCAGGTTGACCCAACAGAATGCACCATGCCAATGGTCTTTGGCTCGGGCGAGCGATGGCCAGGGCGTCACCACTGCGACACAGGGGGCCCGCCGTAAGAAAACGGCGGCGGTCTGCAACGAGGACATGGACTTTAGCCGGTCTTCGTCACGTGACGAATCCGACCGTGAGTGGTACGGCGGTCCACCGGGCGCGACTAGAAGCGGTTCCCGATATTTCGAAGCGGCGTGGGGTGACCTGCGCCAGACAGGCTCGAGATGTCTACCTCCCCGTGCTTTGCGACGCCTTCACCCCCTACCCGAGTGACTGCCACGCAGTGATGCACGGTGCATCACGCGGTAGACGGGTGATGCACGGTGCATCACCCTGATGCTGCGGGAAAGTTTGAGCGTCTGCGAAATCTGAGGGACAAGATTCCAGAACAGGGTTGGCCATAGTGAGAGTTCATATGTCGCCCTGGCGAACTGCGGCAATCGCTAAAACTTCATAACTAACCTGCGGTGTGATGTGGCCTCCGCCCACATCGACTCATGAAGGTAGTGCAACGACGTCCAGGGTGGGGGAGCGGTGCATGTCTCCGGAAATGGTTCTATAAACACGGGAAGCCATGTTCGACGACACTCCCGGTAGCGACGGTGCCGTAAGAGTGAAATTTGTTCCCTTACAATGAAATCCGACCACCGTTTGACCTTGGGGCACTCGTCAATCGCGGTGAGGAACAGAGCCGAATGATTCCTCAAGGGGTGGAGAGGGTTACAACACCACGAACTCGAAACGGGAGGTTTTCACTGCTTCGTGAGGCGGCCGAATGAGGCTCTGCCGCCGATGCTGAGCACGCGGAACCCCGCCGGAGCTGGCGGACGGCGGGGCCGCTACACCGGCAGTTCGAGAATCGGTGATGCAGCGCGAAGCGTGACAGCTGAACAAAATTCAACTCACGGGTTGCGGCACCGCCGTCCTGCGCATCGGATCAGCCGGTGCGAAACAGATCGTATGACGCCAACAACGTCCATCCCAAGAGTGTGTCGTACGCCACGCACGTTTCTAGTAGTGGTCGATCTCGATTGGATGCTCCTGTCGACCACTTCGATCTGTTCGGGCTGTGCCAAGCGAGCGGATTGAGAGCGAAAGGCGGGTCGCATCAGATGCATCCGGGAATGCCGAAGGTGCTGATCCGCTCCCGCTGCACGTCAAGTTCGTGGTCGCGCTCTTGTCGGCGCGGATAATGGACGGGATCGAATGTTGTTGTCGGTCAATGACACTGAATGCAAATTGGCGGTGTGCATCGATGAGCATGGCCTGGTCGGTAGGTTCGGCGGCGACCACCGCACCTACGCTCCCAGGTGCTGATGGGCGTCCCGCGGATCGGCTCCCAAGGGCGGTAGCGCCAGAGGTTTCTGGCGGCGTCGATTGCCGTAGCGGTGGCGGGACTTGGTGTTCGGTGCGTATCGCCCTGACGCCGGCGGGATGCCGCCAGGTAGCGGCGTTAAAGGACAGCGGCAATCAGACCGGCAATGCCGGCGATCGCGACGAGCACGAGAAGACCCAGCGCGGGCGACCCGAAGACGGCGCACACAAGGGTAGTCAGCAGCGCCAGACCGATGGTCACGGCGATGCCCGCTTCCCAAGACTCGAGGAGCGTTGCGCAGCGCGCACCGTCATCCAAGTCGGCTTCCGGCGGAGTCTGTGTGGTGGGTACATGCGGGCTGGCGGCGACGGTCACGGGCGGTGCGGATCCTTTCCAAACTTCGAGACAGGAGATAGGTGGACTGGTGCACCGATCACAGATCGGCCAGCACCGGAAAGAGAGCGATCGCGGACACCGTGATCCCCGCGACTCCTGCGACGACTCCGAGCAACGCTCGCAGCGATGCGGGCTCATCATCCGCTACGCCTGACCGGGAGGCGGCGAGAGCACCGCAGACCACGGCACTCACCCCCAGGATGAACCCGAGTCCGGACACCCAGAACGACGCGATGGACAACGCGCCCAGTAGAACCGACACCGAGGGTAACCGTGATCGCCCACGCGGTACCCGCGGTCGTGCAGGCGTGGAGGAACTCTCGTTGCCTGTGGCACCTGAGTTACACGGGGTGGCAGCGTTCACGATCCCTCCTCCATTGCCTCGGGTAGCCCGGTCGTCGATGCGACGAGACGGAGTGCCCATCGATCCAAGGGCGGCCGTCCAGCCACTGTCCAGCCGGAACAGTGCGCTTGGGCTTCACCTAGGGACTGCGTTTGAGCCCAGCGGTTCTCGCAGGTCCGTGTCATCGTTTACACAGAATTTAGCACTCGCATTGGTGGAGTGCTAATGGTTTGTCAGCGGCATGCCGTGAACCCGGGGGAGGTCATCGCGGCGACCGTGTGAACGAAGGACGCGAGTACCTTCGGTTTGCGGGAATGGAGTGCTTCGGAAGTGAAATCGAAAGGCTGGCAGCACCGCATAGGCGGTTGCTCCGAGTCGTGGGCAACGT
The DNA here is from genome assembly GCF_044389235.1 of Rhodococcus sp. NPDC019647. Classification (NCBI taxonomy): domain Bacteria; kingdom Bacillati; phylum Actinomycetota; class Actinomycetes; order Mycobacteriales; family Nocardiaceae; genus Rhodococcus; species Rhodococcus sp. NPDC019647. The sequence continues at coordinate 101,384 of NZ_JBIRXS010000026.1, read as the reverse complement.
GTCGCGGTAGCTACCGCCATCTAGCGTTTCCAATGTGGGTTCTTCGGTTCTGCGGAGCAGACTCACACGTACGTATTGCCTCGCTGAAGGGTCAGAGGCCCCATAGTGCGAGGATCGCCGTCCGGAGGGTGGGGGAGCGGACGTAGTGATCGGTCCGCAGCCGTGAGCCGGGGTGCCCGAGGTCGGTGAGCGCCTTCTCGGCGTCGGTGAGGGCCACGGGTAGCAGGTCGGTGCGGGTGCGCAGGAAAAACAACACCGCTCCACCCGACCGTGGGATCCGCATCGGATCGGAGATCACCACGGCCGGCGGGTGAATCCACTCGTCGCCGGTGGAGACGAAGACGATCACGTCACCGCGCCGAATGGTGCCGCGTGTGTCGAGGCGGAGCGACTCGAGCTGGTACTTCACCGCCGGCCCGCCCGCCGTGGAGTGTCGGCCCCGCTGGGTGTCGAGGACCTGTTGTTCGGTGTCGGTGGGTTCGTAATCGACGGCGTGTTTGACGAACATCCGGCGCACCGGGGTGGGCAGGAAATCAGTTTCGGTGCGGACGCGGCCGGTGACCCCGGGTAGGGGGACGGCGCGGCCGATCTCCCATTCTCGGATCGCGTCGTCGAGGAACACCTGATCGACCTCGGTGATCTCGTCGAGGCCGTTAATGAACGTTCGGACACCGGCGACGATCTCGGGGTCGTCGGTGATGACCACGGCGTCGTCGGCGAGGGTGGAGTTCTCGGAAGCGTTGGCCGACCCGATCACCGCCCGGGTATTGGTAGCGATCACCTTCGCGTGCAGGGTCGGTGACGACAGCACCCGCACCCCCCGCTCGAGGTAGTAGGTGAGGGCGGCGGGGGAGGTGGCGTGCGCCCGGATCGCGGCCTTGGACGCGTTGACGACCAACAGGTCCCCGGCACGCAGCGGGAGCAGCTCGGGTGCGTCCTGGCCGAGGTAGCCGATCGCGGCGTACCGGGCGCCCCGGGTGCGGATGGCGCGGGTGATGTGCGGCCACGGGCTCGGCCCGTGGAAGGTGGTCCCCATACCGACAGACGGTAACCGGCGCGCCTTGGGTGTGGTACTGGTCCTGGCAACGCTAAAAGAAGCTAAAGAGGGGCGCCGTCGGTCGGCGCTCCTCGGCGAGGTCGACGGCGGCGCGTGGGACAGGTTGATCGCAGTCACCCGACGTGCAGAAATCCGGCCGAATCTTCGTTGAGAAGAATGTGTCGGTACCGGCCACAGCGGTTGGTCCAGCACTCCTACGCTGTGAGCACCACGACACCAGCGGGAGAAGGATCATGAGTTACGAAGCGATCTACGACGGGGTCCGTTATCCGCTCGCCGACGCAGCCGCCGCGCACGGCCTCGAGGACGCTGTCAGAGGCATCTTCGACAACAACGGCAACGGCGGATTCGTCGGGTTCGTCAGCCAAAACTCGACGGTACGCCTGCTGATTACACCGGCGACTCCGATTGCGATTCGGGGCAGCGACGAGCCGAACCCCAGCATCGTCTACCGCTGGTAACCCCACCGACAGCCGATATCGTCGGACCGTGACGGTACCTGGCGTCCTCACCGATCGAGGTGTCGCAACACTTTCCGGCAAACGATGCACCGGTCAGCAAGGAGGATAGGGTGCCCAGCCTCATCTTTTGGGCGGCGTCACCTACGGCATCAGCCCCACCAGATCCGAGGCCACCCGCGAACTGCTCGCCCGCTTCGCCGAGGGACACACCATGGGAGTGGCCATGTCCCTCACCCACGGCGGGGCTCGACACCACCTGTACATCACACCCGGGGTACCCATCACGCTGGTGGAGTGACGAGTCCCGCCGGGTCCGGTGGATCACACGCCCTCGGGTTCGCGAGAAGGCATGGTGACATGGGACGGCGCGTGACGGCCGCGTCTCGGATTCCTGCACACACACCCAGCATCCGAATTTGCGCGCATTTATGCGAACAAGTGTGCGCGCGTACTCACATGCAACAAGGCATGTAGCGGGTAAGGTGACTTCTGCGGAGGTACACGGGCGAACACGAGTGGGTGGGTATGGCGAAGACGGGAAACACCGGGGGCGGCGCCCGCCGCTCGAATGGGGGCGGACGCGGCGGCACCGCTCGGTCAGGGAAGGAAGGTGCCGGTGCCGGGGGCGTTTCTGGGTCGGGGACGCCGAGTGCGGAGTTGACGGCGAAGCTGGAACCGCGGAAGGGGCCGACGAAGGTTCCGCTCAACACCCGGGTCCTGGCCTCGACGGAGGCCCGGTTGAACTGGCTGGTGAACCATCGCCAATCCACGGTGACCAACGTCGTGGACGTTGCCCTGCAGGAATTCTTCGACCGCTACCGTGTCCCGCCGGCCGATCTCGACGGCCGGATCGCCGAGCAGGAGTCATGAGCTCCCCGTGGGAGCAAATTCCCCTCTTCACCCTGCCCGACACCACCCCGGCGACGTCCCCCGAATCCGCCGAAAAAGGCGGTCTCCCCGACGCAACCGATCGGGCGGGTGTCACCGATGGGGCGGGCCCGGAACCAGCGGTCGACGCACACTCTGAACTACACGAGCAGTGGGACATTGACTCGCACGAGCAGGATGACGTCGCCGAAACTCCTGCGGGTCGGGAGTCCCCCGGCGTGGATACCCCCGACGCGAACACCCCCGACGCGAACACCTCAGACGTGGATACCATCGACGTGGACAGCGACGGGGCCGGGAGCGTCGCGGCCGATCCGCCGGTGTGGGAGACACTGCCGGCGGGGGAGGCCGCGGATGGGCATGCGTTGATCGTGACCGCCGCCGGGACGTACACCCCTTCGGGAAAGGAGTTGACCGGTCCGGTCGATTCACTCGAGAAGCTGGACAAACTGATTCGCTGGGCGTCACTGACCCCGTTGGGGGCACCCGCACAAATCTGGATCGTCGGGTTGGCGGCGTGTGAGCTCCTCGGGTGGGTCATCGATCCGGGCAGTGAGGACGACGTCGACGACATGGAAGCGTTGCGGACCCGCGCCGCCACCGACCTGACCGCCACCCTCCATGCCACCCTGCCCCCGTTGCTCGGTGTGGGGTGGGAGCTGCGCGGGGAACCGGGTCATGTGGTGCACCTGTCCCGCACGATCGGGAACTTCACCTCGATGGTCGATGTGGTGATCGAACCGTATGTGTGGACCTACTGGAACAAGGACTTCGGCTGGCACAACCGGGTCGGCGATATGGGTGTCCTCGGCTCACCCACAGCGGGAACCTATCTCCCCGACGACGACCTACCGGCCGCCCGGGAACTGGGCCGCCGACTGGGATGGTGCGCGCAGCATCTCGGGGTGCTGCCCGGACCCACCCCGGCCCGCACCGGTGCCGCGATCGTCGACAAGATCAAACGGGAACGCACCCGATCGGGCAAGGGCATTGTGATGACGACCGCGGGTCCGGTGCCGCCGCTCGATGGCGCCCCGCGCGGGGACCTCGAGCCCGCGGTCGGCTGGACCCGGGTCCCGGAGACCAGTGACCTCGCCGATGCGGACCGGTTGGTGTCGATCGACCAACGCGCCGCCTACCTGGCCTCCGCCGGGATGCTCGAGCTCGGTTACGGGCAACCGAAGCATCTGACCGGTGGGGCGGCGGCCGCGGCCGCGGCATCAGGGGAGAAGGGGACCCCGTTCGGGTTGTGGCGGATCACCCTGCCCGCGGGACAAACCTTGTCGCTGCCCGAGAAGCTGCCTCTGCCGCATCCGCACATGCTCGCCGATCAGCCGGTGCAAACCTGGGTCACCTCGGTCAGCATCGACGGGTTGTGTGCACCGGTCGCCGACGGTGGGATCGGCGCCGACCTCGACGACCTCGAGATCACCGAGGCGTGGGTGTACCCGCAGCAGGGGCGGGTGCTGGACAAGTGGGCGAAGATCCTGCGGGAGGCCCGCAAAACCGCCGTCGACACCCGGGATGCGGCGATGAAGGGATTTCTCGGTTCCTGCTACAAGGGGTACATCGGGCGGATGGTGAACCCGGACATGTGGACCGCGACACGAATGCAACATCACCACCAACCGTTGTGGCGAGCGTCGATCATCGCGCACTGCCGGTGGCGGGGCCGCCGCGTCGCGATGCGCATCGCCCGTCAGCACCAGCGGTGGCCGGTCCGCACCGTCACCGACTCCTGGGTCTACCTCCTCCCCGAAGGGGAAGACATTTCCGACCCGAGCGAGGCGCTGGGAAAGATGACGGTGGAAAAGGACGTGACCCTCACCGACACCCTCCTGCACACTATGGCGTCGGCTGCGGATGTGCACGAGGTGAACCTGGCGATCAAGGCCGCCTTCACCGACCACGAGGACGCCGCCGACGACGACGACGGGGAGGGGGTGGACTGATGGCGCTGCATCTGCCGAAGCCGCGGACCAAGAAACCGGCCCAGCAGGCGGTCGGGCTCGACGGCCTCAAAGTCTCGGTCGCCAATGCCGCGACCAGTGGGGTGGAGAAGTCGAAACAGGTCACAACCGGGGGACTGGCCGGGCTGACCAGCAAGGTGACGGTCACACAATTACGTACGGAGCTCGGCAACGAGGGTTTGCGTCAGGCGGCGATCGACGCCGGCCGCACCCCGCCGTCGGACCGCACGTTGCGCCGGTGGGCGCAACAGGGCCGCATCCCCCACGCGGATGTGCTCGAGCGGGCGCAACGGCGGGCGGCGATCGAACGCCTCGGCGGTATCGACGTGGTGGCCGCGAAGATCGGCCGGTCCCGCTCGGCGGTGTCCCGGTACCGGTCGGGGGAGACGAACGAACTGCGTGCCGACGCCAGTAAAAAACTGAAGAATGTGCGGGCGCAGGACATCATGGCCCGTGCCGGGGTGTTGCGCCCGGACGGGACACCGAAGACCGCGGTGATCCGGGTCAAGGGTGGTGTGATGGTCCGCAACGGCGCCGACGAGGGCTACGACTACCGGGTCCGCACCCTGGATTTCGCGAACTCCGACACCCCCTTCACCCCTGACGAGTCCCGCGAACTCGCCGCCGCCCTCGCCAACGATGATCACGCCCGCGTCGTGGCCTTGCTCGAACGGCACGCCACCCTCGACTACCCGGAGAACAAGGGCTTCGACCGGTACAGCGACCAATTCGGATTCCACTTCGACCACATCGACTCCGTCCACATCGACTGGACCTGATCTCAGACGGACCGAACCGCGGGCGGACAAGTCGTTTCGGCAGGTCAGCATCGCGGAATCGGTGTTATCGCAGAGTGCTGCCATCTCGGGCACTATCACCGGACCGCGGGCCTGCCGAATCGAGCCGGGGAGGCACTGGTGTCCTCAACCCTGTTCGGGATCCGCCGTGACTAAGTGGTTGGGTTCATAAATTCGTCGGGGGTCATGCCGCTTGTCGGGTTCGGTCGTGGTGGTCGAGTCGTTCGAGGTGTCGGTGCAGTTCCGCGGTGGTGTAGCGCCACTTGAACGGCACAGCGGTGGCGTTGTACCGGTCCTCGAAGTCGAGCAGGCGCCGTTCGACGACATCGAGGTCTTCGAAATCGTTGGGTGAGAGCACTTTGCGTTGAATGATCGAGAAGTAGATCTCCACCTGGTTCAGCCAGGAGGCGTGCTTCGGGGTATGGACCATCACCGCGTTCGGATACCTCGCGGCCAGCCGATCGATCGCGGCTCGCCCACGATGCGAGGACCCGTTGTCGACAATCCAGAACACCCGCTCGGCAGAGGCGTATGGCTGCTGGCTCATGACGTGGTCGACGAGGGCGGTGAAAGGGTCGATGCCGGTTGTGGTTTCACATCGGCCGAACACCCGGGCGTGGTGGACATCGTAGGCCGCCAGATATGCCAGTGCCCCACCACGGCGGTAGTCGTGATTGACGCGCATCGGCCGGCCTGTGCCGGCCGGCTGCGTGGGATGGCAGCGCTGTCGGGCCTGGATGGACGGTTTTTCGTCCGCGGAGATCACGTACTCGTCCGCCCCCAACTCGACTCCGTCGTACCTTCGGGCGTAGAGATCGAGGACGACGGCGGCCTTCGTCTCGAACTGCGGGTCTCGGATGAAGATCCACGACTGGTATTGCCAGGGTTTGTGGGCGTTCGGCGCGAGCCAGCGTCGGACCGTCGTGACCGAGGCGCTGATTCCGTCGATCAACAACTGCCGGGCCAACTCCGGACCGGTCCACCGCGACAGGGGGAGCTCGTGCTCGGTGGGAAGCTGACAGGCCCACGCCTTGACCGCGGCGACCTGCGACGGGGAATACCTCGGCGGGCGTCCCGAGCGCGGGGCGTCGGTGAGTCCTTCGACTCCTCGGTGATAGAACCGGGCCCGCCACTTGCGGGCCGTGTCCACGCAGACACCGAGCTCGGTTGCGATGTGGGCGTTCGAGTCGCCGTCGGCGGCCATCAGCACGATCAATGCCCGCAGCACCGTCCTCTGCGGTGGGCTCCCGGCCCGCACCCACCCCTCGAGCATCTCGCGGTCGGTGCCCGCCAACACCACCCGGTACGGGCTGACCATCACCACGACACACCATCCGAGAAAGAACTACTTGGATCACTCACGGCACATACACCACACCGGCCACAGCAATTCCCGAGGCAACGACACGCCGGCCGCCACGAAAGTCACGCTGATCGGGCACCATCACAAATATGCCGACGCCACCGGAATCGACGAAGAGCTCACTGCGCTGGAAACTGCTGGATCGGGTCCGGACCCGGTGGCCGGAACTGGCCACGATCAACACCCGATTCCGCAGCAACTTCGCCTACGTCGACGGCGTGCTGACCGACGGGACGGTGATTCCGTTGATGCGACTGCGGTACGGCGGATCCGCCAGTGTGTGGGGATTCGCGATCTACCTCGGCAGCAGCGGCAAGTACCAGGACTCGGTCCTGCCCAGCGGGAACTTCGCCGGCAGTCCCGAAGACGCGCTCGACTGCGCGTGTGGGCTCTACCTCGGCGACCCGACCGCCTGGCAAAAACCCCGACGAATTAACGGGTCAGACCACTAAGCTGCCCCCAGTGGACCGGCCCCGGTCGCCGCAGGCACCCTTGTTGGTCGACGACATCGTCACTATCGTCCACGCCGTGAGGTTCCATTCCCCGTCGGCCAGCAGCGGATGGGATTCGATGACGGGTTCGTCGGCGTCGAAGGCCGCGTTGGACTGGGGGCTCGATCGTTGGATGCTCAACTGCTGAACTCCAAGTTCGCGGCCAGTGGCAGGTACAGAGTGGCCTGACCGGCATCGATGTACTTGCGGGCCTTTTCTTCGTCCGTGCGCTCGTCTAGAAGGGCGTGGAGGTCGGTGTGCGTTTGTCTCCACAAATCGCCGAACTGATGCGGGGACAGTCGCATCCGAAGCTGGTGGGGGGTGGTCGGCGAACAGCAGAAGCTGGGACAGGTCGCTGGGAAGGATCCAGGCGTTGCGGCATTCCAGGCAGTGCAGGGGTGCCACCGGCTCAAAGCTCCCCCGACCGGCCGGAGGGCGCGTTGTGGGGTCCGTGCACTGGGTCAGTCCCATGTCCAGCGCCCCCGTCGGAAGTCCTCGGCATGCCGCGGGCTCAAGCCCAAGGTCTGCGCCTGATCCGGGGCGTCCAGCACGTCGGGGGAGGCGGGAACACGGTCGGTCCCTCCAACGCCTTGAGTCAAGTCGGCAACGGGAGTGAGCCCTCAATCGGGTTCTCGATCCGATTCGTCGTTGCATGATGAACCCGTGAACGAGGGCGTTTTCCTGGAGTTGCTGGCGAGGGGTGCCGATGCCTCGGCGTTCGATGAGCAGGTGCGCCTCGCGGCGGAGTCCGGAGCCGGTCCGGAGCGCCTCGCAGAGCTTGAACGGCTGCGTGGACTGGCGCTACGAACCACCGCCGTGCTCGAACGTCATGAGCGTCGAGAGTCGGAGTTGGCCGTCCTCTTCGAGACGGCTCAGGATCTCACTCGCATCGGTGACGTCGATCGCCTATTGCATGCCGTTGTCCGGCGGGCCCGCCGCATCCTGGCGGCCGACGTGGCCTACATCGCGTTGATCGATCGGGATCGACGCGACACCTACATGAGGGTCACCGACGGTATGGCTTCGACTCCCATCCGCACCACCCGCCTGCCGATCGGGATCGGTCTCGGTGGTCTCGTGGCTCAGGACGGAGTGCCCTATGCCACGAGCAATTTCTTCGAGGACGACAGGTTCTCGCACACCGAAAACGTAGACCACGCAGTGCGTTCCGAACACATCGTCGCGATCGTCGGCGTGCCGCTATCGGTAGAATCAGATGTCGTCGGAGTCCTCTACGCCGCCGATCGGCATCCGCGTGAGTACCAGCCCGAAGACATTGCTCTGCTGTCGTCTCTGGCTGCACTGTCGGCGGTCGCACTCGACGCGGCGAACGCGCTCGAAGAGGCCCGGCGCGCGGCCGCCGAGTTGGCCGCCTCACACGCTGTTGCAGACGAACGAGCCCGCACCCTCGAGTCCATCTCCGAGGCACACCGCCGGATGATGCAGACCGTCCTCGAAGGCGGAGGAGTGGACGACGTCGCGGCCGCAATCGCCGAAATTCTCGACGGGGACGTCGCGGTCCTCGACGCCGAGGGGTTGATATTGTGGTCCTCTCGCAACGCCACCCCGGACTTCACGCCGGCGCAGGCAGACGAGTCCGCCGTCGACGGTGACGGGCAGCCGTGGTCGGGGGTGACCGTGGCGGCGCGCGGTGTTCCGTTGGTACGGGTCCTCGTCGATCGTGCCGAACTCGACGCCGTCGAACACGGCGTACTCGAGCGTGGTGCTACTGCCCTCGCCCTCGTGCTCGTCCTCGGCCGGATGGCTCTCGACGAAGAGGCGCGATCGCGCGAAGAACTGGTGGTGGACCTCCTCGCAGGCGTGCCGATGGATCGACTCGCCCTTCGGCGCCGCTCAGAACGATCCGGGCTGATGTGGGGACCATCCAACATCGTTCTGGTCGTGCGATCCCGAGACGGCGAACGGAAACGAATTCGGGCAGCGGTCGCGCGGTGGGCACCGGCGGGATCTGTGGTCGCGGAGTATCTGCAATCGACTCTCGTCCTACTGGAGGGCCGGGACGCTGGTCGCGCGGCCAAGGCGCTGGCGGCGCACCTACGAGATGCTGCCCTGTCCACAGCCGTCGGTGGCGCCGGTCCGATCGAAGCTCTCATCGACCTTCGGGCGTCGTACGACGAGGCGAGCAGATGCGCCGAACTCCTCGTCGCACTGGGACGCGGCGGCGGCGCCGAGTTGGCCGACCTGGGCCTCTTCGGCGTCCTTGGCGTACCGGAAGCGGCAGACCGGGCCGTCGAGTTCGTCGCCCGTGCTCTCGCTCCCCTGATCGAGTACGACAACGCCCACGACGGTCACCTTGTCGAGACGCTGTCGGCCTATTTCACCGCCGAGCGGAGCCGGGCGAAAGCCGCTGCTGCACTTCACGTGCATGTGAACACGGTCGGAGCTCGGCTCTCTCGGGTTGCATCCCTGCTCGGTGCCGACTGGTCGGAGGGCTCCCGTCTGCTGGGGATCAGGATGGCGCTCGAGTTACGGCCACTTCTGGATGCGGAGCCTCCCCAGTAATCCGAGCGTACCGACCAGAACGACCGCCGACTGTGATTGCGATGACGCGATACTGACTTATCCTGCGGTGCAGGATATTTGCGGGCGTGACACTGCGTACACCATGGTCAGCACGGTGTACTCGAGGCGTCCCCGGCGTGGAGTGCGCCTGCCACTCACGACGGTAAGTGGTATCAACCGCAATCGTGGACCCCCAGGGCCATACCTGAGCGTGGGTGCCGCCGGTGATCGGGGGCGGGGACAGTGAACCGATGGTTTCAAGCACATCATCTATGCCTAAGTGTTGGGTTCGGGGACATTGAGGGCGGAACGTGATCTACCTAACGTTATGAGTGTGCATATGGCACGAGCCCTATGACGACATCACGACCGCTCGGAGAAAACAATGACCGCACCCTCCTTCGCGTCCTCGGCCGACCTCGGGGAAAAGGAACAGACCCTGGAAGTCCTCGCCGACGGCGTGTACGCGCTGACGGCGGAGGGCGATCCCAACATCGGCGCCATCGAGGGCGAGGATTTCGTCGTCTGCTTCGAGGCGCTCGCCACCCCGGTCGCGGCTCAGGACTGGCTGCGCAAGCTGCGTGAACACACCGACAAGCCGGTCCGGTACCTGGTGCTCTCGCACTACCACGCCGTCCGCGTGCTCGGTGCGTCCGCGTTCGACGCCGAGACCATCGTCTCGCACGAGACCACCCGTGCCCTCATCGAGGAGCGAGGAAAGGAAGACTGGGCAAGCGAATTCGGACGCATGCCGCGCCTGGCCAAGGGCGCCGACTTGGTGCCGGGTCTGACCTGGCCGACGGTGACGTTCGCGGACAAGCTCACCATCGACCTCGGCGGCGACCGCGGCGACCTGGTGCTCCAGCACTTCGGTCGCGGGCACACCGAGGGCGACGTCGTCGCGTGGCTGCCGAAGCACAAAATCCTGTTCGCCGGCGACCTGGTGGAGGCGCAGGCCGCGCTCTACACCGGCGACGCCTTCCATCGCGACTGGTCCACTCGCACCCTCGACGCTATCAAGGCGCTCGGCGCGGAGGTCCTGATCGGTGGACGCGGCGCCGTCTCCCACGGGCGGGACGCCGTCGACGCCGCGATCGAGCAGACCCGCCGCTTCATCGAGGTCATGCTCGCCGAGGTCGGGGCAGTACAGCAGCGTGGGGGCACCCTGAAGGAGGCCTTCGAGGCCACCCACGCCGCACTCTACGAGCAGTACGGGCACTGGCCGATCTTCGAACACTGCCTGCCCTTCGACGTCTCCCGGGTGTGGGACGAACTGTCGGGCATCGAGCGGCCCGTCATCTGGACCGCCGAGCGTGACCGTGAGGTCTGGAACCAACTGCAGGGCTGACCCGCGGATCCGTCTAGTCCTTCAGGAGAAACTCATGACAACGCAGTCCGAGCACGCGGCACCCCTTACCGACCCTGACAGCCCGACCGGCGACGCGCCACCACGCTCCCTTCGCCGGGTCGTCACCGGCAGCATCGTCGGCACCGTCGTCGAGTACTACGACTTCGGCATCTACGGCTACATGGCCACCGTCCTCGCCGCGCTCTTCTTCCACGGTGGGGATCCGACCGCAGCCCTGCTGGGCACGCTCGCGGCTTTCGCGGTGGCCTTCTTCCTGCGTATCCCGGGCGGAATCCTCTTCGGGCACATCGGTGACCGATACGGCCGCAAGCGGGCGCTGTCGTGGACGATCATTCTGATGTGTCTTGCCACTCTCGGAATCGGGCTTCTGCCAACCTATTTCACGATCGGAATTTGGGCAACGGTTCTGTTGGTGCTGCTTCGATGCCTGCAGGGCATCGCCGCGGGCGGAGAGCTCGGCGGTGCGACCGCATTCGTGGCCGAGTCCGCACCCCGGCACAAGCGCGCCGGGCTGACCTCCCTGGTCAACGTCGGTATCAACCTCGGCTCGCTCGCTGCCGCGTTGACCGCGCTGGCAGTCAACTCGGCCTTCACCCCCGAGCAAATCGAGGACATGGCCTGGCGTATCCCGTTCCTGCTCAGCCTGCCGTTGGCGTTCATCGGGATCTGGATCAGATCTCGCATGGAGGACACCCCGCAGTTCGAGGAACTGAAGGAGTCCGGTGAGGTAGCGAAGGTACCCGCGGTCGTCCTCTTCCGCGACTGGCGACCCACCATCGTGCGCATCGCATGCCTGTCGGCACTGTTCACCGGCGGCCACTACGTGGCCTACGTGTACGGGCCGATCCACATGCAGACCGTCGGAGACCACACCGCACAGATGTCCTTCGCATCCACGTGTCTGGCACTGGTCTTCGGGGCCGTCCTCATGAATGCCGCCGGACACCTCTCCGACCGGATCGGACGGCGTCGGGTGTTCCTGGCCGCGGCGATCACGGGCCTGCTGCTGCCCCTGCCGGCCTTCGCCCTCATGGGCGGAAGCTCCACGGCGGCGGCTGTCCTCGGTCAGGTTCTGTTGAGCATCCCGGTCTCCCTGTCCATCGGCCCGGCGTTCTCCGCCTTCGCAGAGTTGATGAGTGCCCGAGTCCGATACAGCGGGATCTCGCTCGGAATGAACGTCGCGCAGCTCATCCTCGGCGGTACGGCGCCCTTCCTCTGTGCATGGCTCGTCGACCTGACCCAGGTTTCGCTGGCACCGGCAGGATTCTTCGCCGTCTGCGCCGCACTAGTGCTGCTGGGGGCCATCCGGATGCGGGAAACCGCCGGAACCCACCTCAGGGTGGATTGATCGGCACCCAGAGGGCCTCGGTAACCGGAAACGGGTGCCGAGGCCGTCCGCGTCGGCCACCCTGCACCTCGATGACTCGTGCGCGATGACGCGAACTGCCCCGCCGGACCACATTGGCACGTGGTCCAGGGGTTATCTGGAGATCTCCGAGCGGTACAAGTTCCCGATCCGCACGGTCGGGTCCACTCATCTGATGCGATACCCGGCGTGTGATTTGACTTCACTGCCGTTATCGGCGAAACGTAATAGTGCTAGTGCGACAACGCAATTCCTGGTGTACGGGCAATGCCTGCGCGCATGCTGGTTGTGCACACAGATGCCTCGGATCCGCCCGCTGCACGCGAACTCCAACATTCACGCCCGTGTGCCGCTTATGCGATTTCCCCTGTGGCGAGCAAATCGTGAGACTGGAGGTGGCCATAGCACAGCAGGACACGGCCGAGGCGAGGTCATCGACGCGGTGACCGAGCAGCGCGCAGGCTCGACGTGTATCACCTCTTCACGCATCTGCCGAACTAGCCTGCGTTATCGGAGCCCGGGCGGGCAGGGGCTCCGATAGCTGCGGGCCGGCTCGGAACAAGAGTCGCTGGCGGGACTCACCAGGAGCGGAATCCTTGACCGGATTTTCGGCCAAGGTATGCGGCTGCAACCTTTTCGCGCAGGATTGCCGGCGGCTCGAAGCGATCACCGACCTCGCGGGCGAGATGTTCCGCGATCGCCAGCCGTACGTCCAGTCCGACAACGTCCGTGGTGCGCAGCGGCCCCATCGGGTGCTTGTAACCCAAGGTCATCGCGGTGTCGATATCTTCCGCCGACGCCACGCAGTCTTCGAGCATCCGCATCGCTTCGAGGGCAATGGCGACACCTAGCCGTGAGAACGCGAATCCGGGAGAATCTGTGACAGTGATGGCGGTCTTGCCCAGCGCGGTCACCCATCTCTGGGCATCTGTAATCAGTTGCGTATAAGTCTTGGTGGCGACGACGATTTCCACCAATTCGCTGGCCGGGACCGGGTTGAAGAAGTGCAGGCCGAGAAGACCGTTCGGGTCGAGCCAGACCTGCTGCCAGCTGATCGACCGAGAGCGAACTTGTGTTCGCCGGGAAGGTGGCGTGGGTCAGTGTTTTGGGTCGTGGCTGTTGAGTTCGTCGAGGACTTGGTCGAGGGCGGTGGTCGGGATGCGGAAGTCCGGCCCTTCCGCGTCTCGGAGGTAGGCGCGCACGTTCGCGAGCAAGGCGAGGTCACGCTCGAGGTCGTCGGTGGTCCGGCCGGTCACAGGGTCGTCCTCCTAAATGCGTTCGAGTATCGAGGATTTTTCACCGGGAGTGGGGGATCGGGGAAGACGGTGATGTCGGCGCCACGGGCGGGGCGTGTTGGCTGATCGGGACGCCGCCGACGGTGCCGAACTGGTCGAGGTCCATGCGGAACGTCACCCCGTGCTGCGGGTCCCATTCGTAGGTGCCGTATCCGTGCTCGGTGTGCTGCGGCCGAGTTCTGCGTGGGATCTGTGCCTGGTGATCGCTATCCATCGTCGCCCTCTCTATCGTCGTCACATGAATTCACAATGGTGCATTGCTGGCATTACAGCTGAGTAAGAAAGCTATTCGTGCTCACAGCCAACGGGATCAAGGCCCGAGCTGGGTCACGGAATACGCCGCGGGTAGCGCGTTGGCCATCCTCTCACCGATCTCACCGATCGCTCATAGCTGTGCATCACCGTCAGGTCCTCGGCTCGCCTCCAAATGGGTGAGTGTCTCGCCGACTGCGGACGCGAGTTCGTCGTCGGTGGGGACGAGTTCCCTAACGGGGGCAGGCAGGGTCGCGTAGGTGTAGTCGGCGACGGCCAACGGTGCGGTGGTCCCGGCCAGGGAGTAGCGGACAACGTTGTCGTTGCGGCCGGCGCACAGCAGGATCCCGATGGTGGGGGCGTGCTGGGTGTGATCGCGCAGGTTCTCGTCGATCCAGGACACGTAGAAACCGAGTTTGCCGACGTACTCGGGTTCGAACCGGCCGACCTTTAGCTCGACCACCACGAACCGGGCCTGGATCCAGTTGAAGAACAGCAGGTCGATGTAGAAATCGTCACCGTCGACCTCGAAGTGATACTGGCGGCCGACGAACGCGAAACCGTGCCCGAGCTCGAGCAGGAACCGCTCCAACCGGGCCATCAACGCCGCCTCGAGCTCCCGCTCGGCGACCCGATCGCTCAGATCCAGGAAGTCGAAGACATAGGGGTCTCGAACCAACTGTTGCGCCAGGTCGGAGTCACCGGTGGGCAGGTGGTCGGCGAAGTTGGACGGCGCCGCCCCGATCCGCTGGTCGAGCCGGTTCCGGATCTGATGGGACAGGACGTTGCGGGACCAGCCGTGTTCGAACGCCGCGGCCGCGTACCAGTCACGGGTGGCCTGGTCGTCGAGGCGGTCGATCAGCACCGTCACGTGTCCCCACGGAATTTGTCCAACAGCTTGCTGGACGAATGCGCTCCGCGGCCACGCCGAGGCGATTTTCCGCATGTAATGCAAGTTGCTGCGGGAGAACCCGCGCATCTCGGGAAACGCAGAACGCAGGTCAACGGCGAGGCGGTCGATGACCTTGCTGCCCCACCCCTCGGCATGCTGGCGGTCCAGGATCGCACGGCCGATGTCCCAGTACAGCAGCAGTAACTCGGTGTTGACCACCCGTGTGGCCCGGATCCGGGCCTGCTGGACCTGCGTCTTGAGGTGTTCGAGGAAGTCGCGGTAGTCGTCGGGCAGCAGTCCAGGATCACTCACCCGGTCATCTTCCCGCACCACCGAGGATCCGAACGGCAGGGCGCCCGGACCGCGACGATTCGGCGCGTTTCACGGACAGGCCATGCGGAGGGGTGGAACAGCATGAAGGTCAGCATCATTTCCCGCTCAGCGCTGGTGATAGTTGACCCCGGGGTGTGGCCACCGCGCCACGCGGCAGGAGCCTTCTAAAGATCGAGCGCGGGGGTGAGCAGGGTGGCCAGTTGCTTACGGGCACGGTGGATTCGGGTTTTCACGGTGGCGACGGTGACGCCTTGGTGTTCGGCGATGTCGGTGTAGGGTAGGGCGGCGAACTCGGCGAGGACGATCGCGACCCGGAAGTCTTCCGGGAGTTGGGCCAGGGCGCGGCGGACCGCGTCGATGGTGGTGACCTGGTCGTCGAATCGGGGTGCGGGATCTTCCAGGAGAATGCCGTACTCGCCCTCGGCGTCGTCGAGGCTGTCGGTGTTCTTGCGGCGGCGCACGACGGCAAGGGCGGCGTTGGCGGCGATCCGGTGCAGCCAGGTGTTGAAACGGGCGTCGCCGCGGAACTTCGGCAGGTTCTGCCAGGCGGCGGTGAGGGTGTCCTGCAGGGCGTCTTCGGCGTCGTGGGTGTTGCCGGTGATCTGCAGGCAGACGTGCCAGGCGTTGGTGCGGTAGCGGCCGACGAGCTCGGCGAAGGCGTGATGATCACCGCCGCGGCACGCCGCGATCAGGTCCGCGTCATCCATGTCTGGTCCCCCCGTGCCGTGATCACTGTTTTTCGCCGCCCCCGGGCGCCGAGGGAATCGTACCCGCCGTCACATACAGCCCGCCCGGCCAGGAACTCCGCTGCGAACCACATCAGAAACGGGGAGGGCGGGATCGTAGTGGGTTAGAGCGGGTCGATGTCGTGGTGCCCGCCGAGGTCGATGCCGGGATCGGCTGGGTCGTCGACACCGAGAAGGGTCGGGTCGACGCTGTCGTCAGCGAGAAGAAGATCCTCGCCTGCCGGGAGGTCGACATCCGGGTCGTCGGCGCCGGCGGCGGTATCGGTATCGAGGTCGGTGACGTGGCTGGTGCCGTCACCGTCGGTGTCGAGGTCGGTGTCGTCGTCGAGCAGGATGATGTCGTCGTCCTCGGGTACGGCTGGAGTGTCGTCGAGGTCGGGGACGAGGCCGGGGTCGACGGGGGCGGTGGTCGGGTCGAGAGCGATCGCGAGGGTCCGCGCCCACACCTCGTCGGGCACGGGCGGCAGCGCGCTACCCGATACCCCCAGTGCGGCAAGGACGGAATCGTCGTCCACTGCTGCTCTCACCTCGTTTCCTTGGAGTCTGTCGGTGCGCCGGCACAGCGCACGCCCACCTGTTGGATGCACTGGATCGCCGGAAGGTTCCCGCCGATCACCAAGTTTCTTTTCCTGTCACCGTCACCGATGCCGGTGAGGTGGCGTAGTCCAGTGTGCACGCCCGACCTGTCGTCGGCTGGTAGCGACCGGCGACTAGAGGTCGATCATCGCCCACCGCCGATCGGGTGCTGTCACCGCCACCGGCGACGCCTCCGCGACCGGCGCCCTGGGTTGGTCGGGTTGGTCGGCCAGGTCGGGGTCGGGGGTGTCGGCGACGAGTATCCGCTGGCCCGAGTCGGCCCAGGCATCCTGGAATTGGTCGATGGGCACCTCGAGCTGGTTGCCGTTCGGGGCGCCGGGGTCGGAGAGGATCACCACCCCACGGGCTTCGTCGATGCCGGCGACGATGAGGAAGTGATCGGCCGTGTCGTCTTCTCCGGCTTCGCGGTCCGGGTGCCAGATCTCCCCGGAGTCGACCATCGCGATCACCCCGTAGCCGTCGTCGAGTTTCGTTTTCAGGTCGTCGATCGAGCTGTCCTGCACCGTGCAGGGCACCCCTTGATCCTCGAGGAGGATCTCGAGGTTCGGCAACGTCATGCCCAGGGTGGGGTCACCGTCCTGCATGAGTCCGAGTTCGAGGGCCCGGTCGACCAATTCCTGGGGGTCGTCGATGACCACCCCGGTGTACTGGGCGATCACCTGCGCGGCGCTCGACGGCCCGCAGTACCCGTCGACCTGCTGGTAGAACCAGTTCACCGACCATTCCACCGGGTCCCCGTACACCCCGTCACCACTCGCCTCGGCGGCCGGAACGGGTGCGGTGCCCGGCTCCGAGACCGGTACCGGGTCGGCCGCCGCCGCGTCTGCCTCGTCCCGCGGCGGCGCGAGTACCGGGGGCGGGCCGAGATCGGGGTCGAGTGCGCTCAGGTCGATGCCGGACAGATCCACCGCTGCCGGCGGGTCGGCGATTCCCGTGAACGAATCCTCGTCAACCGGGCCGTCCATCGGGTCGAGGTCCTCCAAGGCCGGGGCCGGTTCGCTGAGATAGGTGTCGTCGTCGAGTGGGCCGGCGGACCAGGCGGCGGCCGTGAGGTCCGCGTGCATGTCATCCATTCGGTGCTCTCCCGGGTGAGTTGTCGGCCCGCACCCGACGTCGGCAGGTGGCAAGGGTGGGGGTGCACCCACCGGCCGAATCCTGGCCGGGGGTGCGAGGGCGTCCTGGTGGGTGGGTCGGGCTAGGGGTGGGTCGGGCTAGGGGTGGGGTCAGGCCAGGTCGGTGGGCGTGGGCTCGGCCGGTGTCTCGCCGGGGGAGGTGCCGGCCTGCTCGTGGTAGTGGTCCTCGGCGGGGATGAGGGCTTCGAACTGCTCGATCGACCCGAGGTGCCCGTCGGTGGCGGTGTCGAACGTCTCCTGGGAGCCGTCGTTGTCGGTGTCGGTGGTGCGCAGGTCGAAGGTGCCGTCACCGTTGGTGTCGACCAGGGTGTCGTTGGTGATGCCGTCGGCGTCGGTGTCGAGGGCCGCGGTGTCGAAGCGGCCGTCACCGTTGCTGTCGATCAGGTGCAGATCCGGGTTGCCGTCGGCGTTGGTGTCGAACTGGGTGTCGGTGATCAGCCCGCCCTCGATGACGTCCTGGCGGACCGGGGCGCCGGTGGCGGAGTCGAGGTGGGTGGCGAGGTCGACGGTGCCGTCGTCGTCGAGGTCCTCGGCGAGCCGCACCCCGCCCGCGGTGGGGGCGATCCCGGTCTCGTAGGTGCCGTTGCCGTCGGTGTCCTGCTCGACGAGAGTGATGGCGCCGTCTTCGTCGATATGGGTGATGGTCTCGACTCCCTCGACGCGGCTGTGGATCAGGTCCACGAGCCCGTCGCCGTCGACATCGCGCGGCGAGGAGTACTCGCCGCCTACGACGACGCCCGTATCGCCGTCGGCTGCGGTTCCCGCGCCCAGATCGGTATCACCGCCGGTGTCCGGGCCGGTCGGGGCCGCGGCGGGGATCGGGTCACCCGCCGGCGGCTGCCCACTACCGGCGGTGGGGGCGGTGGTGTAGGTGGCGTCCTGAGGGTCCCCGGTCAGGTTGGGGCTGGCCGAGGTCGCGGCGGCGGTCGGGGTGTCCTGGGCGCTGCGGGGGTTGCTCATGATGAGAAGTCCTTGTCGTCAGGGGAGTTACGGGGCGGGGGAAGTGGTGTTCCCTTTGCGTTGTCGAGAGTTGGATGCGGTGAACGCCCCGAAAGGTTCCCGGCCGAGCCGAAAAACTTTTCCCCGCACCCGAACACCGGTGCGCACAGCGCGGCGCCCGCCCCGGAAACACAGCCGGGGCGGGCGCAAAAAACGTGCGTGGTTGGTGGGGGTTTAGTTGATCAGGCCGGCGCGGGAGAGGAACGTTTTCGCCCCGGCCAGGCCCTGGGCGTCGCCGAAGCTGGCCATCACCCCGGTCGAGCCGTTGGCGTACCAGATCGAGTAGGTGCCCGCGTAGCCCGGACCGTCGATGTGGGCGGCCGCGGTCCGCGGAATGTTCTCGACGATCTCGTTGTCGGTGGAGGTGGTGTCGTTGTGAAAGCCCTGCCGGATCCCGAGGACCCGCTTCTTCGCTTCCGCGGCGTCGACGCTGACGATGATCGACTGGAAATCCTGATCGGAGATCCCGGCGGTCAACGCGCTGCCCTCTTTCAGGGTGCACTGCATCTCCACGCCACCCTTCTCGGTCTCCCCGGTGCCCTTGCACTCGGTGAGGTCGGACCGCAACGATGCCGGAAGCGCGGCCAGCACAGCCTCTTTCGTGGTCGGAACCTCGGTGGCCCCGTTCCCGGAGGCGCCCGCCGGTTCGGCGGCTGCGGGGTCACCGGCCGCGGCGGCCGGGGGATCGGCGGCATTCTCGTCGCCGCCGGTGAGGGTGATCGCCCCGATCACCCCGGCGATCACCACGATGGCGGCGGCTGCGGCGCCGAGCACCATCGCTTTCTTCCGCCCGGCACTGGCACCGGCATTGGTGTTGGTGCCGGTGGGTGCAGGGGCGTCGGTGGGTTGCCAGGTGGTCGCCGGGCCGGGTCCGGGTTTGGGGTTCGGGATGGGGGCGGTCGCTGCCGGACCGCCCGGGCTGCGGGGTGGGGAGGCCGGTGGTGGGCCTGGGTGCGTGTACCGCGGGGCTCCGCCCACAACGGTTGTGTTGCCGAGGCCGCGGACGATCGGGGCGGCCGCGGCGATCGCGCCCTGCGCGACGACGGTTTTCGGGTCGTCGAGGGTGGCGATCGGCCCCAGCGCCTTGAGGTGGTCCTGCACGATCGGGATCCGGGAGGATCCGCCGGTCAAATACAGTGCGTGCAGCCCGGTGGGGTCGGTGACGTGGGCGTCGGCGAGCGTTGCCCGGGTCAGGGTGACCGCCTTCTCCACGGCGGGGGTGATGAGTTCCTCGAACTCCTCGCGGGTGATCTGGAACTTTTCGGTGTGCCCGCCGCCGGTGACGGTGATGGTCGCCGACGGCGCCTCCGAGAGCAGTTCCTTGGCGCGGCGGATCGAATCGTCGAGGGCGTGCCGGATATCGATCGGCGCGGACCGTAGATAGTCACCGAGTTCGGGGTTGCGGGCCTCGAGTTGCTCGTCGACCCACCGGCGGATGTAGGCGTCGAAGTTCTTCCCCCCGAGCCCGTTGTCACCGCGGGCGGCGACCACGTCGAAGGTGCCGTGCTCGTTCGCGGCGAGCACCGCGATATCGAGGGTGCCGCCACCGAAGTCGAACACCGCGATCTTCGCACCCGGGGACAGGGTGTGCGAGCGCGAGTAGTAGTGCGCCGCCGCCCGCGGCTCGGACACCGTCGTCACCTGCGAGGCATCGAGACCGAGCTGGGCGGCCGCGTCGAGGAGGACCTGAATCTCGCGGGGAGACCACGCCTCCGGGTGGGTGAGGACCAGTCGGGCGGGGGCTTGCCCGGCGTGCGCGGCCCGAGCCCGCGCCATCACCGAATCGAGGACCGCGGCAACGGGCACCGACGAGGGGATCGCGTAACCGTTGACGTGCACCACGTCCTGACCGATCACCCGTTTCGGGGAGGGCAGGTAGGCGGCCGGGTTGGTCTCGGCGCGGTTGGTGGCCACGTCCCCGACCGCGATCTGGTGCGGCGATTCGACGAACACCGCCGAGGACATCGTGGTGCGGTTATGGCTGAGCTGCAACGCTTCCACCACACCGCTGACCGCACCGGTATGCGCGGCGGCGGTGTTCGAGGTACCGAAGTCGATCCCCAGCAACCAGTCCGGCCTAGACATTGCAACCCCCCGACCTCAAACCCCTCGAACCACATCCGGCGACGGCATGGCCGCGCCCGGGCATCATGTCACGCCGGTCCACCGGCAGCGGCTCGGACGGTCGGTAGAACATCACAAGGGGTCCTTCCACACAAAAGGGGGTCTTCTCGATCGAGCGGGTACCAGTTCGATGCGCGCCGCGGGGAAAAGGTTCCCACCCCGCCCACACCCAAAAAATCGGGTCCGCGCTCATGGTGGGGGTCAGGTGGCGGCGATCGTGCTGTAGGTGTGCGCCAGCACGATCAGGGCGGCGTCCTCCGCGGCGGTCATGGTCGACAGGGCCTGAGTGTGCGCCCAGTTCAACTTCTGCTGCGCGCTGATCCGCACCTGCTCGGGGCCCGCGCCCTCGGGCAGGCCCAGTTGCCCGGCCGGGGTGCGGTGTTCGAGGAGGCGGCGCAGTTCGGCGGTGACGGAGGATCCGGGGTCGGCCTCAAGCATGGACCGCAGGTGCTCGAACAACACCACGGTGTGCAGGGCGGGATCGCGGCGCAGGGTGTCCACCACGGCCCGGATCTGGTCGCGGGCAGGGTGGGTGAACGCGAGCTGGTCGAGTTCGCGGATGATCCGGCTGGCCCGGTGCACGGCGGCGAACCGGCCCAGATGCTGCGAGAGCACCCCCCGCAGCTGCGGGATCCCCGAATGCGCGGTCAACCACTCGTTCAGAGCGGCGGCGCCGCGAGCGGCGACGTCGCGGCCATGAACGATCCCGTACTCGCCGAGCAGATCAAGGAGCCGATCCCGCACCGCGGGCGGCAGGGCGGTGGGGGTATCGGTATCGAGGAGGTCGAGGACGTCGAGCGGCCCGTGCCCGGTCAGCGACGCCAACAGGCGGGCGTCGGCCTCGGTGAGCGCCCCGGTGTGGGAGGTTTCGGCGAGCAACCCGGCGATCGGCATCACCGTCATCACGGTGTCGGCGAGCCGCCCAGCCAACACCCGGGCATGGGCGATGGCATGCTCAAGCGGGTTCCGTTGCCCCAGAGCGCCTTCGCCGAACCCATCCGCCCGCGACAGCACCCCGAGGGTGTTGAGCGGGGTGAACCCGAGCTGTTTGAGGAAGGAAATCTCGTCGGCGCGCGGCGCGGAGTCGAACAGGAACACCGCGGCATCGGCGTCGACCGATGCGGTGCGGGTCTGCTCGTAGCCGTCGATCAGGACCCGGCGGGTGCGGGCCTCGTTCTCGGCGGTCAACGTGGCCAGACCGGGGGTGTCGACCAGGGTGAAATCGCGGATCGCCGCGGACGGCAACCACCGGTGCACATAGGCCACCTGCTCCGGCGGCACCCCCAGCTCGGCGGTGTGCCCGCGGGCCAGATGCACCGGTGCCCGCCCACCGTCGAGCAACACCACCTCCGCGCGGGAGGGGGCACCATCCTGGTAGACGGCGACGATGCTGGTGGCCTCGAGGGCGGCGGTTTCGGCGACCGGCGCCCCGATCAACGCGTTCACCAAGGTGGATTTGCCGGCCTTGAGGCGGCCGACGATCACGATCCGCGACGGTGACCAGAGGATCTGCCCGATCCGGTTGGCGTGCACGGCGAGATCGGGGGCCAGCCCGGCGAGCGCATGCAACGCCCGATCCAGACCGGCGCGCACCGGATCCCAGCCCGGGGCAGCGGGGGTGGCCGTCACCGCACACCCCCAATACCAGCCGGGGGAGCGGGGGTGGACAGTTCGGCGATCAACGTTTCGGCGCGGGTGATGTTGTTCTCGACCACCCGCAGATTGTTCTCCAGCCGGGTCACTTTCTTCTCCCGGGTGGCCTGATCCGTCCGCATGGTGTCCTCGGCGTCCTTGATCTGCTTCTGCAAGGTCTCGATCGAGGTCTTCACGTGTTCGCGGTAGCGAATCACGATCTCCGGGCGGGCCAGGGCGAGGGTGGATTCGAGCATCCGCGCGGTGGTCGTCTTCGTGGTCGCGATCGTCTCCCGCAGCCAGGCCAGCAGATTCGTCTTCCCGGCCCGCATCGCCTTGAACCCGAGATTGAACCCCACCCAGGCCACGCCGACGACCGCCCCGACCCCCATCATCGCCGAGACCCCGATCAGACCGCCGAGCATCGACGAGCTCATCACCCCCATGGTGATCATCGACGGATCGAGCAGCCCCTGCCGTTTCCCGGCCACCTGATGGGTCTCCAGGGTGCGGTTCGACAACGTCGCGAGGACCTGTTCGGAAATCTCGTGCCAGATCACCTCCGAGGCGAACCTCGGTTGCACGATCTGGGTGTAGAGCTGCTCGAGGAACAGATTCACCGCCCCGGCCATCGCCGCCTGAAAATCGCGTTCCATCTCCGCGGTGAAATGCTGCGGGTTCCGCCGCAACACCGCCATCCCGTTCTTGTTGATCCGGGTCGTCCACTTCTCCCGGATACCGTCGAGGCTGCGGTCGAGATCATCGGTGGCGTGCTGACGAATCAACGTCAGATCCCGCTGCAAATACTGCTCCCACTGCGCCGAATGGTCTTTCAGGCCCCGCAACTGCGCCAACTGCGCGGTCAGATCCGGGATGACCTCACCGCTGCGGGTGATCGCCCCGATCTGGGTGCGCATATCCGCCGCCAACCCCGCCAATCCCTCGACCGCGGTCCGCAACCCGGTGATCGCCGGAAGATGGTCGGCGATACCGAGTTTCGACCCGATCAACTCCCGCAGCTCGGTGATCCCCGACCGCACCTCCGCTGCGTCCCGGTCCGGGCCGGGCGGCATCTCCGCCGCGATCACCGCCCGCAGGCTCGACACCCCCACCACCGGAACCTGCCGGCCCAGATGCCGCGCCAGCAGCTCCCGATCTTCCTCGACGATCAGCCGCCAACGGCGAATGTTCTTATCCGTCTTGGTGACCACCACGATCAGCGACTCAACCGCGGACCCGGCCTTATCGATGAACGCCATCTCCGGTGCCGTCAGCGGGGTACTCGCATCGCACACGATCACCAACACACACGCCTGCGATGCCGACGCCTCCGCCAGCACCGCGTAGGACGGATCCAACCCGCCCACCCCCGGGGTGTCGACCACGGTGACATCACCGAGCCGGCTGCCCGTCACCGGGACGATCGCCCGGGTGGGTAACTCCTGGGCCCTAGCGTCGGTGACATGGGCGCCCTCGCACGAGACCCAGTCCGCCAGGTCGGCATGCGGAATCTGCTCGGTCCGGTCCGGGAACAGGATCTGCGCGCTCCCACCCGGCTGCGCGGGCGTGGCCTCACCGAAGCTGATCGTCGTCGACGTCGTCACGTCCACCCCCACCGGGGACGCATCCCGCCACCCGACCAGCGCATTGACCAACGAGCTCTTGCCCCGCTTGACCTCACCGACCACCACCACCGACCGGGTCTGCCCCACCGCGGCGGCCCGCTGCTCGGCGAGATCGCTGATCGCGTCATACCCGAACGGCCGCAGAATCTTCCCGGTGATCGACGTCAGCAACACCTCGGCGCGCTCCCGCGGCGCCACCGGGGCGGCGGGGGAGGGGTCATCGGCCGGCTGCCCGGCCCGTGCGGCACTGTCCACACCCACCCCCCTTTCCCGTCGTCGACCTGCGCGCACCGGTGATGTGCGCGCCGGGCGAAACCCTAGCGTGGACGGGCCCGGACCGGCACCGCCAACCCGGCCCAACTCCCACCACCGATCTGTGTGACGCGGGACACTCATGCGGTGTGGGAACCTTCCAGGCGGCCGGAGCCTCCAACTACCAGAACCACACGCCCCGCCCGGCGACACCAAAAACCGGACACACGCGCAACACCAGCGCGGGGCGAAAAACAGGGAAGGGACCGAGAAAAGACGATGAGGACCACCATGTGGAGGCCCACCGCGACCGTGCTCGCCGCCGCCGTGCTGTTGGCCGGCTGCGCCAGTACCGACGACACTCCCGCCGAACCCACCGGCAAATCCGGCGGCGACACCGCCCAAACCGCGGAGGTCGATCCGGCCGCCCTCGACACCGGCGACTACCCGACCACCCCGGCCCCGGAGTTCGGGCGGGCCACCCAGGAGACCATCCTCGACGTCGACGGGCAGCGGCTCGCCGAGTTCACCGTCGTCCCCTTCGAGATCGACCCCGAACTGACCTCGGTGAAGATGCCCACCATGGTGATGCGCAGCGGCAAGAACCTCGGCGTCGTCCTCAGCGACGCCGCCGGCGACATCGCCCACAACCACCAAATGCTCTACGGCTACGTCTCCACCGCCACCACCCCCACCACGAAAACCACCGACCCCTCCCGGTCCGTCGTGCAAGCGGTGATGCGGTTCAACAACCCCGACGACGCCGCCGCCACTGCCCGCGAGATCCACCAGAACCTGCTCACCGTCGACGACGGCACCGGCCTCGAGACCGCCGAGAACATCGACATCGCGCCCAACACCCTCGTCTCGACCGGGCAAACGGACTTCTCCGCCGGCCCCGAGGTCTCGGTCAACGCATTCACCCCCCACGCGAACTACCTGCTCTACACCTGGGCGAAAGCCCCCGCCGCCGAAAAGGACTGGACCGCCCGAGCCGTCGCGAAGGCCCTGTCCCTGCAAGAACCGCTCATCGACCAGTTCCCGGCCACCCCGACCCGCGCCCAGAACGGCGGCAAGTCCCCAGAACTGCCCATGATCGACCAGGACAAGGTCCTCATCTACGCCATCCCCGAAGACGACGCCCAAGCCCAACTCGGCGACGACATGGCCGCCTACGGACCCCGCGGCATGGCGCACCGCTCCACCAACCCGCCCCTGACGTACAAGGTCCTCACCGACGCCGGGTCCGAGCACAACGCCGTCTATAAAACTTCGGTCTACCGGGCCAAGGACGACGCCGGCGCCCAGACCATCCTCACCGAATTCCACAACGATCTGCTCGCCGAGGGCTTCACCACCGCCTCCACCCGCCCGGGCTGCCCGACGCCAAGTGCGTCACCAAGGACACCGTCAACGGCACACAGGACTACTGCATGGTCGTCAACGGCCGCTATGTCGGTGAAGCCAGCGGCACCGACAACAAAAAGGACGTCGATCAGCAGATCTCCGCCCAATATTTGATCCTCGAGCACGCCGACCAGGACGCCGAATAACCCCACCGGACAAGCCTCTCCGTACCGGCACCGCCCTGTACGGTCCACGTCTTCGAGCTGCACAGGTCGTCTAGGACACCGGGGCGGTGTTCGGCGAACCCGAACCCGCGCTGAACCGTCTCTGCCACCGAGCTGCCAAGGGCAGCTGACCGACCACAAAACCACACCCTCAGCAGCAATCCACCTTAGGCAGGGAGACCCCATGAAGAAGCTCATCGCCAGTGCCGCACTGTTGGCCGGCATCACCTCCGCCGCTCTCGCCGTGGCGCCGACCGCCTCGGCCATCGAGACCGAGGGCCTGTACTACAACCAGTGCAGCGGACTCCACGACGGCAGTACCTGCTGGTCACAGGAGCACGGCGTCTTCGAGCACCTCAACCTCGACGGTCTGGAGATGGGATACAAGCACAACTAAATGCTGCGCGCGTACATAATTCGCCGAGGACGGCGGTCGCGGGCTCCGCGTCCGCCGTCCTCGGGTCTCTCGCTCTCGCCGCCACCGTCCTCGGGACCTGAGACTGCGCTGCCCCGGGCTCGGCATTGTCCCGGTCTCATCACCCGGACACCGGACCTGGGTGGGAGCTCCCGCAGACGGCGAACGCCCGGCACTCATCGTGTGTGGGCAGCGGGCCGATGCGGAGGCGTGTGTGCGCAACCGTTTCGTGGGAAGTACACTCACACACGTTCGCAGCGCATCCCCCCAAATTTTGCACTGTTGAACGCCCCCCGTGTCCAGCGTCCCCCCCGACCTGGACACCCGCGCCCCAGTGCCACCCCCCGGTGCTGGGGCGCATTGCGTTCCATCGACCAGCAACCCTTCGACGCTTGGTCTTCCCCTCCCGAACCAGCTTTTCGAACATCCACCCTCACGGAGAATGACAGTGATGACCGAGACCACCAGCATGGTCCGCGTCCCTGTCGGCGATCCGATCCCGCTCCGCTTCGATCCGCAGACCAAGCAGCACCTCGACGAGGTGGCCGCCGGGATCGGGCCGCGCCGCTTCGGCGCCGTGGTCCGGGTGGCCGCCCACCGCCTCCTCGCCGACCCCGACCGCGTACCTACTGCATTCGATGAGTACCGCCGCGTCTCCGCCGCCGCCCGGAGCCTCCCCCGGGTGGAAATAGTCTTCGAACTGGATCCGGCGACCGATCGGCGCCTCGAGGAGCTGGCTCGGGCGCATCACACCAAACGCAGCGCGATCGTCCGCGTCGCCGCCCACCGCTTCCTCACCGCGGCGGGCCGATTCCGCCCCCACCTGGTTCATGAGGAGGCCCGCGGCGATCTCACCTGCCGAACCCGCCTGCACGTCAACCGCTGCACGCTCGACCGGTTGGACCGGCTCACCGGTCGCAACGGTGACGTCCTCACCGCCGCCGCGTTGCGGGTCGCACTGCGCCGGCTCCTCGACGACCCGGGCGACCTCACTACCGACCTGGCCGCGGTTGGGGCGGTCCGGGACCTGGCACCGGAAGTCTTCGGCCCGCGCACGAATGTGCACTTCGACGACGAACTCCGCGACCGGCTCGACGCCCTTGCGCGCCAACTGGGGTCCGATCGGGCTGAACTGATGCGCCTGGCCGCCCACCGGCTCCTGGCCCATCCGCGGGACCTCGAGCAGGCGGTGACCGACGAGATCTACCGGGGGGAGTCGAACCGCGGTCAGCTCCTTGCCCGCAACGAACGCCGCAAAACCACCACTACCGTCGGCATTGTGCCCGCCGGAGCGGTGAAGGCGCCGTCACCGGCGGGGCGCCCGTTCGGGAGGCCGCACTCGTTCCTGGTGGACGAGGACACCAAACGCCGACTGCACGAGCTCGCCGACGAGTACGGGCCCCGCCGGGTCTCGGCGCTGGTGCGGGTCGGGATCCGCCGCCTCCTTGACAACCCGGGCAACCTGACGGCCGACCTCACCACCGTTGCCCCCGTGCAGGATCTGCGGCCCGAGCCGCCCAAGGCCAGGATTGCTGTCGCTCTCGATGACGAGCTCCTCGTGCATCTCGATGCTCTCGCCGGCCGGCTCGGCTCGACCCGGCAGGAACTGGTGTATCTGGCGGCCACACGCATCCTGCGCCAGCACACCGGCATCGAAACCCGGATGCTCGATGAGATGTACCGAGCTCCCGGTAACCGGCAGAAACTGATCACCAGACATGCCCGCCGCGAGCGAAGACGCCGGACTGGCCACGGCGATGCCGACTGACTGAGCTACGGGTTCACAGCGACCGTGCACACCCGGTAATCATGCTCTGACCTGTGGGAATGACACGTCCCTGGACGGGGGGCACCGTGAAGTTCATGTCGCCAGTAGGGTTCTGTCCTGCTGTATCGAAAGCATGAGATCGGGGAACTGTGGCGCGCAAGGTAGTAGTCGAACTCGTCGACGACATCGACGGCACCATCTTCGGTGACGGGGAAGGGGAGAACATCACCTTTTCCGTCAACGGGGTGGACTACGAAATCGACTTGAAAGACAAGTACGCCAAGAAGTTCCACAAGCAAATCGGGTACTTCATCAGCTACGCCACGCGCACCGGTGGCCGCAAACGTCGCTCCGACCGACCCGTCGTTCCTGTCGTTGCCGACGTTCCGGTGCGGCGGCGCGGGGAAGTCAAGGAGATCCGGGCGTGGGCGGCCGAGCAGGGCTACGACATCTCCTCCCACGGCCGGATCCACGCCGAGGTCGAGCAGGCGTTCCGCGACGCCCACTAGCAGGGCCGGGACAATGAGGCGGTCACTACGCAATCCCTGGTACCGGGCATCGATCAGGACAGCCGCGAGTGCTCACTGGCTGACCACCGGTAGCCGGGGTCTGCGCGGGATGACCGGGGAACCAGTTGAACTCGACGACACCGAGGCCGCGACCGTGCTGGCCGCCCTGGTGGAAACCACGGGCGGGCGCTGGCCCGACCGTCCGCGGCGCATCACCCGGCTCCTGGCCCGGCTGGACGTCGCCGGCCACCATCCCCACATGGCCGAGGTCATCCACACACTGGCCACTGACCCGGAATGGCCGCCGCGCGCCCGCGAGATCGCGGCGACCTCGGCCGACTGGTAGCGCCGAAAATGGAGATACGCAGCAAGCTGCTGCGCAAACTGGCAGGAAGAGGGTGAGGACATCACAGTCGCGGTCTTCGACCTCCAGGCCGGGTTGGCGCTGTTCGGATGACAGGGACGGTGAGTTCATCGCGGGGGAGGCTGGTGCCGGGCAGTCCGAATGAGTCGGCGGTCGGCGGTGGGTGTCCTCGACGTCCACGACGGGGTCCTGAAATTCTTTCCGACGGGTCGTCTGCTGTTCGAGAGATCTGTCCGTCTCGTCGGATTCGGTGACGTCTGTCCGTAGTCGGGCGCCATGACTGCTTTCCTCATGCTCTGTGTGTTCGGACCCGCCAGGTCAAAATGGACATACGACCGGTCGACCTCGGAGTGTTCGTCTACGGTCCAACCCGCCTATTATTCAGCGTATGGACGACATGGTGTCGAGTGAGTCGACTGATTTATTGCCCGTGCGTGAGCAGCAGCGACGGATGACGCGTCAGCGGATCGTGGTGGCCGCACGGCAAGTCTTTGAAGAGCATGGGTACGGACAGGCGTCCATCGGGGACATTGCTAAGGCGGCACAGGTCAACAGGGCGACCTTCTATCTACATTTCGCGAAAAAGGCCGAAGTTTTCATCGAGGTGTACGAAGTTGTCCGGCGCCAGCAGAGTGTCCGCTACTGGTCGCTTCTTGGTGAAGCGCTGGTGCGCGGCACTGAGGCGGCGGTCCGCGAGTGGCTCGACCTCGCGCTTGTCTGGTGGGAAGACCAGTCGCCCCTCTTGCCTGCGATTCACGAAGCGATGGCTAGCGACCTCGACGTGGCTGCCCGGTGGAAGTATCAGCTCGACGAGCTGGCGGGCGAGTTGAACGAGTACCTCGCCGCGTTCTCCGAAGACCGTCGCGAGACGCAGCGGTTGCGTGTCGAGCTGCTCATGGTGCAGCTCGACCAACTCTGCTTCCGGGCCATCGTGCAGAAGGTCCTCATCATGGAGAGGGAAGCGCTGCTCGATGTCGTGGCGAGTCTGTGGAGGGATGCTCTAGGTCTGAAGTAATACATGTCAGGCGTCAGGTTGATGCTTGACTCGACACCCTGTCGCCCTTAGTCTCTGATGAGACCTGAGTCACTCGCGCATTTCGCGTCGGGTGTCAGATCAGGTCGGACGGTTGTGGCCTGCAGACCGGGCTCTGCCTGCGTTCGTCGATGGGATCGACACGCCGCCAGGGAAGGGCATCACCTGCCACCGGTATGCCCTAGCCGTCTGAGACGACTTGGGAGCTTCAGATGTCCTCGATTTCCAACTCGGCCACGCCGCCTCCGGCGCTGATGCGGCGCGTGACATTCGCCGCTGCCATCGGGAACACCATCGAGACCTACGACTACGCGGTCTACGGCTTCTTGACCATCGTCCTTGCGAAGTTGTTCTTTCCGGATTCCCAGCCGGGCGTCGCCCTGTTGTCGGCATTCGCGGTGTTCGGTGTGGCATTCGTGGTACGACCCCTTGGTTCGCTGTTGTTCGGGTCGATCGCCGACCGGATCGGGCGCCGGCCTTCCCTGGTGGCGACGCTGGTCCTGATGGCGCTTGCGACAACGGCTATCGGCCTGCTGCCGACGGCCGCATCCGTCGGAGTCTGGGCGCCGATCTTGTTGGTGGGGTGCCGATTGCTGCAGGGGCTCGCCGCCGGTGGGGAGTACGGCACCGCGATGACCTACGCCGCCGAGTTCACCCCGCAGCGCAAGCGTGGGGCGATGACCAGCCGGGTGCAGATCGGTAGCGTGGCGAGCCTGTTGCTGGCCGCGGGGATGGTCCTGCTGCTGAATGCGATCCTGACGCCCGCGCAGCTGGAGACGTGGGGATGGAGGATCCCGTTCCTGATCGCCTTGCCGCTCGGTCTGATCGGATTGTGGATCAGGGCCACCCTCGAGGAGTCACCGGAATTCCGGGCTCTCGAGCAGCGGGGTGCGGTCACCTCGTCACCCGCCAAGGAGTCGTTCGTCAAGCACTGGCGGCTTATCGTTCTGGTCTTCGGCATCGCGGCGTTTCAGCAGATCGGCTACTACGTTGCATTTACCTACGCGCAGTCTTACATCATCCAGCTGGGCTTCACCCAGAAGCAGGCAACCTTGGCGACGGTGATCAGCATCGCCGTTGCCGTAGTGCTTGTCGCTGTGGGCGGACCCCTGTCGGACCGGTGGGGACGGTGGCCGATGCTCCTGTGGCTCTCTGCGGCGATGCTGGTGCTGGCCTACCCGCTCTTTGCGGCCCTGTCGTCCGCGACGAGCCTTGCCGCGGTGGTCTTTTTCACTGTGTTGCTTGGCGTGGTGCCGGCGCTCTACACCTCGGTAGCGCCCGCCACCTACATCGAGGTCGTGCCCGCCAGGGTGCGGGCCACGGTCTTTGCGGTGGGGTTCGCGCTCGCTGCAGCGCTCCTCGGCGGCCCTGCGCTCTACGTCAGTCAATTCCTCGTACGGCTGACCGGCGACAACCGGGCGCCGGCGTACTTCTTGATGTTCGGCGCGTTGGTCAGTCTCGTCGCTGCTCTGGTCGTGCGGCGCCAGCGCCCGCAAGTCTTGGCGCCGGACCTTGCAGTCGCCGCAGCGGACGGCGTGCCTACGGCTCGCTCGCAGCAAGGAGTGTGATCGTGTTTCTCGCTGACCTAGCGGAGCAACTCGATGCCCTGGCGCCACAGCTGACTCCCGATCTACTCGACCAGGCTGGTACCTGTTTGCTCGATGCCCTCGCATGCGCCTATGGCGGACAGGATCTTCCATGGGTGAAGCAGGCCCGGGTGGTCGCTGGCGCGGGTGATGCCGGTGAATGCACGATCTGGGCGAGCGGCGGCCGCAAAGCGGGAGCAGCGGATGCGGCGTTCGCTAATGCTGTCGGCAGTCATTCGGTGCTGCATGAGGACACTCACGCCGAGAGCCGTGTGCATCCCGGGACTGTTGTGGTGCCCGCGGCGCTCGCGATCGGGGAACGGACCGGCTCGTCGATGGTCGATGTCCTCCATTCGATTGTGGTCGGGTATGAAGCAATTGCTCAGGTGGCGGCGACAATGATGACTGACGAGTTCATCGCGCGCGGGTGGCGCGCCAGTAGCGTATTCGGTCCATTCGGCGCTGCCGCAGCGGCCGCCCACCTGTTAAGGCTGGACAGGATCGACACAGTTCATTCCCTCGGGCTGGCTGCCAGCTTCTCGGCAGGCATCTGTCAGTGGGCCGAGGACGGCAGCACGGATGTCTTCTTCCAGAACGCGAACGCCGCCCGCGCCGGCCTTGTTGCGGCATTGCTGGCTCGCGAGGGTGCGACTGGGGCCGCGTCAGCGGTGGAGGGCACGTACGGCCTGCGGCAGGCGTTCGGCGGAATCCGAAACGATATCGACAAACCGAAGATTCGGCTGGACCGGATGGCGGTATCGGCAACCTTCTTCAAAGCCTATCCCTCATGTGCGCTCACCCAGGATGCAATTGACGCCGCCCGGCAGCTTGCCGAGCACGGGGTCGGCTCCGGTGCAATAGTCGGCGGAACGATTCACACATCCGGTGCCGCGGCGCGATATCCGGGATGCGACAACGCGACAACCCTGACAGCAGCGATCTCCCGGCAGATGAGCTTGCAGTTTACGGTCGCCGCAGCGCTGACCGATGGCACCGTCCGTCCACATCGGTATTCGGAACCGCTGGACCCCGGCATCGCGGCGTTGGCGCAGCGTCTTCGGGTGGTGGTCGATCCGGTTGCCGACCTGGCCTTTCCCGACCGCAGAATGGCGCGGGTGGAGCTTCGGTTGGCCGAGGGCCGGGTTGTGTCGGCTACCAGTCGTCCTGACACGATCTTGGCTGGGACTGCCGTAGCAGGGAAATTTCATGACTATTCGGCCCAGGCGCTGGGCGCCGATGTGGCCGCGGTGGTGGCATCGGTCCGGAATCCCGATGGCTGCCGCGATGTAGGCGAGTTTGTGTCTCTCTTGTCCTGAAAACTGCTGTCCAACAGAGGTATACGAAAGATGAGGACGGCCGGTGCTTCAACGCGCATAGAAGCCTTCGACCCGCCCCTTTGGGGCGACATATTGATGGTTGACTCGACAGGGTGTTGTCTCTAAAGTGGGTGAGAGCTAGGGGCGAGGGTCACGCACCGCGCCAGGCAGAAAAGGGCAAGGCAATGCACGTAACACTCACACTCCGGATCGATTGCTACACCGCTGGCACTCCACCCCGCCGGTCGCCTCACGCAAAGCGGTGGCATCACCGCATCCCCAAGGTGGGCAATGCGCCAGGCGGCACCACGGTGAGATCCACTGCGTCGCTACATAACCGGCCCGAGAACACCGGTGATGCGCTGCCCACGACTCTCGGTAACGAGTTTTCGCTACGGCGGGACGCGACCAAGATGAGCGCACTCGCAACGACCGCCGGATCTGGATCAAGGTGGATCAGATGCGTCACAACGAATTTCACGATCACAACAAGAAGGCGGGTAGTGGTTCCGGGCAGCGAGTCCGGTCCATCGAATCGCCGATCCGAGATCGGAGCGATTGCTTCGCTCGGACGTCATCGCCGCAGACCCGCACAAGCACTGACGCCGCACACGGCTGGCCCATCAAAGATGTAAGGACGGACATGAGCACTGTGACGACAACCGACAGCACCCCGGCCGCCACCTTCCCGGCGACCGTGACACGGCTGGCGGAGCTTTACGGCGATCGGGAAGCTGTGGTTGCCCCCGAAGGGCGGGTCACCTTCGCCGAGTTGGCTCGACGCTGCGAAGAGATCGCCGGCGCCTTCGCGGCAGCCGGGCTCCGGCCCGGGGAGCGAGTCGGCATCCTGCTGCCCAACGGGCTGCGCTGGATGGTGACCGTTCTCGGCGCCCAACGGGCAGGTCTAGTGGCAGTCCCGATCAACACCTGGTACCGGTCCAGCGAGATGGCACACCTGATCGGCACCGCGGAACTGCGGATGATCGTGACCGACGAGCACGTATTCGGCAAGGACATCCTCGCTGAACTCAGTGCGGCCGGACACGGGAAGATCTTCGACCCGGGCCGATCCGACGACGGCTATCTGGGGGCACTGTTCTGGCCCGCGGCCCAGCCGTTCCCTCCCACCGCAGTGCGCGGCCCGGTGGCGCCGCCGAACGTTGTTTCGGCTGAGGACGTCGCCATGATTCTCTTCACCAGCGGCAGCACCGCATTGCCGAAACCCGTTCCGCTCGAGCACGGCAAACTCCTCCGCAACGGCCGGGCCATGGGTGAATGCATGGACCTGCGCCCGGGTGACCGGCTGTGGCTCGCTATGCCCCTGTTCTTCGGGTATGGCGCGTGCAATGCCGTCCCGGTCGCACTGACCCACGGGGTGACCCTCTGTCTCCAGGAGAAGGTCGAGGGAGACGCCGCACTCGAGTTCATCGAGCGCGAACGCTGCACGGTCTTCTACGGTCTCGCGACGGCGGTGCGCGCCTTGCTCGCGGCACCGAGCTTCGGGCGCAGGGATATATCGTCACTGCGAACCGGGCCAGTGGGATTCAACGCAGAGGATAAGCGGCTGGCCATCGATGGCCTCGGGATCTCCGAGGCGTGCAGCGCCTACGGACTGACGGAGTCGTATGGCTTCGTCACCATGACCGACGCCCACGATCCCCTCGATGTCAAATTGCACACCCAGGGCACGGTGTTGCCAACCCAGCAGATCCGCATCATCGACAACACCGGAGTGGAGTGTTCACCCGGTGCCACCGGCGAGATCGAGATTCGGGGCTGCGTGATCGACGGCTACCTCGGCTCGGAGGAGGTCAACGCCGGCACCCACTCCGAGGATGGGTGGTTCCGGACCGGGGACCTCGGGGCGATTGATACCGACGGTCGCCTCATCTTCGGTGGGCGCTGGAAGGAAATGCTCAAGATCAAGGGCATCAATGTCGCGCCCCTCGAGATCGAAGGCATCGTCGCCGGCCACACCGACATCAACCAGGCCTATGTCATCGGGCTGACCACCACCGAAGGCGACCAGGAGATGGCCTGCGTCGTCGTCCCCGAGAACGGTTCCGTACCCGACGAGGACGGGTTCATCCAAGGGCTTACCGAGTACATCCGGGGCCGCGCCGCGAGCTACAAGGTGCCCGCCCGGTTCGTGGTGATGGACTCGGGGTCGGTGCCGCAGACGGACACCGGCAAGGTCAGCAAGCTGAAGTTGCGTGAAATGCTCGAGGCCGCACGATGACTCGGACCACCGCGCGGGCAGGCCGCGTTCGGCGCACCCCGGATTTCGCCGAGCTGCCCACCCTGCCCGGCCGCGACGAGCGCCACGCCTGGGACGTCTGGGGTCGCGACGACGAGATCGGTACGTTGAACCTCATCGGTCCCGAGCAACGACTCTCCGCCATCCGCACAGTCCGGACCGGCGCCATGATCTCTCTGACACTTCCTTTGGACGAGCCGGATCCTGGCCTGTTCGACGAGCGTGCCCACTACCGCCACATCATCGACGACACCGTGGCCGGACACGACGACAAACTCGATGACTTCTACCTGCAGTGCTCGTCGCAGTGGGATGGCCTGCGCCACATCAAGGCCGGTCGGCACGGCTACTGGGGCGGCCGACAGGAGTCGGACCTCACCAGCACCGATGTGCTCGGCATCGACCGCTGGGCAGAGCACGGCTTCGGCGGCCGGGGAGTCCTCGTCGACATCGCACAGCACTTAGATGTCCACGGCAACCCGTTGCTAATGGACCAACCGGTAGAGATCACCGCCGCGATGCTCGACGAGGCCGCCGCGGCTCAGGGAACGACCTTCGAATCCGGCGACATCCTCGTGGTCCGAACAGGCTGGACCGAGTGGTATCGGGCCTTACCCCACGGGCAGCGGATGCGAATGCGCGGCACGATCGGCGCCGGATTCGCGTGCCCCGGTCTGGAGTCCAGCAGGGACATGGCCGGTTACCTGTGGGACAACGAGTTTGCAGCGGTCGCCGTCGACAACGTCGGAGTCGAGGTGTTCCCCGTCGACCGCGACAAGGGTTTTCTGCACCGCCGGCTCATCGCCCTGCAGGGAATGCCGTTGGGGGAGTTGTGGCACCTACGCCGCCTCGCGGAAGTATGCGCAGCCCGCGGGTCCTACGAGTTCCTGCTCGTCTCCGGGGTGCTGCCGCTGCCGCGCGGCGTCGGAAGTCCGGCTAACGCCCACGCGATCGTCTGACACCACCCATCCCAGGAAAGGAACACTCACCATGCCACTCGGGCCCCTACGCCAGGTGGCCATCGTCGGGATCGGAATGACCGAGGTGTCGCGCGTCTCCGAACGCAGCGCCCTCGACTTCTCGGCCGAGGCCCTTCGACTCGCCCTCGACGATGCAGGCTTGCGAGCCGAGGACGTCGATGGCCTGTTCACCAACGTCGGTTATCCACTCGCCGTCGACTACGACCGCATGGCCGAAGCTTTCGGCCTTAGTATCCGCGCCGCGGTGCAGACCTGGACCCACGGCCGCTTCGTCGGCCCAGCCCTGCAATCTGCAGTCCAGGCGGTCGCGCTCGGCACCACGGACGTCGCGGCCTGCCTAGCCGGGGTGTCGTTTTCCGGACTGGGACTCGTGGGCGGTGCAGGAGATGCCGAGGGGTTGCGCCAGGGAGGGGGGTCGCACGGTGAACTTCCCCACTACGGAATGACGGCACCCGGTGCGGGGGCAGCGATGGCGTTCCGCCGGTACTGCGCCCGCTACGGGCAGGATCCCGGCCTGATTTCCGCGGTGCCGATCGCGTTCCGGCGGCACGCCAGGCTGAACCCGAACGCCCAGATGACCAAGCCACTCGAGCGCGAGGACTACGACACACAGCCCTATGTGGTCGAACCGCTGCGGCGTCCGGACTTCGCGTTGCTCAGCGACGGCGGTGGATGTCTCCTCGTAACCACCGTCGAACGGGCACGCGACCTCCGCCAACCCGCGGTCGTCATCTCCGGCATGCAAGGCCTGCACGCCGGACGGGACGAGTTCATCTTCGCGCCACCCGGTCTCGGCGTCTTCTCCCAGAGTGACACACGTCGGTTCGAGGACAACCCCGTCTACGCCATGGCAGGACTGGCCGGACCCGGCGACGTCGACTCACTGCAGCTCTACGACGCATTCTCTCCCAACCTGGTCTTCGTCCTGGAACGCTTCGGCTTCACCGGCGAAGGCGAGGCGCTCGAATGGCTTCAGAACGGTCGCATCGAGCTCGGTGGTGATCTGCCGACCAACACCGCCGGCGGACTTCTCTCCGAAGCCCACATTTGCGGGTGGGGGCACATGATCGAGGCCACCCGACAACTCCGGGGACAAGCCGGCGCACGGCAGGTTGCAGACTGCGAAATCGTCCAATGGGCCACGCCATTCGGAGATTCGCTCATCTTCTCCAAGGACCGGTGACCACAATGACCAGCACACGCCCCGAACCCCCGCGCTACCCCGAGGACATCGAACACATCGACGGGGCAGCACGCGGCGAACTCCGCATCCCGATATGCCATTCCTGCGGCGAGCAGTTCTGGCCGCCCGGACCGGTGTGCCCCCGTGACTTCACCGCCGACGTCGGATGGGTGACCGACCCAGGCACCGGGCGAGTGAACAGCTGGGTGCGGTTCCACAAACGGTACTTCACCGGCGATGACGTGCCCTACACCGTGGTCCAGGTCCGGCTCGACAGCGGACCGAACCTCACCACCACCTGGACGGGCCCGACCGATCCGGTGATCGACGAGCCGGTCGTGCTGTCCTTCCGGCAGATCGGTGCTTCGGTCACCCTGCCCGAATTCGGGCCTGGGGTGCCCTCGTGAACCCGGCGCGGCAGCTTGCGGATCGGATCGGGCCGGTGGGAGTATGGCTGGCCGCGCTCGCCGAGGCTCCGGCCGTGACCGGCATGGCCGCCGCCGCGGAGATCGAAGAGCTCGGGTACGGAACGCTGTGGGTCGGTGAATCACCGGTGCACAAGGAGATTTTCACGCACAGCGCGCTGTTGCTCGGGGCGACCTCACACATCACCGTGGCTACCGGAATTGCCTCTATCTGGGCCCGGGACGCCGCCGCCACCAACGCCGCCGCGCAAACGCTCGGTGAGGCGCATCCCGGCCGGTTCGTGCTGGGCCTGGGCGCAAGCCACGCCGAGGCGGGACGCGGCCACGGCCACGACCGACCCCTCACTGCCGTAAGGGACTACCTCGACGCCCTCGACTGCGCCCCGTACCGAGGACCGCGCCCTGCCACGACAGTGCCCCGAGTCCTGGCAGCTCTGCGGCCGCGGATGCAGGAGCTGGCCCGCGACCGCACCAGCGGGGTGCATTCGTTCTTCGTCCCACCGACACACACGGCGGTGGCACGAGACCGCCTGGGCCCCGGCCCACTACTCGTCCCCGAGCAAGCCGTGGTCGTCGATCCGGACCCGCAGACGGCACGCGCCGTCGCACGCGAACACGTCGCGACCCGGCTCGCGCTGCGCAATTACGTCAACCATGTGCGGGCCCTCGGGTTCGGAGACGACGACCTCGCGTGCCACGGCAGCGACCGCCTGGTCGACGCGCTGGTCGCGTGGGGCGACCCCGCTACCGTCGCCGCCCGCATCGGGGAGCACCTCGACGCCGGCGCCGACCAGGTGGCGATCCACCCCCTGACCACGCAAGGCCAAGGCCTGTCGCGGGTCCTCGACCAGCTCCGCGAACTGACACCCGCTCTATCCCTTTACACACGCGCCCGCGACAAACGCCCACTCACGGCGGCCCGTCCCGCGACCGAAGGACTTACCTCATGACCGAGCCCGCCCCCCGTCGTACTCTTGAGGACCGCTACACCCTCACCGAGGGACTCATCCACCTCACCGGTGTGCAGGCCCTGGCCCGGCTCCCGATCGACGTCCGCAGATCGGACCAGCGCACCGGGCTGAAGACGGCGGCGTTCGTATCCGGCTACGAGGGATCACCGCTCGGCGGGTACGACCTTGAGTTGGGCCGACAGTCCGATCTGCTCGCCGAGCACGACGTCGTGTTCCGGGCCGGCGTGAACGAGGAGCTGGCCGCGACGGCGGTGCAAGGCGCCCAACTGGCCGCAATGTCGGCCGACAAGCGCGTCGACGGCATCACCGGTTACTGGTACGGCAAGTCCCCAGGCCTCGACAGGGCGTCCGATGCACTGCGGCACAACAACCTCATGGGAACCCACCCCACCGGTGGAGCGCTGGCCCTCGTCGGGGACGACCCGTCGGCGAAGTCCTCCACGGTGCCCGGCAGCTCGGAGATGTTGCTCGCCGACCTGGGCCTGCCGACGCTCTACCCCGCCGACCCGCAAGAGGTACTCGATCTGGGACTGCATGCCGTCGCGCTGTCACGGGCCTGCGGCCTCTGGGTCGGCTTCAAGATCGCCACCAACGTCGCGGACGGCACCGGCACCGCTCAGGTACACCCCGAGCGGATCCGCCCGATTGCACCCGATCCGGTCATCGACGGGCGCCCGTTCACCCACGAGATGACCGCACGGATGCTGCAGCCCGACCTCGGGAGACTCGAGCGCAGCCGCGACGGTGCCCGCCTCGAGCTGGCCCGGCGCTACGCCGCGGCCAACGGCCTGAACACCATCATCGCCTCCGGGTCCGACGACCGGATCGGAATCATCGCCCCCGGCAAGACCTTCCACGATCTGCGCCAAGCGCTGCGCATCCTCGGCCTCGATGACGCCGAGTTGGCCCGCCGCGGGGTTCGCCTGCTGCACCTGGCGATGGTGCATCCCCTCGAACCGGAGATCATCGACCGCTTCGCTGCAGGCCTACGAGAAATCATCGTCGTCGAGGAGAAGCGCTCCTTCATCGAGGCTGCGCTCAAAGACCTGCTCTACGGCCGCCCGAACGCACCAGTGGTCAGCGGCAAACGCGGCCCCGCCGGCACCGCACTCATCCCAGCCGACGGTGAGCTGGACCCGGACATCATCGCCGGTGCCCTCGCCGCCCGGCTCCGCGCACACGGCGACTTCCCCTCCATCGAGGCCTGGGCTCAGGCACGGCGCCCTGCACGGCCGCGCACCCTGCTTCCACTGGCCACACGCACGCCCTACTTCTGCTCGGGATGCCCGCACAACACCTCGACAAAGACACCCGACGGCTCGCTGGTCGGCGCAGGGATCGGCTGCCACAGCCTCGTCCTGATGATGGACCCCAGCCAGACCGGTGAAATCACCGGGCTCACACAGATGGGCGGCGAGGGCGCCCAATGGGTGGGCATGGCACCATTTCTCACACGCGAGCACCTACTGCAAAATCTCGGAGACGGCACTTTTCACCACTCCGGCAGCCTCGCGATTCGGGCTGCAGTGGCGGGCAAGGTCAACATCACCTACAAGCTGCTCTACAACTCAGCCGTCGCGATGACCGGCGGACAACAGCCCACCGGTGTACTGACGATCCCCCAGATCATCACAGCAATGCGCGCCGAGGGCGTACGCAGGATCATCGTCACCACCGACAACCCCCGCCGCTACCGCCGTGCCCGACTCGCCAGGGGCGTGCAGGTCTGGCACCGTGACCGGCTCACCGAGGCACAGGAGACACTCGCTCGAACCGCAGGCGTCACGCTACTGATCCACGACCAAGAATGTGCCACCGAGTTGCGCCGCAAACGCAAGCGCGGACTCGCCCCGGACCCCGTCGAACGAGTAATGATCAACGAGCGAGTCTGCGAGGGCTGCGGAGACTGCGGAGAGAAGTCCAACTGCCTATCCGTCCAGCCAGTCACGACCGAGTTCGGCCGTAAGACACGAATCGATCAATCATCCTGCAACAAGGACTACTCCTGCCTGGCGGGAGACTGCCCGTCCTTCCTCACCGTCGTCCCCGGAAAGACAAGCGTGACACGGCCCGTCGCCGACCCCATCCCAGCCGAGCTGCCCGAACCGATGCCGGCGGCCTCCGCGCAGCGGTTCACCGTGCGTGTAACAGGAGTCGGTGGATCCGGGGTCGTCACGCTCTCGCAAATCCTCGGCAGCGCTGCCACCATCGCCGACCTCCCGGTCCGGTCGCTGGACCAGACCGGGCTCGCGCAGAAGGGCGGCGCCGTAATCTCCGACATCAAGATCGGCACTGCCGACGCCAACAAAGCGGCGGCAGGGGAGTGCGACCTCTACCTCGGTGCCGACCTGCTCGTCGCCGCAGATCCCCGACACCTCGCGGTCACCGATCCTGGCCGCACCATCGCCGTGATCTCCACAGCACAGGTGCCCACTGGAGCGATGGTCGCCGACCCCACGGTGGAATTCCCCGACGAGGGTGTTCTACTCGACCGCATCCGAGAGGTGACCGCCGCGCCATCATTGACCGCCCTCGACGCCCGCGAAGTGTCCGAGACACTGTTCGGCGAGGACCAATACGCCAACCTCGTACTCACCGGGGTGGCCTACCAGTTGGGCGCCCTGCCGATCCCCGCCCCCGCGATCGAAGAGGCGATCACCCTCAACGGAACAAAGGTCGAGAACAACGTGCAAGCCTTCCGCCGAGGCCGTCAGTTCGTAGCCGACCCGACCGCGTTCGACGTCACGGTCCGCGCCCTACGTGGAGAGCCTGAACAGTCGGCGCCGCTCGACGAAACCGCACGCACCCTCCTGGCGTCCGTCGCGACAGCCCCGAACACCGAACTCGCTCGGCTACTTCGCATCCGAGTACCAGACCTGATCGCCTACCAGAACGCGGACTACGCCCGACACTACGTCGAACAGATCGAACGCGTCCGCCAGGCCGAGACCACCGCGGTGCCGGGTGCGACGGCCCTGACCGAA
Source organism: Rhodococcus sp. NPDC019647 (assembly GCF_044389235.1). NCBI lineage: Bacteria > Bacillati > Actinomycetota > Actinomycetes > Mycobacteriales > Nocardiaceae > Rhodococcus > Rhodococcus sp. NPDC019647. The sequence continues at coordinate 59,857 of NZ_JBIRXS010000026.1, read as the reverse complement.
GCGGTCGCCCGCAACCTCTACAAGCTCATGGCCTACAAGGACGAGTACGAGGTCGCCAGGCTCGCTCTCGACCCAGCGCAGGAGGCCGCCGTCCGCGCCCGGTTCGGCGCGGACGCCCGAATCTCCTACCGGCTGCACCCGCCGGCACTCCGAGCGATGGGCATGGAACGCAAACTCGAGCTCGGTCCCTGGTTCCGACCGATGTTCCGCGGACTGGTCGCCGCCCGGCGCCTGCGCGGCACCCGCTTCGACCTGTTCGGCTACGCGGAAATCCGCCGCCTCGAACGCGGCCTCATCACCGAATACGAACACGTCATCGCCGAACTCGCGCAGACGATTCGGCCCGACACCCACGACCTCGGGGTGAAGATCGCGGAATTGCCGGATCTCGTCCGCGGGTACGAGAACGTCAAACTCCGGACGGTCGAGAACTACCGATCCGAACTTACGGAGCGGATGGCGCGATTCCGTGAAGCCGACGATGCCGTGACCGTCGTTGCGACCGGAGCGTCGCGGTGAGCGCGGGGATCGCGGACCTGGTCGACGAACTACGCCGGATCCTGCCAGCCGACCGGACCCTCGACGACCCGGACATCGTCGCCGGCTACCTGCGTGACGAGGCGGTCTGGGCACCGCACGGGCAGCCCGTCGCGGTAGTGCGGCCCCGAACCGCCGACGAGGTTCAGCAGATCGTGCGCACATGCCTGAGATACCGCACACCACTGGTGCCCAGAGGTGCGGGAACCGGCTTGTCCGGCGGCGCGAACGCCGTCGACGGCGCACTCGTCCTGTCCACCGAGCAGATGACCACGATCCGGGAGATCAACCCCACCGAAAGGCTCGCCGTCGTCGAGCCCGGCGTGATCAACGACGACCTGCGCTCAGCCTGCGCGCAGCACGCGCTGTGGTACCCGCCGGACCCGGCCAGTGCCCCGTGGTCGACGATCGGGGGCAACGTCGCCACCAACGCCGGCGGGCTCTGCTGCATCAAGTACGGAGTCACACGCGACTACGTCCTCGGAATGCAGGTCGTCACCGGCACGGGCGATCTGGTCCGACTCGGTCGCCGCACAGCCAAGGGGGTCGCCGGATACGACCTCGCCGGGATCATCGTCGGCTCCGAAGGCACACTCGGCGTCATCACCGAGGTGACACTGCGATTGCGCCCCGCACGCGAACCCGAACGCACCGTCGCCGGCTACTTCGATTCCCTCACCGCCGCCGGTCACGCGGTCACCGCCATCGGCGCCGCCGGACTCACCCCGTCGGCGCTCGAACTGATCGACCGCCACACCCTGGCAGCGGTCGACTCCTGGAAGAAAATGGGGCTATCCGACGAGGCCGATGCAGTCCTGCTCGGCCGCACCGATGCGCCGGGATCCGTCGGTGACCTCGAAGCCGAGGCCATGTTGGCCTGCTTCACCGAAGCGGGCGCCACGTGGGCAGCGATCTCGTCCGATCAGGAGGAAGCCGACGCCCTGTTCGCGGCGCGCAGACTGGCCTACCCGGCCCTCGAACGACTCGGCCCCGTACTCACCGAAGACGTATGCGTTCCCCGCGCAGCCGTACCGGAAATGCTCGCCCGGATCGAGAACATCGGCCTCCAGCACGACATCGTCATCGCCAACGTTGCACACGCCGGTGATGGAAACCTACACCCGATGCTCATCGTCCCCGCCGGAGATACCGAGGCGCGGACGAGAGCCGAAACCGCGTTCGAGGCCATCCTCGACGAAGCAATCGCATTGGGCGGCACCGTCACCGGTGAGCACGGCGTGGGACTGCTGAAACGCAACGGACTCACACGCGAGCTGTCGGCTCCGGTGCTGGCCATGCAGTCCGCGGTGAAACGCGCACTCGACCCCCACGACATCTTCAACCCCGGAAAGGTGATCGCGCCATGCACGCCGCTGTGTTGACCAGACCGGACGGCGTCGGCACCCTCACCGTTGCCGATACCGAGCGTCCACACCCCGCCCCCGACGAGGTCCTCGTCGAGGTCGCCGCCTGCGGTGTGTGCGGGCACGACCAGGCCGACCGATCCGGTCTGCTGACGATCCCGATCCCGGCTGTACTCGGACACGAAATCGCCGGCACGGTCGTCGAGGTCGGACCAGATGTGCGATGGTTCACCGTCGGCGACCGTGTTGCCGCGAAACAGTTCAGCACATGCGGGCGGTGCCGCCCATGCATGGATGGAAACGAATTACGGTGCCCCGACCGAAAATTTGTTTACGGTGGATTCGCTGACTACGCGGTACTGCACGAAACAGCACTGCTGAAGGTGCCGCCAACAGTGAGCCTTCCAGAGGCGGCCGTCGTGGCGTGCGCAGTGGGAACCGGATTGCAGGCGCTGCGTCGCATCGCCCGGCTCAACGCCGGCGAGACGGTCCTGGTCACCGGCGCGGGTGGCGGCCTCGGTCTTCACTCAATCCAGGTCGCCGCAGCCCTCGGCGCACAGGTCATCGCCCTCACCGGCGATACGGGTCAGGCCGAGCGACTTGCAAACCTCGGCGCCGATCACGTCGTGACGACGGGAGAGGCCGCCTGGCGCGACGTCCTCGACCTCACCGGAGGCCACGGCGCCCACGTGGTGCTCGACAATACCGGTCACCCAGCAGTGTTCCGGCAGGCCTTCCGCGCCCTCGCCCACGCTGGGCGCTACGTCCTGACGGGCCAGGTCAGCGACGAGCCGGTGCGGGTGCATCCCGCTTTCGTCTTCGCGAAAGAAGCCACCATTACTGGTTCGGGTTCCACCCTGATGTCGACATTCGCCGACGCCATGGACATGGTCGCCGACAAACGAGTCCGCCCGGTCCTTTCCATCTACCCGCTCGAAGATGCCGGGCACGCCTTCACCGACCTCGACGAACGCCGGGTGATCGGCCGTGCCGTCCTGGTGCCCAACGGAACTGCGCGGCACGAGGAAGGAGGACGGTGACCGTGACCACATCACCACGTGCGGCCGTCGTCGGAGTGGGAACGACCACCTTCGGTCGACTGCCCGGGCTGTCCGCGGACGACCTGGGAGGGTGGGCGCTCCGCGAAGCCATCGCGGACGCCGGCCTCACCCCCGCCGACATCGACGGTCTCATCACCAGCCGGGTCAGCAGCTACGAAGCAATCGCCTCAGATAACGCAATTCAACCACGTTGGGTCACACACCTTCCCGCCGAGGGCCGAATGGCCGGAGTCGCCGTACAGACCGCGTTGGCCGCGCTCGCCACCGGTCAATGCAAGACCGTCGCGCTCGTCTACGGCAACGACGGAGCCTCCGCACGGGCGACCTATGGGGGCGCCGGGGAGGGCTACGGCACGTCGCCGTCCCTCATGCTGCCGTACGGTATGACCTCGCCCGGCGCGTTCTACGCGATGATGTTGCAGCGTCACCGCCACCTCTACGGCACCACAGAGGAGCAGCTCGCCGCGGTGTCGATGACATTTCGCGAACACGCCCGGCTCAACCCGAACGCCGTGATGCGCAAACCCGTCTCGATGCAGGACTACCTCACTTCCCGCTACGTCGTCGAACCGCTGCATCTGCTGGACTACTGCTTGATCAACGACGGTGGCGTGGCACTGATCCTGACTGTCCCGGAAGCCGCGCCGGACCACCCTCGCCCCCCGGTCTACGTTCTCGGCGCCGCGCAACAGGGGCAGCTGGTCAATTCCGACTTTCCGCCAGAGGATTTCTGGGCCGGCGCAATCAGCGACGCCAGCGCGCGCGCCCTGCGGCTCGCCGGCCGCGAGCGCACCGACATCGACGCGTTGATGATCTATGACAACTTCAGCCCGAACGTGCTGTTCACGCTGGAAGGACTGGGATATTGCGCGCCCGGAGAGTCCGGCGAGTTCATCCAGGACGGACGGATCGGAATCCGCGGCGACCTTCCGGTGAACACCTCGGGCGGCCACCTCTCCGAAAGCTACTTGCAGGGATGGGGACTGAGTGTCGAGGCCGTTCGCCAACTACGCGGAGAATGCGGGCCCCGACAGGTTCCGGACGTCTCGCTCATCCAATGGACGTGCTCCTCGCCGATCGTGACCTCGATCATCTATGGAACGGAGCCGTGACTATGACGTACGTGTCCGACGCAGCCGAGGCACCGACAACCGCCCGACTCGCCCCCTACCTGGACGGACTGCGCGAAGGTCAACTGCGGATCACCCGCTGCACCGTGTGCGGCCTCGCCCAATTTCCCCCGCGCACCGTCTGCCCCGACTGCTCAGCCACCGCGTCAGGAGCATGGGAGGTGGCCTCGGGCCACGGCAGACTCTGGTCCTTCTGCGTCTTTCACAAGGCGTACTTGCCCGAACCTGCACCACAACCGCCGTACACCGTCGCAGTGGTCCAGCTGGACGAGGGGCCGAAGCTGATCACGAACATCGTGGCGGCCGAGCCGGCGGAGCTGTCCGTCGGCATGCCCGTCGAGCCGGTCTTCGGGCTCGGTGGCGCTGCCGAGGTGCGTTTCCGACCTGTCCGCGAGGAGGCCCGGTGAGGGGCCCACCGGTAAGTCCTGCCGTCGGCGCGTCCGAGTTCCGCCGCTTGGGACCAGCGCCAGATCGTGGCGCAGCCAGTTGTACGTGCTGGCGGACAACAACTCTGCCCGGCCCCGCCCGAGCACGTCGTCGTGGACGGCCACGACCCTACGGGTGAATGCACCGGGGCCCGCCCACAGCACCGACGACTATCGGGGCGCAGCGCCCGGACACGTTGCCGCGACCGGCGATTCACGCGACCGGCGGCATATCGGCTCGCCGGCCCATCCGAAGAACGAGTACAAGGAGACACGATGACCGTTACCGCAGCGCGAACCGAACTAGAGCGCACCCGCTTCTTCATCGACGGCGAATGGGTCATGCCGCGCGGAAGCGACACTCATGTGGCACTCGAGGCCGCGACCGGAACACCCTTGGGAACAGCATCCCTCGGCACGGACGCAGACATCGACGCCGCTGTCCACGCCGCGCACCGTGCCCTCGAAGGACCTTGGGGTCACACCACGGCAGCGGAGCGAGCAACCGTCATACGCCGGTTCGCCGACGCGCTCTCCACGCGCGCCGACGACATCTCCACCCTGGTCAGCCGCGAGAACGGCATGCCCATCGCGCTGTCCAACGCATTCAACGGTGCCGCGCCCGCTGGATTGTTGCGGATGTACGCGGACCTCATCGAAACGATGCCGCTCGAAGAGGCCAGGCCCAGCCCGTCCGGCGCGACAATCGTCCGCCGGGAACCTGTCGGAGTCGTCGGTGCAATCACGCCGTGGAACTATCCGCAGGTCCTCGCGATGATGAAGATTGCCCCAGCACTCGCCGCGGGCTGCACCGTCGTTCTCAAGCCGTCCCCGGAGACGGCGCTCGATGGCTACATCCTCGGAGACGCCGCCATCGAAGCCGGTCTGCCACCCGGAGTATTGAACATCGTGCTCGCGGGCCGCGAGGCAGGCGCCGCGCTGGTTTCCCACCCGCTAGTGGACAAGATCGCATTCACAGGTTCGACCGCGGCCGGCCGTCTCATCGGGGCCGAATGTGGGCGGCTGATCCGCCGATGCACCTTGGAACTGGGCGGTAAGTCCGCGTCAATCGTGCTCGACGACACCGACATTGCTACCTTCGTCGCCGGGCTCGGCGACGCGTCCTTCCAAAACAACGGCCAGACCTGCACCGTGCAGTCACGCATCCTGGCCCCGCGTTCTCGGTACGCAGAGGTGGTCGACGCCGTCGCGCACTTCGCCCGTGACATGATCGTCGGCGATCCGCTCGACCCCGCCGTCACATGCGGACCCATGGCGAGCCAGGCGCAGCTCGAACGTGTCCTGGGCTACATCGACGCCGGGAAACGGTCCAGCGCCCGCCTCGTCGCAGGCGGCGCCCGTCCGGCGGCACTATCGCGCGGCTGGTTCGTCGAACCCACCGTCTTCGCCGACGTCGACAACTCCGAGCGAATCGCTCAGGAGGAGATCTTCGGTCCGGTCGTCACCATCACTCCCTACGACGGCGATGACGAAGCGGTACGGCTGGCCAACGACAGCGAGTATGGGCTCGGCGGGTCGGTCTGGACGTCGGACGAAGAGCGCGGCCTTGCTGTGGCACGCCGCATCCGCACCGGCACGATCGGGGTGAACTACTACCTTCAGGACCTCGGTGCACCGTTCGGCGGCATGAAAAGCAGCGGTCTCGGTCGCGAACTCGGGCCCGAGGCACTCGACAACTACCTCGAGTACAAGTCCATCTACGCGAGCGCCGATCAGCTTCACCAATGAGCCCACTGCCTTCGGGGCCGTCGACCACGGCCCCGAAGGTGTATCGACGTCCACTGCGGAGGAACCCACCTTGCCGATCCTCACTCGACACCGCCTGACGGCCACTGTGATGATTGCCGGCCTCGCTCTGACCCCATCCTGTACAGCCAGCAATTCCAGTACCAACCGCGTCGTCGAACCCATTGCCACCGGTTCCACGCTGCACACCATCAACGGCCTGGCCCTTGCGCCCGATGGCAGGATTCTTGCGGCCGGTCTTGCCAGCGAGACGATCTCCGAAATCAACCCCGAGACGGGGGAGATCAGCGAGGTGGTTGCCCAGCCGGACGGCCGATCCGACGATCTCGTCGTCACACCCTCCGGGGACATCCTGTGGACCGACCCCGTGGCCGGCTCGGTGAAACGACGCGACTCGGACGGACAGACCCGGACGGTCGCGCAGGACCTACCGGGTGTCAACTCGATCGCTTTCGACCGGTCCGGGCAACGCCTTTACGTCGGGCAGACGTTCTTTGCTGACGGATTGTGGGAGGTAGATCCCGCCGGGGTCGTGCCTCCTCGGCTCGTCGCCCGAGACCTCGGGGGACTCAACGCATTCACCTTCGGACCTGACGGAATGATCTACGGTCCCCTCGGCAAGCGTGATGAGGTGGTGCGAATCGACCCGGGTAGCGGCGCCGCCGTCACCCTCGCCGCAGGTTTCCGTCAACCGGTCTCGGTCCGTTTCGATACGCGAGACCAGCTCCACGTACTCGACGGGGCAACCGGCGAACTCATCCGCCTCGATCCCACGACCGGAGAGAAGGTTACGGTCGCCGTAGTGCCCGCCGCAGCTGACAACATGGTGATCGGTCCGACAGATCATGCCTACGTGAGCAATATGGCCGACAGCAGTGTCCTCGATGTCGACCTCGCCGACGGCAACACCCGGACTCTCACTCAAAGCCCGTTGGCCTACCCCCGGGACATCGCGGTAGAAGACGGCACCATATACGTCGCCGACAGCACAGCACTGCGAACCGTGGACCCGGCGGACGGCAAGGTCACCGAGATAGCCCGCCGCCTGTCTTCCGAACTGGAATTCCCGTCCGGGATCAGCGCCTCTCGCCAGCATCTCGTGCTGACCTCGGAACTGGTCGGCACGGTTCAGGTGCTCGACCGCACGACGGGACGGCCTATCCATGAATTCCACGGATTCGACAGACCCGCCGATGCCGTGGAGTTGGCGGACGGCAGCCTGGTGATCTCCGAACCTGCGAGGGGCCGTCTGCTTCGTGTCTTCGGTGAAGATCGCCGTCCTTACGCCGAAGGTCTCGGCACCCCGACTGGTCTTGCCGTCACCGGGGAGGGCGACGTGCTGGTCACGGACACGACCGGCGGCAGGCTCCTCGAGATCAGCGCCATTACGGGCACGGTCACACCAGTCGCGTCTGAGCTGGGGGCACCCCGAGCGATCGCTATCGCACCGGACGGGTCATTCGCCGTATTGGATACCGCAGCAGGCCAGGTACTGTCCGTCGACCCGCTGACCAACGACCATCAGGTCCTGTCACGCGGCCTTGCGGTCGGCTACCTCACCCAGCCGTACGGGCGGTCGGGGGGACTGGCTATCGGATCAGACGGGACAATTTTCGTCTCCGCCGACCGCGAGAACTCCGTGTATGCGATCAGGCGGCCCTGATATGACCGAACGCGCACTCGACGCACGCCCCTTCAGATTCGGCGTCAACCTACTCACCGTGGCCTCGCGTACGGAATGGCAAACACGGTGCCGACAAGCCGAGAACCTCGGGTACGACGTCATCGCCGTACCAGACCACCTCGGTCTTCCTGCACCATTTCCGGCCCTGATCTCGGCAGCGGAGGCCACCGAGCGGCCACGACTGGCAGTCTTCGTCCTCAACGCCGGTTTCTACAACCCCGCACTCCTCGCACGGGACCTCGCTGGAACCGACCAGATGGTAGATGGACGCCTGGAAGTGGCCCTGGGCACCGGCTACGTGAAAGCCGAATTCGATGCCGCCGGCCTGCCATGGCAGCCCACGGCCGCCCGTATCGACCATTTGAAACGCACCGTCCTCGAAATACGCAGCCTTCTCACCGACCAGAATCACCATCCGCAACCAGCCCAACATCCGATGCCGCCCCTGATGATCGCCGGCAACGGCGACCGCGTACTTCGACTCGCCGCCGAGCACGCGAACAGCATCGGCTTCAGCGGCGCAGCGCCGGGCGACGAACCGGGAAGGCTGCGACTTGTCAACGCGGACTCGCTTGCGGGCAGGATCGCGCACGTCAAAGACGCCGCCGGCGAGAGGTTCGCGCAGCTCGAATTCAATCTGCTCGTTCACGCGGTCGCGATCGACGGCGATAGGCGGCGCGCCGTCGCAAACCTACGACGATTCGACAACCGGATGTCTGACGACGAACTGGTGAAAATCCCCACCATCCTTTCCGGGCCACCAGAAGAAATCGCCGACACCCTCCGCAGCCACCGTGACAACTTCGGGATCACCTACTTCACGGTGCCGGAGCCGGCGATGCACGACTTCGCCCGTGTCCTCGCGTTGCTGCGGTGAACCACCTCCGCAAGCCCAAAACAAGGAGTTAAGCAATGACCAGTCTGGCTCAGACTGCAGGTCTGTCAGAGGTTCAATCAGAAATTCTCTCCACAGTGCGTTCCTTCGTGGACAAGGAGATCATCCCGCACGCGCACGAGTTGGAACACGCCGACGAGTACCCGACGGAAATCGTCGAGGGAATGAAAAACATGGGCCTCTTCGGACTCACGATTCCCGAAGAATACGGAGGCCTCGGTGAGTCGCTTCTGACCTACGCGCTCGTGGTCGAACAGATCGCTCGCGGCTGGATGAGCGTGTCCGGGGTCATCAATACACACTTCATCGTCTCGCACATGATCGCCCAGCACGGAACCGAGGCGCAGAGACAGAAGTACCTGCCGAAAATGGCAACAGGCGAGATCAGAGGATCGTTCTCGATCTCAGAGCCGGACATAGGATCCGACGTGGCAGCAATCAAGACTCGCGCCACACGGGACGGTGACGAGTACGTGATCGACGGGACGAAGATGTGGCTGACCAACGGCGGATCGTCGAACCTGATCGCGCTGCTTGCTCGCACCGGTACAGATGCAACGAAACCCCATCACAACCTCACAACTTTCCTGATCGACAAGCCAGAAGGCTTCGGTGAGGTGACGCCGGGACTGACCATCCCGGGCAAGATCGCCAAGATGGGCTACAAGGGGGTAGACACCACTGAAGCGGTCTTCGACGGATTCCGCATCCCCGCCACCCAGATCCTGGGAGAGGCTCCGAACGAGGGCTTCTCGTTCATGATGGACGGCGTCGAGGTCGGCCGGATCAACGTCGCGGCGCGCGCATGCGGAATCGCGCTTCGGGCGTTCGAGCTGGCAATCGAGTACGCGCAACAGCGCAAAACATTCGGCAAGCCGATCACCGAGCACCAGGCGATCGCATTCAAGCTGGCCGAAATGGCGACGAAGGTCGAGGCAGCACATCTCATGATGGTCAACGCCGCACGGATGAAGGGCGCCGGGGAGCGTAACGACGTGGCAGCCGGAATGGCGAAACTGCTGGCCAGCGAGTTCTGCGCCGAGGTCACGCAGGACGCGTTCCGCATACACGGCGGCTACGGGTACTCCACAGAGTACGAAATCGAACGCCTCATGCGCGAGGCGCCCTTCCTACTCATCGGCGAGGGCACCAGTGAGATTCAGAAAACCATCATTAGCCGCGGTCTACTCCGGGAGTACCGCTCCCGCAGATGAACTCGGCCTGGCGACCGTCACGGTCACCACGTCCTCCCACCCGTTCCCTCAACAATGTAGACATGCACCCGATACGCCCTACAACGCTCAACGAGCACATATGGGTGCGAGAGCCGATGGACCGAGCATGCACGACCTTCAAGAAGTAGATGGACCAGCCCAAGTCGAAAACGAGATTCACGCCTACCGAACACGACGCCAAAGAAGCCGAGCACAACTGCGCAAGGAGACGAACTATCGCCTGTCTCCAGACGCGGCAGACATCGTCAGGTGCGCCCGGATTTGGGCACCGTTCGGCGGTCCACCCGCAGATGAGATCTTCGTTCGATTCGGCATGTCAGAAGCCCGCTTCGCCGAGAGACTCTGGCAAATCCTCGGCGACGTCAGTTCCCATCCCGAGATGGACGAATCAGATAGGAAGTGTCTATGCGCCGCGGCGATAGTGCGTTGCAGTCCTCGCGGCGATGCCACTCGCCCAAGAACTTCCTTGGAAGACCCGGCGATAAAGGAGGGTCGATAGCCAAACCCGGTCGATAAGCGGCACCGCCAACCAGCTGCGAAACGATCAATGCTCGGCAGCGGCACAGTCAGATGTCGCCCAGGCCGTCCCGATCCATCCGGCTTCACGGCCAGTCTTATGCAACACCATGAATGGATCGCCGGCCGCGTCGAGATCCGCTGCTACCCAATGTGACTACCGCTCATATCGCGGGAAACAGTCACTTATCGAGAAACCTGCCTGAACTTAAACCGCGCACTCGAACTTCCTCCGGCATCAAATTCCGTTGACACCCCAACACATGAGGAACACGTGTACATGAAAACAGCACTACAGCACCGAGTGCCCGTCGTAGCATTGTGCTTCTTCGGCCTAGCATTCGAAGGATACGACCTAGTCGCGTACGGAACTGTACTGCCGCAACTCCTCTCGTCCGAAGAATGGAACATGGGGCCAGCACAGGCGGGCCTGATCAGCACACTGACGGTCGTCGGCATGCTCATAGGATCAATTACCTCCGGAACGTTGGCCGACTTCACCGGCAGACGCACCCTGACCATCACCTCCTGCGTCTGGTTTTCAGCGTGGATGGCAGTATGCGCCGCGGCTCCCGACGCTCAAATTCTGGGGGGAGCACGCTTCATGGTCGGTTTAGGAATAGGCGCTTTCGTACCTCTGGTGGCGGCCCTTGCGGTCGAATTTGCCCCTGAAGGCAAAGGAAATCGGTACAGCGCAATCGCCTGGTCCGGGTATCCAATCGGCGGGGTCGTAGCAGCCTTGATCGGATTCTTTACCCTCGAACCCCTCGGCGCGCGATTCCTCTTCGCACTCGGAAGCCTCCCGCTCGTCACGTTGGTCCCCTTGATGGCACTCTGCCTTCACGAATCACCATCAGTCCTGGCAGCCAAAGACCAATCTGGTGGCCGCACCACCAACGCATCAAGGCATGGACTCGAGCGTCCACCTGCCGAATCAACTCCAGTCGCGAAGGGGCCGATAGCACTCTTTACAGGCGGCACATGGATACGCACACTGATCTTTGGCTTGATGAGCGCCTGTGGACTGATGTTGACGTACGGCCTCAATACCTGGCTGCCGCAATTGATGCGGTCCAACGGCTACGAGCTGGGTTCTGCGTTGATGTTCCTGGTTGCGCTCAACCTCGGCGCGGCAATAGTGCCGCCGATACTTGCTCGGCGTGCTGACATCTCGGGCCCGCGAGTCGTCATTCTATGCGTCTTCTTGTCCGCATCGGTCAGCATTCTGGCATTGAGCCTTGCGCTTCCGATTATCGCTGTATACATACTCATCTTCGTCGCCGGGGCGGGAACACTGGGAGCCCAATTGCTCATGTCGGGTTTCGTCGCCACCGACTATCCAGCAACCTCCCGAGTTGCAGCACTTTCTTGGATCTCGTGCGCCGGTAGAGTTGGAGCACTGGGAGGGCCAACGCTCATCGGGTTCCTTGTCGCGCGTGGCAGCAGTGTGGCAACAAGCTTCTTCGTATTCGCAGCATTTGGCCTCGTCGGCGCGGCACTCGCCGCCCTTCTACCGCGGAGGAACAGAAAAGACCAAACGGTAGGAAGGCAGCTAGATCCCTCCCGTGCCGGAAGTATTGATTCGCATACCTGACAATGTCCAGTCGTTAAGGAGATACCAAGTGCATCAACAGGACGCAAGCACAGTGCTGACAGATGGATTCGCGTTTACCGAGTGCCCGCGCTGGCACGGCGGCCGCCTCTGGTTCGTCGACATGCACCTCAACCAAGTAGTGTCCGTACTTCCAGACGGCAGCGGCGAATCCACATTGGAAGTCCCCGGATCGCCCGGTGGTATCGGTTGGTTGCCGGACGGACGATTATTGATCGTTCTGATGGTAGAACGGCAGATTCTCCGACTCGACGACAACGGTTTGGTGGTCCACGCGGATCTGTCCGAAACAGTCGCGACCACCCTCAATGACCTGGCAGTCGATACCTCCGGTCGCTGCTACGTCGGGGAAACCGGCTTCGACCCCCATGAATATCTGACGACCTCCGCTGATATCGAGCGGGTTTCGAGCGGAACCTTCGAGTGCCCTGAGTCAAGTCGCGTGTTCCTTGTCGATCCCGACGGAGAGTATCGGGAAGTTACATCAGGCTTGTCTTTCGCAAACGGGATCGTCATCGATGAGAAAAGCAATCTTCTCTTCGTGGCCGAATCCTTCGGAGCACGTTTGAGTCGGTACGATCTGCGACCCGACGGGGGATTGGCAAACAGGACAGAACTGTTCCTGGGTTTTGCGCCGGACGGCATCGCGATCGACCAATGGGGCTGCGTGTGGGTAGCGGACGTATTCGGTCGCGCTGCACAACGTATCGACAGAAACGGAGTCCTTCTGGAACGAACAAACACCGAGCAACTCTGCCTCGCGTGCACAGTGGGCGGAGTCGACGGCGATCAACTCTATCTGTGCTCGTCACCGTCGCTCGATCGCGCCGAGTGCTTGCAACGACTTGGATCGAAGCTGGAGTCGCACATAGTTCGGCCGCCGGTACACTGGAACGATATTCGGCCGACGTAGCAATGATGACGCTCGGAGAATGTCGATCTGGCGCAATTTTCGTCGATCGGCTCGCTCGCGGCGTGAGCGCACTCTTCGATAGTGGCGACCTCCTCGACGGGTAGACACAGCTCGGCGCCGTGACGGGTGACGATCTTCCTCAACTCTGGCTTGGAGTTCGGTTCACCGGTTGCATGGGCGGGCGAGCGGAGCCCGCCGGTGGGGCAGTAGATGCGTGGTCGGTGACGTGGGCGACGAGGACGCAGCCGGCACGCGGCGGTAGCGACTCGGCCCTGAACGCGCAGGACCACTCCGGGGTGGGGTGGTCGGTGCCCCCACCGGCACGATTACGGGAGTAGTCGGTTCGGTGTTGCCGGGTTATCTCGGTGGCGTGTCGAACTGTGTCCAATCTTGTTCCCACTGGCGCAACCGGTTCCGGGCCAGCAGTGTGCGTGCGAGGGCCGTGGGAAGCAGGACGGCGCCGGCGGCGGATGCCCATACTCCGACTGCGGCGCTCACGGCGAGCACGGTGGTGTCGCGGCTGCTGGGGATGGGGCCGGTGAGGTTGCCGTTGGCGTCGACGCTGATGGTAATCGTCTGACCGGACTTGGCGGGCCCCTCGGTGGGCACTTGTGCGGTGCGGTGCCCGTGCGGGGTGGACCAGCGGGCCCGGGCAGTGTCCTGGGTGCCGGTGGAGCGAACCGAGGCTTCCAGGGTGTCGGGTGCGGGATGAGTGTCCTCGAGCAGAACGGCCGGTACCTGATGCACGCCGGCGCGCAGTGCCTGGGTCCGGTGTTCGAGCCGGGTATATGTCGCGGTTCCGAACGCGGCGGCGACGGGGATCGCCAGCAGAATCAGTACCGCGGCGAGCACCACCAGGGCGGCCTCGAGGCGGTCGCTTCGGCGCATCAGGGGGTTGCGGCTCCAGGGACGCAGCCACCACCACCGGACCGGTGTCGGCGCTAGTTCGTCCGGGCGCATTTCGTTCACCCCCAGCAGGGTTGCGCTTCGTCGTCCTTTTGATTGTGCGACGAAATTCTGGTGCTGTCGCCCGCCGTGTTCTTCGAAGATTCACGGCTGCGGAGATCGCCGAGCCGGGTCGCTGCATCACACCAAACCGAGGTAGAAGTCGGAGGCGCACGGAGAGCGTGTACCCGACCTAGGAAACCCCGCCGAACTCGCCCGAGGACGTGGCTGAGCCGACCGATAGCCATGGTGCTGAGTCAATTCGCTCCGCAAGCGCCCACTGGACACATGATCTTACGAAAATTACACTCGTCAGTATCGTAAAAACCGTAGGTTCCGGGTTTGGGGCAGGTCATGAGAAATGAAAGCGTCAACGCGGGTCACAAGCGCGACCGGATTGTCCATCGGAGCGCGGGTTCCGGTCGGGTCGGGTCCCAGGCCGCGGTAAGCCGGTGGCCGGGCCGTCGCGGTGTCGCCTCTGGTCGTTCCCTGTCTGTCCACACCCCGGCTCGTGCTGGGAACCCCGCCGCCTCGGAGCCGCGGATCGCCGGCTCACGGGTCGGCGGGACGCCGGTGCGGGAACGCCCGAAGAGCGTGGGGGAATGGAAGCGGGAGATCGCGAGCGTGGTGTCCTCGTTCGAGGGTGCGTCGCGGCGCCCGACCGGGGGCATCGAGGTCGATTTCGAGCTCCGGTTCGATCTCCGTGCGACCGGACTGGCGCTGGATTGGCTCACCGACGCGTTCCGTGCCGCTTTGGACGCCGCGGATCTGTCCGATACCGGCGGGGTGGTGATGCGGGCGTTGTTCGATACCGGCGATACCGATGTGGTCACCATCCAACTGCAGCGACTACCGCACACCGCCCGGGACGGTGTCGCCGAGGGTGCCGGTCATGACCGGGCGCCGCGCTCAGGCCCGGGTTCCGATGATGTGGGTCCTGCCCTCACAGTGGGAAGGGGCCGATCTGGACGCGGCACGGTCGAGCTGGAAACCGCGACCGGCAACCTCACCTACCCGTCCCCGCTCTCCCTGTCGGGCGAGGCGATCTCCTCGACGGAGGTGTCCGAAATTCTGTCGCCGTCGGGGAAGGTGAACCGGGCCCTGGCCAACACCAAACGGAAGACCCATCACCTCCTCGGGCTCAAGGTCGGCAACCAGTACCGGTATCCGCTGTTCCAGTTCGACCGCGAGCGCAAACAGATCCGCCCCGTCGCCGAACACGCGAACCGGCTCATGGAGTGCGATCTCGACCCGTGGGGGAACCTGGATTGGTGGTTCACCGAAAGCCCGCTGATCGGGGGCCAGCGGCCGGTGGACCGGCTCACCGCCCAGGCGTTGACGGAGGCCGAGGTCGAGGTGATGGTGGCGGCCGAGCAGATGGGCATGGACTGACCCCGGTGGCTGGCGGGTTCGCCGAGTATGTGACCCGGAATGCGCCGCGGCAGGAGTGGGCGCTGATCGCGAAGCTGATTCTCGATGAGGCGTTCGCCGACCCGGTAGGGACTCGTGCCGGGGACCTCGCGGGGGCGGCGGCCGAGCGGCGGCAGTCGTTGCTCGAGCAGGTGGCGACCCTCAAGGCCGGGGAGGCGGGCCGGGTGCTGGCCCCGCGGGCGGGAGAATCACGGACCCTGGTGAAGAAGTTGCGGGACGAGGGGGTGTTGCTCGGTTTGCCGTTGGGTCGGCGCCCCGATTATCACTATCCGGCGTTCCAGTTCGACACGGTGCATCACCGGGTGTGGCCGATCGTGGCGTACGCGAACAGCAAGCTGGGGGCTGCCGAGGATCCGTGGGGGGTCACCTCCTGGTGGCGCACCCCGTCCGACATCCTCGACGGCGGAACCCCGTTGCAGGAACTCGAGGACGGCGATCTGACCGAGATCGCCGTCGACAACATGATCAGCGCTGCCGAGCAGGGAATGTAGGAGAGCGGGGCGCCTTCAGCGGAATTCGTGGAGTCCACGCTGGTGGTGACGGTGCCGGCGGACCGGATCCTGTGACGGACCTCGGCCGCGGCACCACCGACGGTGTGGGTTGGTCGCGTCATCGTGTTGCACGATGTGGTCGGCGGCCTGGGCCGAGTGCGGTGGAGGCCGCCTCGCATCTTCGTGGGGCGATCCTAGAAGGGTGGCGTCGCCGACCCCGCTTGGCCGCCGTTGCGGTTGTTTCGTTTGTTGCGTATATTTCGTTTAGGAGGTGGCGTGATGTCCGCAGCGCATGATCAGCCGACCGTTGTCGAGCAGGAGCAGGCACGGCAGGCCCTGCAGTTGCTTCGTGATGTCGATCCGGAAGGGGAGACCCTCGATGTGACCGTGGCCGGTACGGCGGAGTCGGTGCATCTTCCTCGCGCGGCGCTCGATCTGATCCGCGAGGTGTTGGCTAATATGGCCGCCGGGCAGGGGGTCAATGTTGTCCCGGCGCACGCGGAGCTGACGACCCAGCAGGCCGCGCAGATGCTCAATGTCTCGCGCCCGCATGTGATCAAGCTCCTCGACGAGGGGCATATCGAGTATCGGATGGTCGGCCGGCATCGCCGGATCCTGGCATCCTCTCTGCTGGCCTATCAGCGGACGCAGCTGGGGAGCTCGCGTGCCGCCGCGGACGAGTTGGCGGCCCTGACGGAAGAACTCGGGCTGTACTGACGTGACCTTCACCGTGCTCTACGACGCGAATGTGCTGTACCCGAATGTGTAACGCGACGTGCTGATCCGGCTCGCGCAGACCGGCCTGATGCATGCCCGGTGGACGGATCGCATCCTCGACGAGACATTCGAGAACCTTGCCGGAGGCTCGCCCGGACATCCCCGCCGCGGAGCTCGCGCAGTTCGGCATCGAGGCCAAGCATCCGGACGAGTTCGTGATGGACCTGTTCCACCTCGACGGGGCACGGGTCCATCAAGCGGTCAGCGCGACGGCCGCGGCCTGGCGCAATCCACCCGGGACCCCGGCTGATGTGTGTGACCGCCTTGCGGCGGCGGGCCTTCCGATTTCCGCGGCCGCGCTCCGCCGCTGAGCGGCGCCAACGATCAGTCCGGTGGCGGCTGCTGTTGCCGCTCGGTGGGTGTGGGCACGGGCCGTTAGGTGGTCGGCCCGGTTGCGGCGCCCGCCGGCCAGTTGCTTCGGCTTTTTAAGTATTGGGTGGCGTCGGGTTGTTCGGTGTATTCGAGGAGGTTGCCGACGTGGGCGGCGAGGACGTCGCGGACCTGGGCTGGGGTGGCGAAGAAGAATTCGCGGCGCAGGTTGGCGTGGTTGAGGCGTTGCCCGGTGAACGCGTTGTGTAGTGCGTTTTCGAGTGTGATGGCGTCGTCGGAGAAGTAGAGGGCGTGGGTGTCGAAGGGGAACGGCACGCAGGCGCTGCCGAGTTCGCGGACCCGGTCCATCGGGTCGAGGCGACGGGTCATGCCGATCTTGACGACGTTGGGGCCGAACGCGCCTTGGTTGCTGATGACGTAGACGTAGCCGGCGCGGATGTTGGTTTGGCGGTAGTCGTTGTCCTCGATCGCCCGGTCCAGGTCGGCGAGTTTGTCGAGGATCCGCTGCTTCTCCTGCAGGTCGGTGCCGCCGATGGAGGTGAGCACGTTCTGGTAGTGGGCGCGTTCTTTGTCGAGTTTCTCGCGTTGGGCGGCGAGTTCTTGTTCGACCTTGCGTTCTTCCTTCAGCCGTTCGCGTTCGGCGCGCGCGGCTTCCTTCTCTTGCTGCACCTTCATCAGGTAGTCCGCGGTCAGTTCGAGCTCGCGGATCCTGCGGGCGTGATAGGCGTCGGCGACATGCATGTCCATCATGTCGCCGAGCTTGGCGATGGTGACCGCGGCCTTGTTCAGGCGTGTGACGGCGGTGGCGAGGTTGCCGGCGCGGATGGTGCGGACGCAGATGTCGGCTTCGGCGTTGTAGGCACGCAGCATCAGTTTCGACAGGTCCGCGGTCATTGTGCGGCCTTTGGCGAGGGAGTTGTTGAAGCTGAACATGTTCGAGGCGGCGATCGCCTCACCGCTGGTGACCGCTTCCTGGATCGCGGCCTGTATGTCGGTGAGTTGGTCGCGGTACGCGGCGGCGTTCGCGAGGGGGTGGTGGTAGGTGTAGATGCCGACTTCCTGCAGCACGAGGCGATCGTCGGTCTCCACGATGCCCGGATCGGTACCGCCTCGACCGCCCATGGACACGGGATCGCGGTGTGCGCTGGCAACGGTGGGCGTTGTCGGTGGCCTGCGCGAGGTCGCGTTCGAGGCCGGCGATCCGGTCGAGAAGGGTGTTCGCCTCCCGTTCTTTGACCACCAGCATCTCACGGAGCGCCTTGATGGTGACGCTAGGATCCGGACTCGTCATTGAGTAATCCCTTCGGCCCGTTAGCCGCGGACGCCGCGGGTGTTGGCGACGGGGACCAGGTCGTTCCGCGGCCCGGCAGGCACATGTTCGGGATAGCAAGTTGTTCCGATGCGCACCGGAATGGACGCTTTCTATGCACTTTAGGGGGCGCGAGGCAGAAGGGGAGCGACTGCCCTCAAGCGGAATCAGCCTCAGCGGCTCGGTTATCTATCACAGGCCGATATAAATATGGCCGCTGAGGCCGATGGTCGCCTTCCCGAGAAGGCGGTTCCTTCGTCGTCGGCGCTCCAATGGGCGACACCACGGAAGCCAGGCGGGCACTCATCCGCTCTCGGGGGCGACGAGTGGCCGGGGTGCAGTCGCGCGGAGGGATGCTGGCGTTGTGTTGTGCTGGTGAAGCACAGCTGCCGAAGAGGGTGCCCAGTTCACTGAGATCGGGGACGATAGCGGCGGCGGATGGTGCGGGGTCGACGCTGGGCACGGTGACGACGGTGGAGGTTTGTTGGACGGTGAATTCGGTGCCCGGCCATTTGCTCCAGGTGGTCCCCGATGCATGAGGCCAGTACGACGTCGTAACCGTCGGGAATGTCGAGTACCGACTGGGGCGTCATCCCCGGCTGGACCTCGCCCGTCTCGCAAAGAGTTCGACCAACGATCGTCGAACGGCCACCCGGTTTACGAATAATGCAGTCCTGGCCACGCCGGGTTGCCCGGCGATATGCGGTGCAACTGCCGATCGCTCAGTGAGAACCCGGCCTCTCTGGGAGGTCGCCCTGAAGATCGAGATACTCGAGGAAGCCGTTCTCTTCGTGCCCAACCCTGATCACCCCCTCCTCGCATCGTCTCTCTACACTGCCGCGTGCACCCGCTGTCGAGAAAATGTTACTGGCGAGTAGTTGTGCGAATCACATCCCGAACTAAAACCCGGCGGAGCAACCCCTCGGGACGTGCGCAGTGCCCCGGCCGCACCGACGCCCGGCAAGAAAATTGCACATGCGGTGATATTATTGTGCCGTGAAGATGGGAGATGCTGCCGTTGCGGTGGCCGAGTTCGGTGCTGAGCAATGGGGGCTGATCACCTCGGCGCAGGCCCGGGCGCTGGGTGTCACCGGGGTGCAGATGAAACGGCTCGCGGACCGCGGCGCCCTCGAGCGTGTGCATCACGGGATCTACCGCATGACCCGACTCCCGTTCGACCCCCGCCAGGACCTGCGTGTGGCGTGGGTCGCGCTCGACCTGGACACCCCCGCGTGGGAGCGTCTGTCCCAGCCGTTTCCTGGGGGCGTCGTCTCGCACCGAAGCGCCGCGCAACTGCATGAGCTCGGCGACCTCGACGCCGACGTCGCCGAGTTCACCTGTCTCCGTCGGGTTCGGCTGAGGCTGCCCGATGTGCGCATCCACACCGGGACGGTCGATGTCGACGACTGGACGGTCGTCGACGGACTCCCGGTCACCACGGCCCGCCGCACGATCGCCGATCTCGCTGCCGGGGGAATCGACGGCGGACACCTCGCCGGCATCGTCCGTGACGCCCTCGCCCATGAACTGGTCTCCATTGCAGATGTCGAGAAGACGCTCGCCTCGTTCGCCTTCGACTACGGCCATGTCCTCGGTGACGGCCGCGGCTTCCTCGACGCCCTGATCGCCCAGGCTGGGATCTCCGAGAACACCCTCGGACTCGCCGACGCCTACCGGAGAAGTAAAGAAGGCCCCCTCGCCGATCGCCTCGCCGCCGTCCACCGGCCGGGGCTTGACCTGGCCGACCACCTCGAGTCGACAAGCGCTGCCCGCCCCATCTCGGACCTCTACCGCGATGACCGGGTGCTGCCCTTCGCGATCGCCGCCGCCACCGGCCAGTTCGGCGAGCTGCTGAAACTGACCAACGACGCACTCGTCGCGGACGCCCTCAAAGGACTCGCGGCCGCACAATTGGCACCGCTCAGCGAACAGATCCACGCCGTCGCCGCGGCCTCCCTCACACCCGCGATGGAGGTCGCCCGCCCGTCGATCCGGCAGAACCTGCCGATACCGGACACCGAGGCGATCCGGGACTCGGTGGCGACCGAGATCGAACCCGCTGCCCGGCACGCCGCCGGGAACAGCACCGCACGCCTGCCCGGGGAACCGGAGCCGACTACCGGCACCGGCGACGCGACCCCGAACGGGCCGGACAACGAGACCGCCACCTTCCAGCAGACCGATCCCGACTCAGGTGAGAATCCCTAGATGCCCACGCCATCCCCCGGCCAGTTCCGCGCCTCGATCCAACAACGGCTGAAGAATCAATCCGCGAGCAGCGGGCAACCGCTGCAACAACTCCGGCGCAAATATGTCATGACGCGCTTCCTGACCAGAGTGTTCGACGCCGACCCCGACGGGTGGGTACTCAAGGGTGGCACCGGGATGATGGTGCGCCTCCCACGGGCCCGCTACAGCAAGGACGTCGATCTGATGTCCACCGAGTTCACCCACATCGGGGACGCTATCGACAAACTGCGCGAGATCCTCCGGCATGAGGTCGACGCATTCGCGTACACGATCTCACGCAAAGAGAACCCGGCGGGGCCGGGCGCTCGGAACTCGGCCACGCCGAGGTCGTGTTCACCATCCCCGCCGAATCGGTGCGGCAGGCCACCTCGACGGCCCTGGCGGTCCTGGAGACCTACCCCTGGCCGTTGCGGTCGCTGCGAGTGTGCTCACCACCGCCGATTTCGACCGCCTCACCGACGCCATGGACCTCCCGCCGCTCGTGTCGGTGCAGGAAGGCCGCCGACGGCCTCGGCATGACCCGTCAGGGCGTGCTGAAGGCCATCGAGGGCAAGGCGCTGCCGGCCACCCGTGTCGGCGGTACCTGAAAAGGTCACCGCGCCGCCCCGGCGGACGTAAACGGTGAGCGCCGCTCCGACTGTGCTGGCGGGGTTCGTCAGCCACATCACCCGAAACCGGTGCCGCCACCGGGCGACGGGGTAGGCGCGGGATCGGGTCGCCAGTTGCAGCGCGTAGACGACGTACGCGAGTATCCCGACCAGCATGAGTGCGATCGCCGCGAGCAGGACCATGAGGACGTCATCGAGCGCGACGATGGTGAGTGCCGCCGCGAATACCGCGGCTGGGAGCATCGTCAGTGCCAGAGCCTCCCACCAGCGAGCCTGGTGCGGGCGCCGGAAGTGGCCAAGCTGGAGACGCGCCGCGGCACGAACTCGGGGGCCAGGCGGCGGGTTCGCAGTCCTCCAGCGGTCCATGCCTTCGAAGAATCCAGTGGTGGTGCATTTGCCATCAGGCCATCCTTTGTGCGCGTCGATCATCGCGCATTCGTATCACTGAACTGGGTAGATGACACGTCCCTGGGATGTCCGAAGGGCCACGCCCGCAACGCGATACTGTCCACACCATGTCCAGCTCTGACAATGGGGGAATGCCCTGACCGGTGCAGCAACCACGCCGCCGCTCGGGAAGGTCCTGACCGCCGACGAGGTCGCCCGGTTCGTGGCGCGGGTTGCGTATCCCACCGGCCCGGTGGTGCTGGTGGACGAGGAACTCGGCCGGCCCGCCCCGGCGCGGGCCTACGGTGATTTGGCGGGGTGCGCTGGGCCTGCCGGATCTGGCGGAGAAGGCCCGCACGCTTCTGCTGGAGACAGCCGGCGGCCGCGCCGCGGCCAACACCGCTCCTGATTCCGGGCCCGGCGCGTAGCGACCCCTCGGGTTCGGTTCCCGGTCGCCGGCACCTGGGGGTGACCGGCACCTGTGGGTGAGAGGGTGCGGGGTATGACCTTCCGGCTGCCGACCACTCTTGCGACGGATTCGGACGCTGCGGCGGTGGCGGCGCTGAACCGGTACTACGACCGCCCGTACCTGGGTGACGACGCCTATGTCGTCGCGCACTTCGACTCCTGGTCCAGCAGACCGAAAAATATGTTCGAACCGACGGAGCTGACCACCATGGATCACGCGCCGATGACGTAGGAGCGCCGGGAGGCGTTCTGGCGGAAGTACCGGTGGACGCCCGATCTGCCGGCGGAGCAGCGCAAGGCGCTCGAACAGTCTGGACGGACGAGAAGGTAAAGGAAGCCGAAGCCCTCGGCTTTTGATAGGTGGCCGCCGCGTCGACCCGCTCGCCGCATATCGCCGGCCTGATGCCGAGCGAGCCGACTTCGCGGCGTGTGGGCTATCGAGTCCGACGCTGTACGAGCTGCCGTCGTCGGATGCGGATCTGTACCGATCGGGGATGATCGCGGTAGCGCGGACGGTCCCGTGACCCCGTGTTCGTATCGGCGGGTGGGGGTTGGGTTGTCGCTGTGTGAGTGTGGGGTGACCTGCGTAAACGGTGGCTGGACCCGTACACTGTGGGCACCGACCTGGTAGTGGGCTGAAGTAATGAGGGAGCGAGAGATGACCGTCGTCAACATGAAGGTCACCCGGCAGAAGCTCATGCAGACCGCGATCCTGAACAAGGTCGAGCGTGAGCATCTGCCCCTCGACACCGTCCGCGTACGCCGCAGTCTGCAGAGTGTCCGCGAGCATGTGAGTCGCAGCCCGTATTTCACCGACTTCCTGGATCGGTGGGAACGAATCGTCGAGGACAACGACGTCGAGACCCTTCGTCGGATCGTGGAGTCGGACGACGAGACCGGGAGCGAGATGCGCAACCTTTCCCCGCTGCACGTGCTGCTGACCGAGGATGAACGCATGAAGGTCCTCGATGATCTGCGTGAGCTCGTCCTGAAGTGAACCGCGAGGAGCTCGAGCAGGTCATCAAGGCGGCCTGCGCGAACCTCGACGAGGGTCAGGTGATTGTCTTCGGCTCCCAGTCGATCCTCGGGACCTATGACGAGACGGAGTTGCCGGAGTACGCGACGTTGTCGCGTGAGGTCGATGTGTTTCCGCGGAGCGGCATCGACGCTCCGGCGTCGCCGGCAGTGGTGGAGAAGATCCTCATGCTCAACGGACGCCTCGGTGAAGGCTCGCCGTTTCATGAGTCTTTCGGCGTGTACGTCGAGGGGATCCACAAGGACGTGGTGGTACTGCCGAAGCAATGGGACAACCGGCTGGTCGCGGTGACGGTCGAGGACGGGTCGGAATACGGGCGGACGGGCTTTTGTCTCGATCCGGTCGACCTGTGTGCGTCCAAAGCCATCGCTGGTCGTGAGAAGGACCGCGTGTTCGTGGCGGCTCTCGTGGAGGATGGGATCGTCACTGCCACCCAGATTCTGGGCCGCATCGACGATTACGGGATCGAGTGGCCCGACAGCTACGACGCGGACAAGGATGTAGCACTCGGTCGGGCCCGGAACTGGCTTGCCGGCCTCGAGAAATTCGACGACGGCCGCGGCTGATCGGGAAGAAGCCGCGCCGGACCAAGTCTGAACGCAGACCTCGGGGCGACCGTGATCGGCCTGCACCACCTCCTGCCGGCGGGGATCCCAGCGGGGGCGACCCGGGCGATCCTCGACAGGAAAGCAGAGGCACTGAACGCCCTTCTGAGGGCGGTGGGCCCGGATCGGGACCTGGTTTGACGTACCGGACCCGCTCGCCCCGAGATGGCGCGGCTGGGACCTGGAAACGGCCCTGTGGGCGTTGCCGGGGTTCGCCGGGATGAAGGCGACGAACCTGATCGCCGGCCCACACCCCCCGGCTGTTTCCGATCTGCGGTTTCGGTGGTGAGCCAGGTCCTGGGCACCGAGCGGGCTCCTCTGAATCCGGTTCGGGAGGCCCTTCGCGCCGACGGCGGAGCGTGGCATCGCCGGTTGCTGGTCGATCCGGGAGGAGGCCGGCCCCCCCGAACAGATCTCGGCCTTGCGCGTGTTCGACGTGATCGCGTGGATGGAAGGCAAGAACCGGGGCCTCGGAGAGCGCTCTGAACTGGGAAGATGACAGGTCCCGGTGCTGTCTTCGGCAGGTGCACGAGGATGATGGGTATGCGGATGAAGTTTCACGAGCAGCTCGACGAGCTGACAGACCGTCTGGCGTCGATGTGCCGGCTGGCCGGGGAGGCGGTCCAGGCGGCGACCGAGGCCCTGGTGCTCGCTGACCTGCCGCTGGCGGAGCGGGTGTTCGACCTGAACGAACAGATCGAGGAACTGCGCGGTCCGTGTGAGGACCTGGCGATGGCGCTGTTGGCGTTGCAGGGCCCGGTGGCGCGTGATCTCCGTCAGGTTGTCACCGGTGTGCACCTGGTGGCGGATCTGAGCCGGATGGGCGGGCTGGTGCAGCATGTGGCCGAAAGTGTCCGCCGGCGTCATCCCGAGCACGTCGCTTCCGGTGCGGCGGAGGAGTTGCTCTCCGAGATGGGGCGGGTGGCGTCCGAGTTGGCCGGCCTCGCCGAACGGGTCCTGCGCACGCACGATCCCGAACTGGCAGCCGAGATCGGTAGACGCGACGACGAGCTCGACGACCTGCACCGGCGGTTGCTCACCCTGATCGAGGATCCGGCCTGGACCGGCAGCATCCCGGCCGCGGTCGATGTGACCTTGTTGGGGCGTTTCTACGAGCGCTTCGGCGACCATGCCGTCGTGGTCGGGCGCCGGGTGATTTTCCTCGTCACCGGGGAACAGATGGCCTCGTAGGTCGTCGCCGTCACGGGCCGCGTCGCCGCGGCAGTTCCGGGTGTGGACTTCGCCCTGCCGTTAGTGTGCGCGTTCGTGCCGATGGCGGCGCTGGTGGCATGGTCCTTCATGACGATGGAGCTGTTCTTCACCCCGACTGAACCTGCTATTCGGGTTGTTCGAGGGCGTCGGTGATGCGTTCGTGGACCGGAGGTTTCGAGGTTCTGGCCGGCGGTGCGGGCGGCAGCATGGGCGCGGGTGTATTCGTCGGCTGGGCCGGATGGGGATGCGGTGGCGGGGCCTGGGGTGGGTTGCTGGTTCAGGTCGTGCTGGAGGTGCACACACATCTCGTCGATGCGCAGAGATGCAAGCTCGGTGAGGATCTTCGGTACTGGTAGTGCCTGAGCAAGGCCGTTGGGCGCCGGCTGTCCTCGAGGGCCTTCGTCGTTCTCGCCGGTGATTGGGATGTGCCCGGCGACCGGGGCGGAGCCGCCGGTGCGCTGACACCCCCGAGCCTGCTCGTGGGTTCCGGGGCGGTGACACGCCGCGAGGGGGAGTTGGTGATGGACTGCTCGACATCGCAAGGAGCCCTGTGATCTTCGCGGTGGGTTGGTGGGCCGCGGTGGCCGATTGTCGGGGGCGGGTGGTTTCGCCCGTGAGGTGAGCATCGGGTGAGGCACCGGCTAACAGCGGCCGGGATCGGTGTCGTCTACCCGTGGTTCTATCTGGTCATCGCGTTTCCTCTTGGAGCGAGGATCGGTTGCCTCGCAGGGCATCTCGTAGCCCACCGAGGGTGGCGGCTCGCACGCACCTGAGAATGCCCGCTGTCAGTGAGGGAAGAGGTGTTCCATTAGTTGGCCCAGGGCGCCCTCGTCACAGGCGGGGGAGGATGTCCATCCACACACGCAGTGGTGCCCGTCCGATCACGGGTACGTCAACGAATACGAGGGAGCGCTGCGGCGAGGTCCAGTCGCGCATGTCGAGTGTCGAGCAGCCGGGGGTCGGTTCGAAGCCGCTGGTGCACAGCACGCTCACCCCGGGCTCGAGTGGAGTGGAGAACGCGGGTTCCCGGCACGTCGGGGTTGAAGAAGCCGGGGTCCTGCGGACCGAGCACGTCGTTGACGAACACGAGGGAGCCCCGTGGAATCGGCGGGGCGGCGGGGCCGGCACCGGCGGGGGCCGAGCCGATCAGAACCGTCGCAGCGGCCAGAGCGAGAGTGGCGCCGGTACGCCGTCCGGAGGAGATCGGCGAGGCCATGTCGGACTCCTCGGTCTGCGAAGGTGCGGAAAGCGTGTCCTCACGTTAGTCGTCGTCCCACGTCGAGCGGCCGCTTCGGGTGACTGATCGGGAATCGAAGATTCTGGCGTAATCAGGAGCAGGTCAGGCGGTTCGCTAGCCATTCAATGATTCTTCGGTGTGCTCCGGCCCGGCTCAGGGTCACGGCCGCGGGGACCGGGTGTTACCCAACACATATGTTGGGTAGGATGGGTGTATGGCGACGGTGAAGGCGCGAGACGAGGCAACGGCGGCGGCTGCGGCGAAGAAGGCCGCGGGGCGTGCGGCGCGGGCAAGTGGTCACGGGGGTAGGTCGCCGCGGGTGGCCGCCGATGATCCGTTGTCGGCAGAGCGGGTGCGCTACCTGACCGGCGCGTTCGGTGGAACACAGCTCGCGGCGATCGTCGGGGTGAACCGATCGCAGCCCTCGCGGTGGATCAAGGGCGTGGAGCGGCCGGGCCCGGCCGCGGCGCCGTTGTTGATCGACCTCGAGCACGTCCTGGCCCGCGCCCGCCTGGTCTGGGGGGAGACGGCCGCCCACACGTGGCTCGAGAGTGCCAACGCGTACTTGGGCGGTGCGCGTCCGCTCGATGTGCTGCAGCTGTCCGGGCCTGCTCCGGTGCTCGAGGCGTTGGATGCGCAGGCGTGGGGCGGGGCCGTCTGAGTGCTGGTTTACCGCATCTTCCCGTTTCTGTCCGCGGCGGTACCGGGGGAGCCGGGGCACCCGTTGTATGAGCATCGGCCGCAGCGCGGCGGTCGGGTCGATCACCCGGATTATCACGTCTGGTATCTCTCCCGGCTGGCGGAGGCGGCGTGCGGGGAGAGTTTCGGGAACCTCGCCCGCTGGGAGGCGTCGATGTTGGAGTTCCCGCTGCTGCCGGGGTCGCGGCGGGCGCTGGGGGTGTTCGAGTTGCCCGATGATCTGCGGATCCTCGATCTGGACGGCCCGGCCCAGTTGGTGCGGTTGGGGCTGCGGCCCACCCAGGTGGTGACCCGGAATCTGACGGCCACCCAGGGGTGGGGGCATCGGATCTGGTCGGAGACCGAACCCCACACGGGGGGTCGGGCGTGGCAGGCGGTGTCGTGGTGGTCGTATCACCGCCCGCAGTGGTCGGTGTTGGCTTCCTGGTTGCGACCCGCTCTGGTGCGGGTTGAGCCCTTGAACCTGGAGCATCCGGCGATCCTCGACTCGGCGAAAGCCCTGCAGCGCATAGTGATATGACTGTCACGGGGTCCCGGTCATTGACGCGCGCTGCCGCCTGGGAGACGAACTCGGCCCGCGCTGACGCATCGATCACCGGTAGCTGCGCACCCCGCCCGCACCAGGGTGGGAACGCGAGATCGCACGCTGGGTCATCGGGGTGGAATGTCGAACTGTTTCCACTCCCTGTGCCAGCGCCGTAACTGGCTTCGGTTGCAGTCTGTTCGAGTGCCGCGGAGAGAACGATGGCGCCGGCCACGGGTGCTCGATACTGTGCATGTGGCGGCCACGGTGTTTCCGGCTGCCGGGGATGGGCCGTTCAGGTTGCCGTCCGCGTCGATGCTGATGGTGATGGTCTGGCCGGCCTTTGCGGGCCGGTGGGCGCGGCGGCGGTTCGCTGCCCAAGGTTTGTGGGCCCGCGGGCTTGCACGGTGTTCTGGCTGCTGGCGGGTCGAAGCGAGTACGTGACAGTGTCGTTCACCGGCAAAGCCCGCTGACCCCAGCCGCCGCGTTGTTGTTGATATGTCGGGATCACGGCGTGAGACCACGCCTCTGCACGGGCCCGGCGGGCCACGGCCGCAGGGGCGGTGGCGGCTCCTCGGCCCTGAGGTGATATCGACTCACACCGGCGGTTTCCGAGCATCCCCACGTTCGACGTCAACGTCGATGATCGACGTCGATGATCGACCTCCGCCGTGTGGCTGACGACGACCGACTTGCAGCCATCGACGCCGGGATCACCGCGAGGTCGGCCAGCGTTTTCGGCGGGGTCGACCGTCCGGTGGGCGGAGCGGCTGTTTCGCGCGGACCAGGACGGCCGGCAGCGCTGGACCCTTCGGAGCACCGTTTGTCTCAGGCGCGCCAGGGTGGTCGCCCGATCGGCGGGGTGCGCAATTGCGTTTCCGAGCAAGCCGCTCGGGTATCCCGTTCGAGGAACGAGGAGGTCTGAGGAATGCCTGTTTGGGGATGGATCCTGATCGCGGTCATCGTCGTGATTGCCGTGGTGGCGGTCATCGTTGCGCGCGTGGTCAGCAGCCGTCAGCGGACGGAACGGCTGAGGGGACGGTTTGGTCCCGAGTACGAGCGGACTGTGGGAGAGGTCGGCAACCTCGATGCCGCGGAAGACGAGCTCGCCGCGCGCGAACGAAAGCGGGAGAAGCTCGATATCGTCTCGTTGCCGCCCGAGGCGCGTGCGAAGTACGCCGACTCGTGGCGGACGGTGCAGATCGAGTTCGTCGACAATCCGTCCAGTGCGGTCGGGGCGGCAGACCGGCTCGTGATCCAGGTCATGCGCGAGCGTGGTTACCCGATCGACGACTTCGATCAGCGGGCGGCCGACATTTCGGTGGATCACCCGAAGGTCGTCGAGAACTACCGAAGGGCGCACAGCATTTATCTGGCGCAGGAGCAGGGCGACGTCGGTACCGAGGATCAGCGTGAGGCGTTCGTACATTATCGGGCGCTATTCGAGCAGTTGCTCGAGACGGATGAGAACAAAGACAAGCCGAAGGAGACGCGCGCATGACCACCCCAGATCAGCAACCCGAGAGTGCCAGCCCGACCGGGCGGGGTGAATCACCGACGACGGCGCCCGGCACTTCGGGTGAGGGAACCGCACCGGGCGCCGAAACCACCGAATCGCCGACCGAGGCTCCCGGCCCCGCAGCCGAGAGCACCGAGCGGTCCACGGACACCTCCGGTACTCCGGTGGAGGACCAGCGGTCCACGAACGCCTCTAATTCTCCGGTCGATGACCAGCGGCCCACAGACGCATCCAGTTCTCCGGTTGGAGACCAGCGCTCGACTGAGGAGCCCGTCAGCTCGACGGAGAAAGCCCAACCGTCCCCTGAGGTAACCGAATCAGCGTCTGATCAGACACTTTTTGGTGAGGACGAGCTGTCGGTCCTCCGCTCGCGTTGGGACGAGGTTCAGTCGGGCTTCGTCGATGATCCCAAAGAGTGCGTTCAGAAGGCCGACGGTCTCGTGTCGGACGTCGTCGACCGGATCACCACCGGATTCTCGGAGACCCGTTCGCGGCTCGAGGAGCAGTGGGCTCGGGGCGAAGAGGGCTCGACGGAGGATCTTCGTCTCGCGCTCAAGCGGTACCGCGAGTTTTTCCAGCGGCTGCTCGCACTCTGAGGAGCACAGAGCCAGGACAACGGCCTGCGGAGTTACCCCGGAACCACAGCATCCTGCCGCAGTGTTGGCGTTCCCGGTCACCGGGGCAGGAACGATATGACACGTTCGAAGTTCGTCGAGCACCGGGCGAGCGAGACCGGGGATCGGCGCGGGGACATCGGTCGACCCCGACGGGGGTGGTTCAATATGACTGTGCCGCAGTAACATTCGAGCATCTAGATGCCGAAAGTGGGGGTGAGCTGGTGGATGCGCCACGAGCTTGTCGGATAGGTAGCGCTGAGGGCCGCGGTGCCGATACACAGCATGGTCGGGAAGTTATCCCGAACTACGCAGTCATGACCGGTGCTGTGTTCGACCTTCCTGCAGGTATCGGGAACGTGGCGATCTGGCCGTGGACGTGGTGGAACTCGTTCGCGTCCTGGTGGAATCAGTTCTAGTGGAGTTGGTGATGATCGGACTGTTGCCGGCGATGGTCGCTGAGCACCGGACGCGACTGGGCCACCGCTGCAAGAGATTTAGGCCTGTTCATTGTGTGGTTGAAGCACACTCCCGCGCGCAGCGACCGTGTGCTGGTCGGCCCTGGTGTGGATCCTGTGCGCGGCGCGTCCCGGATTAACTGGATTCTCACTGCCACGCGCGGCTTTCTGAGGTTCGCGGTGGCCGCGAACGAGCTTCCTGGCTGGGTAACAGAACAGCTCTACGAGGTCGCCGACTCCCAGGATCTTCCCCTGGCCGCGCAAAATGAGTCCGGCGATCTGCGCTATCGGATGCGGGCGCGGCACGGACTGCATCAACCCGAATCGACCGTAGACCGCGCCACCGACGCTGAGATCGTGGCACTGTTCAAGGCTTGCAGGAACGCGCGTGACCGATTGATCGTCTTCTTGCTCGCTCGCGTCGGACTGCGCCGCGGTGAGGCTGCCGGACTGCGTCGCTGCGACTTGCACATGCTCCCGGACAACTCGGTTCACGAGTGCGCGGTAGCGGGTGCACACCTGCATGTGGTGCGCCGGACAAATCCGAACGGCGCATGGGCGAAATCCCGCAGGCAACGAGCGGTTCCCCTGGACTTTCTCACCGTTCGTGCCATGGACCTTTACCTCCTCGAGCGCGATGCACAATCTGCAGCGGCGAACTGCGACTTCCTGCTGGTCAACCTGTTTCGGGAGCCTCTGGGGGCGCCGATGAGTGTTGGGGCGCTCAACGAAATGTTCGTCACGCTGGGTAGGCGGGCCCAACTGTCGCGGAGAATCTCGCCGCATCAGGGGCGTCACGGGTTCGCCAGCAATCTGGCCGACTCGGGGGCGATGCTCGACGAGATCCAGACCTTACTCGGTCACGTGAGGCCGCAGTCGTCGAAGCCATATCTGCATCAACCCTCGGGAATTGCATCAGACAGGCTGCGAACCGCCGTCGAGCGCGTTCCCTCTCCTCGTGCGATGGCGGAGGACCTGCGATGACACATCCTCGCATCGGAATCGTCGACACCGCCGCGCGTGATGATGCCGTCGCGGCAGCCCTCGCGCGTGAATAGGTGCCGGCGGGCGGCGGATTCGTCGGCCCGTACACCCCACAGTTCACCGGGCCCGAGAAGTTGGTGGGCTCGTCGGGCGGGTTCCGCGATCAACGCTTCATGCAGATCCACTCGCGCGGCCGCCGCGGCGTCGGTCGGTGCGGCGTGGTCCCACAGGCCGGAGTCGGTGAGGACCTGCAGTAGTGGGGGGTCGGTGGGGATGCGGTGCAGGTCCAGTCGACAGGTGTGGGCGAGTTCGGTGAGGTAGTCGTAGGTTTCGGGGTAGTCGAGGCCAGAGTCGAAGAACACCACCGGGGCCTCTGGTTCGACGCGGCGGGCGAGGTCGAGGACGACGAGGGAGTCCTTGCCGCCGGAGAACGCGACGTAGCCGTCGTGCTGTGCGAGGTGCGCCTCGATCCGGGTCAGGATGTCGGCGACGGCGCTCGGCTTTCGCCGACGGTGCCCGGAGCCCGCGGGCGACCTGACAACCGGGTCGGAGTCCATCTGCGCGTCCGCGAGCGGGGTAACAGGTTCGTCGCACCGGGGCCGGACGGGGCCATGCAAACCCCGACCTTGCCGGTGGCCTGGGCGTATCCGGTGGCGGCGTGCCCTGCGCCCTGTTCATGGCGGACCAGCACGTGCCGGACGCGGGTCGTCGAGGAGGGGCGTCGACGGCAGGATCGCACCACCGGGGATCCCGAAACACAATCCACACCGAAGTTCCTCGAAGGTGCGCACGACAGCCTGCGCCCCGGTTACCAGCTGTGGCAGGTGACGTGTGTCAGCACAGGTACGGCGAGCGGGGCGGTCGAGTCGGGTCGGTGCACTCATGGGAATCCTCGGATCAAAACGGTTTGTCGGATCCATACGGTCGACGACGACACGGTCGACAACGACTCGGATGCGACGCCTTCGCGACCTGCCGGACATCCTCGGGATCGGAGGATGGTGCGCGTGAAGGGACAAGGCTCGGGGGTGGGCGAGCTCGGGCGACCATTCAAGCATCACCGCTGACAACCTACAATCGCCGCCGACGCCATTGCGCAGACTGCACACGAAGTACCGATCCGGCGGAAGTGCGGTGGGCAAGATGCCCACGCCGAACCCGATCAGTCCTTGTCGACGAGTTGTTTGAGCAGGGGTGTGAGGCGGTAGTCGACGAGTTTGCGCATGACGAGTGCGGTGGTCGTCTTCTCCACCCCGTCGATGTCGAGGATGTGGCCGGCGATGCGGTAGAGGTCGTCGGCGTCATGGGCGACGACGTGGATGAGGAGGTCTGTGACACCGCTGAGTCCGTGCACCTCGACCACTTCGGGTATTCCGTTGAGCGCCTCCGCGATTTGAGACAGCATCCGCTGCATGACGCTGGTGAGAATGAAGGCGGTCAGCGGGTACCCGAGGGCGCCGGGGTCGATGCGTCGTTCGAACGAATGCAGCACTCCCTGCGCTTCGAGTTTGCCGAGCCGGGCCTGCACCGTGTTCCGGGACAGACCCGTCTTGTCGGCCAGCGCGATCACCGTTGCTCGCGGATCATCGTTGAGTGCGCCGAGGATGCGGGCGTCGAGGGAATCGACGGCGGGTGTGCTGGGCATTGTGACAACCTCCAACTCGGGGGAGCGCGGGATGGTGCGCAGAATGCTGAAACTCTGCGATCGGTATTGCCCGGAGTGTATGCCGATGATCAACTGGAACCTGATTTCTCACAGAAGGACTCGACACATGGACGGCGCCACGCCGCCCCGCGGTAGGTTCGGTTCCCAAAGGTCCGCCTGCCCGTCACCGCCGATCCGCCTCGCTCACGACCTGGGCTGGCGGATCGGGTTCGGTGCCAGGAACTCACAGGCAAGGACGAAAACGATGAACTACGCCCACACGATCGACGACCACACTTCGCAGCACACCCCGCGCGCGACCACTCCGCAAGCGCTTGTGGAGATCGAGAAGCGCGTGTTGTGGTTGTCGACGGCAATGATTCATCATGCCAACCGGGTTCGCCCGAATCCGACAGGGTTGAAGGTGGGTGGTCATCAGGCATCGTGCGCGTCGATCGCGACCATCATGACGTCGTTGTGGTTCGAGCAGCTTCGGCCCGGTGACCGGGTGTCGGTGAAGCCCCATGCATCGCCGGTGTTGCACGGGATCAACTACCTGCTCGGTGAGTTGGACGAGAAGTATCTGACGGCGTTGCGCGAGTTCGGAGGTCTGCAGTCGTACCCAAGCAGATCGAAAGATCCTGATCCGGTGGACTATTCGACCGGATCGGTCGGTATCGGTGCGACGGCCCCGATCTGGGGTGCCATCGCCCGCCGCTACGTTGACACTGCCATCGGCGGCGCCGGCACGGGCAGGCAGTACTCCCTCGTCGGTGACGCAGAACTGGACGAGGGCGCCGTGTGGGAGGCGATCCTCGACACCTCCGTATCGGAGCTCGGAGAGATCGTGTGGATCGTCGACCTGAATCGGCAGTCGTTGGACCGGGTGGTGCCGAACATCGCCGCCGGCCGGCTCGAGGCGATGTTCTCCGCCGCCGGCTGGCAGGTGCTCACCGTGAAATTCGGGACCCTGCTCGAATCGCTGTTCACCCGCCCGGGCGGTGCGGCGCTGCGGACCCGAATCCTGGACATGCAGAACCCGGAGTATCAGCGGCTGCTGCGGTGCGACGCCGGGCAGGTGCGGGTGCGGTTGCCGGGTGACGGCCCGGATGCGGCCGCGATCGCGTCGCTGATCGCCGAGTTAGACGACGACACCCTGGTGCGCGCGATCCGTAACCTCGGCGGCCACGACCTCGACGCCCTGCGGGCGGCGTACGGGCAGATCGACGACACCCGCCCCACGGTGATCATCGCCTACACAATTAAAGGCCACCGCCTGCCCACGCAGGGCCACCCGCAGAATCACTCGTCGCTGCTGACGATCGAGCAGTACGAGCAACTGGCCGCGGAACTGGGCATGGACCCTGCGAATCCGTGGGCCCGGTTCGAGCCGGACAGTGTCGCGGGCCGGGTCTGCGATGCGGTTGCCCAGTGGCTGCGGCGTGACCCCGTCGAATTGGCAACCCCGCCCGTGGTGCCGGCGGACATCGGCCGCACCCCGTCCGGGACGTCGACGACCCAGGCCGCGTTGGGCCGGGCGCTGCTGGATCTGTCCCGTCAGGCGCCGGAGGCGGCGAAGCGGGTGGTGACGGTCAGCCCCGACGTCAGCTCCACCACGAACCTGGCCGGGTGGTTGAACAAGGTGGGGGTGTGGTCGCCGAACGAGCGCCGTAACTGGTTCGACGACGATGCCGAGACGATCATGCACTGGCGGGAAAAGCCCACCGGGCAGCACATGGAACTGGGGATCGCCGAGACCAATCTGGTCGGGTTGATGGGTGAGCTGGGGGCCACCTGGAGTCGGTGGGGTCAGCCGCTGTTCCCGATCGGGGTGATGTACGACCCGTTCGTCGAACGGGCGCTCGAGCCGTGGTCGTACGGCATCTATGCGGGTGGGCAGTCGATCCTGGTCGGCACCCCGTCTGGGGTGACGTTGGCGGCGGAGGGTGGGGCGCATCAGTCGATCAAGACCCCGTCGATCGGCCTCGAACAGCCCGGGTGTGTGAGCTACGAACCCGCCTTCGCGATCGACGTCGAGTGGACCCTCCTCGACAGCATCTCCCGCCTCGGCCGCCCGGACGGCTCCTCGTCGTATCTGCGGCTCTCCACCCGACCGGTCGATCAGACCCTCGCCGCCGTCCCCACCGACCCCGCCGCGCGGGAACGCCGCCGCCGTCAGGTGGTCGCCGGCGCGTACACGCTCCGGCATACCGGCAATCCGGCCGTCACCCTGGTCGGGATGGGCGCCATGATCACCGAAACCCTCACCGCCGCCGACCGATTAGCCGAGCAGGGAATCGCCGCCGACGTCGTGTGCGTCACCAGCCCGGGACGGTTGTTCGAGGCGGTGCAGGCGCGCCGCGGCCTCGCCGACGGCCCGTCCTGGATCCTCGACCAGGTGTTCCCCGCCGATCGGGCGGCACCGATGGTGACCGTCCTCGACGGCCACCCGCACACCCTCGCGTTCCTGACCGGGATCAACCAGGTCCCCGGCGCCGCACTCGGCGTCAGCAAGTTCGGGCAGGTCGGCTCCCTCGACGACGTCTACCGCTATCACGGCATCGACACCGATGCCGTCGTCCGCGCCGCCCTCGACCTCATCGGCTGAAAACACTTGTCGAGTGACCAGGAGATCCACACAGATGACCACCACTCAGACCACCGTCACGGTGGTGCTGCCCTCGCTCGGCGAGAACGTCACCGAGGCGACCATTACCCGCTGGCTCAAAGCTTCCGGCGACCACATCGAGCAGGATGAACCGTTGCTCGAGGTGGCCACCGACAAGGTCGACACCGAGGTCCCCTCCCCGGCTGCCGGGACACTCCTCGAGATCCTCGCCCCCGAGGATGCAGTCGTCGAGATCGGTGCGGCACTGGCTCTTCTGGGAGAGGAGGGTGAAGAGGAGCCTTCTGCGAGTCCGGTACCGGGCATCGCGCCTGCAACTGCACCGGCGCCCACTCACATTCCGCCGGGCGTGGCCGACCCGGTTGCCGTCACCAAGCCGTCACCGTCCGCGGCGACGAAACTAGGCAGAGGCGACCGGGTGGAGAAGCTGCCCCGGATTCGCCGCACGATCGCGCGGCGGATGCTCGACTCCCTGCAAACCTCAGCGCAATTGACGACAGTCGTCGAGGTCGACGTCACCGCGATCGCGAGGCTTCGGTCGCAGGAGAAGGAGGACTTCTACCGTCGCACCGGGGTGAAGCTGTCGTTCCTGCCGTTCTTCGTTGCCGCGGCCGTCGAGGCGCTCACCGATCACCCCGTGATCAACTCCTCGCTCAACACCGACTACACCGAGGTCACACACCACGGTGCAGTGCACCTCGGGATGGCCGTCGACAGCGCCAAGGGACTGATGGTGCCTGTCATCCGCAACGCCGCGGCATTGAGTATCCCTGAACTGGCGCGCGCGATTGCCGAGTCTGCGGATCGTGTCCGCACGGGCACGATCCGGGCCGACGACTTGTCCGGCGGAACGTTCACCATCACCAATACCGGCAGCCGCGGGGCACTATTCGACACCCCGATCATCAATCAACCACAGTCCGCCATCCTCGGGATCGGAACCGTCGTCGATCGCGTCGTCCCAATTCGGGGCGAGATCGAGGAACTCGAGATCGGGGTGCGGTCGACGGCGTATCTGTCGCTGTCGTACGACCATCGCATCGTCGACGGCGCCGACGCCGCCCGTTACCTGACGGCGGTCAAGCGGCAACTCGCGAGTGGCTTCGCAGCTGAGGACCTGCAATGACCGCTCTCATACGAAACCGTTGAGCGAACCATGGGTACGAACGGGAACGTCGGTGGGACGAATTTGTCCTGCCGCACGTCGGCATGAGTCCGTCGCAGTCCTATCGTCGGGTTCTCCGGCGGTTCGACCCGTCTCTCATGGTGACCGGGTACGCCAGCCTCGACGCGGTTCACGACGTGTTCGCGGCACTCAGGCCGACCGCGGGCACGATCGACCACGTGAAGATCCTCGTTCGGAACGAGCTTCCCGCCGGCACGGGCATCGTTCCCAACCCCTGAACACTTCTACTTGTCACGATATTGAGGAACCTATGAACCAGGTCGATGAGATCGCGCGATCCGCGCCCTTCAATCTCGCCCACGTGCGGAGCAAGCTCGAGGAACTTTTCGAACTGGATTCCTCCGACGAACTCGCCGTACGTCTCCTCGCCGGTGGGCGATCGAACTTGACCTTCGAGCTCGCCAGCCCGAACCGGAAGTGGATCCTGCGCCGGCCACCGATCGGGCACCGCCTCGAAACGGCACACGATATGCAGCGTGAGGTCGCCGTGCAGCGGGCACTGGCCAACAGCCCTGTCCCGGTTCCTCGCATCGTGTACGCCGACGATGCCGCACCGGATGCGGGGGGAAGCTTCTACATCATGGACAAGATCGAGGGCGAGGTCCTTCGAACGGACAGCGACTTCAGTGAGGTCGAGCCGGCCCACCGCGCGGCACTGTCCTACCAGTACATCGACTGCCTCTCGGCGCTGCACACTCGCGACTACGACTCGCTCGGCCTGACCACGTTCGGCCGGCCGGCGGGGTTTCTCGAGCGGCAGGTGCGACGCTGGCGGAAGCAACTCGCCGCGTCGAAATTCCGAGAGCTGCCGGTGCTCGAAGAGCTGGGAAGGCGGCTCGGCGAGCGGCTGCCGCAGCAGTCCGAGGCGTCGATCGTCCACGGTGACTTCCGTTTCGACAACATGATTGCGCGGATCGGTGAGCAGCCGACGATCGCCGCCGTGCTCGACTGGGAGATGTCCACTCTCGGTGACCCCCTTACCGATCTCGGCTTGGTGCATCTGTTCTGGTCGGGGTGGGAGGGCATCACCAACCCCATTGCCGGCACCCCGTCGACGCACACCGGATACCCCTCCTTCGACGACCTCGTCGAGCGCTACACACGGACTACCGGATTCGATGTCAGCGAGTTGAGCTGGTATTCGAGCTTCGCTTTCTACAAGATGGCCGTCATCTTGGAGGGCATCCACCTTCGCTTCGTCAACGGCGAGACGGTGGGGGATGGGTTCGACGACATCGGTTCGATGGTTCAGCCGCTCGCGGAGCGGGGCTTCGCGGCCCTTCCCTGACCTACCGCCCCCGACCGCGAATACAAGGACTTAGGACTGACATGGAGTTCACCTTCGACTCGACCACCCA
The DNA here is from genome assembly GCF_044389235.1 of Rhodococcus sp. NPDC019647. Taxonomy (NCBI): domain Bacteria; kingdom Bacillati; phylum Actinomycetota; class Actinomycetes; order Mycobacteriales; family Nocardiaceae; genus Rhodococcus; species Rhodococcus sp. NPDC019647. Next base: position 22,020 of record NZ_JBIRXS010000026.1, on the reverse strand, counting down.
GCAGATGTGCGATCGGGTCTCGGCATTCATGGAAGAGTTCGTCTTCCCCGCCGAAAAGCACTTCCACGACGATCCCGCCGCCGGGGACCGGCAGTGGGAACGACCGGCGATCATGGCGGACCTGAAGAAGGAAGCCAAAGCGCGGGGCCTGTGGAACTTGTTCCTCCCACATGATCCGCGGGGCGCCGGACTGTCGAACCTCCAGTACGCCCCGATCGCCGAACTGACGGGGTGGAGTCCGGAGGTGGCGCCGGAAGCATTCAACTGCAATCCCCCCGACACCGGGAACATGGAACTGCTCAGCCTCTTCGGCACCGACGAGCAGCAGCAACGGTGGCTCGAGCCCCTGCTTGAAGGCACCATCCGATCTGCCTATTGCATGACCGAGCCCGACGTCTCATCATCGGATCCGTCGAATCTGACCACGACTATCACTGACGAGGGCGATCACTGGAAGATCGACGGCCGAAAGTGGTGGTCGACCGGAGCCATGAGTAGTGACTGTCAGCTTCTGGTGGTGATGGGCGTGTCCGACCCGGACGCGGATCCTCGCTCGCAACACAGTCTGGTACTCGTGCCCCGAGACACGCCGGGCGTGACCTTCGTTCGGGGACTGTCGATGTTCGGCTTCACGCACGGGGCCCACGGTGGGCATGCGGAAGTCCGGTTCGAGGACGTTCGTGTTCCCAAGCGGAACCTGCTCGGTGAACGAGGGCGCGGACAGGCACTCGCGCAGGCCCGCCTCGGTCCGGGCCGGATTCACCACTGCATGCGCATGATCGGCATGGCCGAGCGGGCCATCGAGTTGATGTGCCGCAGAGCGAACGAGCGGACTGCGTTCGGCAAACGACTTGCTGACCAGGGAATCATTCAGCATTGGATCGCGGAGTCACGCGTCAAGATCGATCAGCTCCGGCTGTTCGTTCTCCGAACTGCGTGGCTGATCGACACCGTGGGTGCACGGGAGGCGCGAACCGAGATTTCCGCGATCAAAGTCGCGGCCCCCGACGCGGTCGGCTGGGTCCTCGACAAGGCGATCCAAGTCCACGGTGCCGGTGGGATGACACAGGATCACCCGTTGGCGATGCTCTGGGCCCAGGCCCGCACCATGCGCTTCATCGACGGTGCCGACGAGGTTCACCGCATGGTGCTGGCCACCCGCGAACTCCGCAAGCACGCCATCCAGTCCGAACAACCAGCCTGATACCGGGGAGATCCGAACGGTGGGTCAAGCCCGAAGAGTTCGTCGAGCACGCCAAGTCCGCCGAGGAGTTCGGGGGCTCGCCGGCGTCGTGGCCGGACCCCTCATCCGCTCCTCCTGCCGCGCCGGAAACCTCGACATTCAAGTGAAAGCAATTCGCGCAAAGCTTCTTTCGATAACCAAGGAGGTCTTCCATGATGAACGATTCTGTCATCGAGGACGCCCAGATCCTCGAGTTCGCCCGGCGGTGGCTCCCATACGGGGGAGGAAACACCGGAGATCTCCTCGTCGGGTTCGGGATGACACCCGCACGCTACGTGGCGCGGCTCGGCAAAATTCTCGACGGACCATCGGCACGCCATCTGGAGCCCCACATCCGCGTCCGACTGCGTGATTTCATAGCGAACCACACACGCCGCGCACGCTGACGAGAAATACTACCCACGGCACTCCACAATGCCGGTGTGGACTACTGCACCGGAGCTGGGGAGCGCGAGGTGGTTGAAATATGCCACGCGGTCCTGGCGGCAACTGCTCGGCCTTTCCGGATGCGCTTGCATCTGTTTGCGCCGTGCACGTCGTCTGGCGGTGATGTGACCTCCGCGGTGCTGTAATCGCGAGCCCTAGCGATCCACATTCTGGCAGGTGCGATTTCCTCCCGGCCGTGAATCATGGTGTTGCGGGGTGATCCAACGTGAGACCACGCCATCTTGGGTTTCGCTGGGTAGCGGGAACGCCGAGAGGCTAGGGGAGGGCGCGGATGGAATCGCCTCCGATCAATGCAGCTCGCGGTCGCATGAGGGCCGCAGCCGCGGCGCAGACCACGGTCCGTGTCCCCCGTGGGCGGACGAGGCCGCGGACGCGCTCGACCGGAGCCCACCGTGCGCTGGCCACGATTCACGAGCGCGGGGCTTACGACGCCGTCCACGAAGCAGAAAAAAGATCGCGATCGAGTCCACGCCCTTACCAGTCGATGAACAGGACGTCGCCGACGAGGATTTCCAGGAGCGCACGGTGAAATCACTCAGCCCAGGCGAGGACGAGAATCGGGGCCGCTGGCACGCCATACCCACCGCAGTGTTGCCGAGTCCGCCTCGACGTCGTGGGTTCGCTGGTTAGCGCGTGGCGACGAGACGCTAAGAAGGGGACTGGATCACGCGTTCGTTCACAAAACGGTGTCGCGTCCGCTGGACCGGTGCCGGACAGGAGACACGCTCGTGCTGCCGCCGATGCGACAGGCCCGGAGGACCGCCGTGGTGGGTGCCGCTGCTTTGGCGCTGCCCGCTGCCGCGACGCGACAGGTCCATCTGCTGCAGAGCGCCAAGGCGCTGCAGGATAAGCGGCTGGACCCGGTAGGCGCTGCGCTCCTTATTGAAAGCCAAGGCTTGGTACAGCTTTCCGAGGGCGAACTACGAGCGGATCGAAGATGCCGGCAGCTTTGGTCCCGACCATGTCGGGATGCAACTGCCAGCCGTCGACAATGTGGCGGTGTGCGCCGGCCAGGAGTCGATGGCTGACCTCGAAGATGCTCTGCACGCCAATGTGGTGCAGTTGCATGTGCTCACCGGTGCCGCAGTCTCGGCTTAGCTCGACGCGAGCGCGCGATCCGTCCAGGCGCCGAACTTGCCGTCCGCCGGTAGTCATACGCGCGCGCCCGCGAGCCGGGTCAGGCCTGCTTGAGCGCCTCGATCTCGAGGGTGATGTTGATCTTGTCGCCAAGGACCGCGCCACCGGACTCCAACGGCATGTCGAGGTCGATGCCGAAGTCCTTGCGGTTCAGCACTACTGAGGCCTCGAAACCGGCTACTTCGCCGTGGCCCATGCCTGGGTTGACACCGTTGAATTCCAGCGCGAGGCTGATCGGCTTGGTGACGCCCTTAAGGGTGAACTCGCCGTCGAGCACGTAGTCGTCGCCTTTGGCCTGGACGCCGGTGGACCGGAAGCTGGCGGTCGGAAACTTCGCGACGTCGAAGAAATCCGCGGCCTTCACATGTGCATCGCGCTGCTCGTTGCCGGTATTCAACGATGCGACGTCAATGTCGGCGGTCACCGAGGGGCTGCCGTCCTGGGCGACGGTAATGGCACCGCTGAAGGCGCCGAAGGTACCGCGGACCTTGCTGACCATCAGATGGCGGACGGAAAAGTTGATCGACGAGTGCACCGGGTCGATGGCCCAGGTTCCGGCCGCCAGGCCGGTCGGCGCTGCAACAGTCATGTGATTCTCCTCGAAAACGTTGGGTTGCCGGGCCTTTCCGGCATCCTTGGGCAGTCCAACCGGCCCGAGGCCGATGCTATCCGGACCGCAGTCCGGATAGCAACGTGGCATTCGTGATGGCCAGCAGCGGCAGTGTCAGCAGGTACGCGGCACGTCTACCGACCAGAAGCAGTGCTCCGGTGCCGCACGCGAGCGCACTGACATGGGGTGGGCGGCAGGAGCGGGGCACTTAGTTCATGTAGTCGGGTCGAATTCGATGCCGTCCGAGAAGACGAAGGTGAGTTCGTATCGGGTGATGCGCCACCCCTCGGGGGTCCGCCGGTACTGCCAGTGGTACCAGCCGCCGACGTCGGCGTGTCGAGAGGCCACCGTCGTATCTGGAACGTGCGTTGCCCGCACGTAGTGCCGGGACCGGGCGGAGTCGGCATCGATCGTGATCGCGACGTTCCCGATCATGTGGTGAGTGGCCTGGAAGGGGGCGAATATGCGCTCCGACGTCTCGACGAGCTCTGTGGCCGGATAGGACGCGAACGGCAGCACGATCTCGCCGTCCTCTGTGAAGAGCTTCGCGGCCCCCGCGAAATCCTTCGTATCCACGCAGTGGAAGAGCGTTGTAATCAGGTCTTCGATGGCGGCTCGATCCATCAGCATGTTTACCGAGTCCGCCAGTGGCGTCGGGTTTGAAGGCATCGCGAATCTCTCCTGTAGCTGAACGTCCGGCTCCGACGCTGTGCTCTGATGCGCACGCGAGGCCGAGGAAGTTGCCAGTTGTCGAGTGCACAGTATACAAATTGGGTGCGGCAAAGGGAAGCTTCATCGCTGGTACGAGATGGGCGACATCGTGACGAACCATCGGTTGGGGTTGCGTACGGGGCGCGAGCTAGTTCGGGTTGCCCCCGGCAAAAGAAACGGATTCCTTCCGCACCGGGTGCCGGCATGACTCTGTGCGGCCTCGGTGGCGGATCGTATACTCTTGACGAAAGCGTCCCCGCGCCGACAACGCGGAGGGGTCAATGGGTGGGAGTTGGTTGTGACATCGGAGAAATTGGTATCCGTTACCCGAGCAGGCCTTGTCGCCGAGAGACTGCGCAACATGGTCCATTCGGGCGAGCTTCCGCCGGGAACACGTCTGCGTCAGACCGAGGTCGCCGAGCGGTTCGGGGTGAGCACCACACCCGTCCGCGAAGCCTTCGCGGTACTCACGCGGGAAGGCCTCGTGCAGCAAGACGCGCACCGTAGTGTCGTTGTGTTCCAACCTGCTGCCGAGGAGTTCGAGGAGCTCTACGAGATCCGCCTCGCCCTGGAGCCACTGGCCGCCGAACTCGCGGCGAGATGCATCACAGACGATCAGGTAACAGAGCTGGAAGCCATCGTCGCCGAGATGTCATCGGCTGCGCCGGACCGCTACATCGAGCTCAACGGCGTGCTCCACGACACCATCTACAAGATCGCGAACCGGCCCAGACTGTTCGAAATCCTGAGTAACCTTCGTGTCACCTCGGCAAACTACGCCAAGCTCACGGTAAGTCCTGACGGGCAAGAAGACCCCGACTACCGTAAGGCAGTGCAGCAACAGCACGAAGAAATCGTTGCTGCCCTCAAGGCGCGTAAGGGCAAAGTCTGCGCGCGCATCGTGCGGACTCATCTTCAGACCACAGTTCACCAGATCACCGAATTGATCAGTGCCAGAGGCGAGCTGTCAAGCTGAGAGCTCTGTCGGGCCGGAGAACCGGATCTGCATCGAATGCCGCGTCACGCGGCAGCCGTAGCGAGTAGGTCTACCTCTTGCGGTACTCCTTCCAATCGACAGGAGCGCAGCGTTCGACGACGTCGCTCCGGTTCCTGGGCCACACCGAAGGTCCGCACTGTCGTGGCCGCCTGACCTGGAGAGCGTGCGACACAGCACGACCGAGCTTTCCCGCTTTCCCGAAGTCTTCCGAACCAGATTTGATCGTGGAGACCGAGGAAGGGCATCAATGTGGGAACGCGGGAGTATCCGCCGGCGGAGAGAAGGCGGTGCGATTCTATCGTGAGTCCGAGCCCGGACCGGTGATCGAGCGGCCGGCCGAGTAGCTGAAGGTGCACCCGAAGGTGCTACGGAACTTGATTGATGCCGGGCATCGGCCCGTCCACCGGCAGCGTGGGGCTTCGATAACGCGCTCGCCGAAAATCTGTGGTCAACCTGATAATCGAATTGATGCACCGCGCCTCCGTATTCGTCGCCAGATGGGAGGCGGAGGCGGAGCTGTTCCGCTACATCGCCGGCTGGTACAACGCGAGCAGGATCATTTTCCATGCCGGGGGCCGCAGGGGAGAGCCCGCAATCGACCGCCGTTGTCGGTGGATCGCGTCAACGATGTCCCGATGGTGGTGTTCTCCGGGGGCCACCTACCGGGGTCGGGCAGCCCGCACTGAGTGGCGCCGGCTCCAGCAGTGCCCACTCGACGTCGGTGGTATCGGAGGGATAGCGGCGAGCCCGGACCCCTGCCATGGGCCGATCGGCGACCGAGTGCAAGGTGGCCAGGTAATCCTTCTCATCATGATCCAGGTGCGATGTCAAGATCATCAGGAGAAGCCCTACCCGGCCAGGTTGGGGCGCGCCAAAAACAATCTCCAAGAACATCTTTCGCGAATCGTCTCCGGTAGTCGGGAGGACGCGGACCGCGGCGGTGGCCAACCCGATCGCGTCGCGACCATGGCGTCGAACTGCTCCGAGACCAGTGCGATCTGCTGTCAATCACGCGATTCCACATCGTCGTTGCAAGACCGTCTTCACAAAACACTGTTGCACAATGTACTGTGTGCCAAGTCGCAAAGTCGTGCAGCCGGTGACGTGAATCACCGAGGCGCCGACGCTCAATGAGGAGGCCACCGAGTGGGACTGCTGGAACTGACGGAACTGACGGTGCAATACGGCGGGCTGCGCGCGGTCGATGCGGTGTCTCTCGATATTCCCGAGGGGGCGTTCGTTGGGCTGATAGGTCCGAACGGCGCCGGTAAGACCACCCTGATCGATGCCGTGAGTGGGCTCGTGCCGTCGTCGGGCTCGGTGCGATTCGCTGGCCGGAACGTCGAACGGATGCCGCCGCACAAGCGGGCGCGAGTCGGCTTGGCCCGAACGTTTCAGAGCATCGAGCTGTTCGATGACCTGAGCATTCGCGAGAACTTGTTGGTCGCGGCGGAGGGGGCGTCTTGGCTGTCCATGGTGCGGGCGCCGTTCTGGCCTTCCCGGTCGGCCGATGCCGCGCACCGTGTCGAGCAGGCGCTAGCGAGTCTTGGGATCGAGGATCTGGCGGGCCGAATGCCGGACAGTGTTTCGCTGGGCCAACGCAAGCTGGTCACGGTGGCGCGGGCGGTGGCGGCCAATCCGCGAATGGTGTTGCTCGATGAGCCGGCGGCTGGCCTGGACTCCGCGGAGAGCATCGAACTGGGACGTCAGCTGCGTCAGCTCACGACCGATGGCCGGACGGTGCTGCTGGTCGACCACGACATGGGTCTGGTGCTGAGTGTCTGCGATTACGTCTATGTGCTGGAGTTTGGTCAGATCATCGCGCAGGGATCGGCTGCGGCGGTGTTGCAGGATCCGCGGGTCGTGAAGGCCTATCTGGGATCCGAGGCCGCCGCACCCATGGAGAGTGTGCTGTGACGACGCCGGTCCTGAGTATGGCGAACGTGACCAGCGGCTACCGGGGCATCCCGGCGATCCGTGACATCAGTTTCGAGGTGTTACCGGGGGAGATCGTCGCTATCCTGGGCGCGAACGGCGCAGGGAAGTCCACCACGCTACTGACGCTGGCCGGTGTGCTGACGCCGATCTCGGGTGCCGTGGAGGCACTCGGAGCGCCGGTGGCTGGGGGCAGGCCGCATCTGGTCAGCCGGCGTGGTGTCTGCCTCGTGCCCGACAATCGTGCCGTGCTCTCCGGCTTGACGGTGCGGGAGAACCTGGCGGTCGCGTTGAGCAGAGCCACGGCCCGAAAGTCGACCGAGGTCGCCCTCGACCTTTTCCCTCCGCTGCGGAAGAAGCTGGATATCCGAGCGGGTCTGCTGTCCGGTGGCGAGCAGCAGATGCTGGCGGTCGGGCGGGCACTGAGCCGGGAGGCGAAAGCCATCCTCATCGACGAGATGAGCATGGGCCTTGCGCCCGTCGTCGCTCAGTCCCTCGCGCCGCCAGTGAGGCGCGCGGCCACCGAGCTCGGCGTCGGTGTACTGCTGGTCGAGCAGCACACCGACCTTGCCCTGGACATCGCCGACCGGGCCATCGTTCTCAGTCACGGGGAGATCCGGCTGGCGGGATCGGCAGCCGAGCTCGGCAAGCGCCGTGACCTGCTCGAGGCCAGCTACCTCGGCGAGGTCGATCCCGCCGCGATTGGAGAATAGCCATGGATCAGCTGCTGTTGTTCGTCATGCTCGGGCTCGGTGCCGGAGCGGCATACGCCCTCCTCGGGCTCGGAATCGTCCTTATCTACAAGGGGTCCGGAGTCGTCAACTTCGCCCAGGGCGCGATCGCCATGTTCAGTGCTTTCGTCTGCAGTGCACTAGTCAGGGAGGGGGTTCCAGCGCCACTTGCCCTCTTCGTGACCTGCATCCTCAGCGCGCTCGCGGGCGTCAGCATCTACGTGCTGGTCATGAAGCCTCTACGGAACGCCTCTGCGCTCTCCCAGGTCATCGCCTCGATCGGGTTGCTACTGACGCTCAACGCTCTCGCGGTGCTGCTCTGGCACAACAGCATGGCGACCGGGCAGCAGGCGGCGCGTCTGCTGCCCGTCACTACAGTCGAGTTCTTGGGTGTTTCCTTGGGAGTAGACCGGCTCTACCTTCTCGGCACCGCTGTCGTCATCACGGCCCTGCTCGCCTGGCTTTACCGTCACACCGGCTTCGGGCTGGCCACGCGTGCGGCTGCTGAGTCCGAGCGTGCTGCCTCTCTCTTGGGGATCTCCCCGGACCGCGTCGCCGCGGCGAATTGGGCGCTGGGCTGCGCTCTCGCGGGTCTGTCGGGTGCGCTCATCGCTCCGATTTCTGGGCTCAACGTGAACGCACTGACCTTCATCGTGTTGCCCGCACTGGCCGCCGCGCTCGTCGGGAGCTTCACCTCCTTCGCTCTTACCGCTGTGGCCGGAGTCCTCATCGGGATCGGCCAGTCGGTGGTGACGGGCTTCTGGACGCTTCAGGGGATGGCAATCGCACTCCCGCTGGTGGTCGTAGTCATCGCTATCGCGGTGGCAGGGAAGCGAATTCCGCTCCGGGGCACACTCACACCGCCGCGGCCGGCCAGGGCAACCGACGGCCGTGTCACGCCGGTCTGGCTGATCCTGGTTCCGGTCGTGATCATCGGTTCCTTGCTGCTCACGGGCAACGAGCTCAAGGCGGCTATCACCGCGTCGATGATCGCGGTCATCGTGGCCCTCTCCCTCGTGGTGGTGACGGGCTACGTCGGCCAGGCGAATCTTGCCCCCCTGAGCTTCGCGGCGGTCGGCGCGTTCGGCGCGTCGCTGCTGGGCACCAACCTGGGGTTGCCATTCCCACTGCCGATCGTCCTCACCGCGTTCATCACGATGTTGATCGGTGCGCTCATCGGCCTGCCGGCATTGCGTATCCGCGGGGTGAACCTGGCGGTGATCACGCTCGGTATAGGTATTGCCGTTGATGCCGCGGTGTTCCAGAATTACGAGGTGTCCGGTGGACAGACCGGGCGGCTTGTGCCAGCCCCGTCGATCTTCGGGCTCTCGCTCGACGCCGCGACCAACCCGACCGCGTTCGCTCTGATGGTCTTCGTTGTTCTGGGTCTGGTGACACTCGGGGTGGCCAGTCTTCGACGAAGTGCCGTCGGGCGCAAGATGCTGGCGGTCCGGGCGAACGAGCGCGCCGCGGCGGTCGCCGGCGTCAACGTCGCCAGTATCAAGATCTACGCCTTCGCTCTGTCGGCCGCCATCGGTTCGGTCGGCGGTGGACTGCTCGCGTACCAGGCGGGTGCGACCTCCGGCAACAACTTCGTCACTGCGTTGTCTCTGTCGGTGGTGGCGGTGGCCTTCATCGGCGGAATTGCAGCGATCAGCGGCGCGTATCAAGCCGGGTTCCTGGTGACCGGCGGCGTGTTCTTCGTGCTCCTCAACCAGATCTCGGGGATCGCGCAGTACTGGGATGTCCTCACCGGCCTGCTCTTGGTGGTGACCGTCGTCCTGCAGCCCGACGGCATCGCGTTGAAGAACCAGGAGATCAAGAATGCCATCCGCACGCGACTACGTGCCACGGCCTGAGATGCCAGTTCCACGCCAGCATGATTGTTTCAAGACTTCACGAACCACACCCCCACACGCGAGGCGTCGAACGGCCCTCTGCACCTGCTCGCCGAGGTTGCCGCGAGGACGTTCGTACCTACCCATCGTCCATTGATCAGGAGTGCACATGAATCATCGAAAGAGACTGGGACTCACGGCAGTGCTTGCCGTCGCCGCACTCCTCACCGGAGCGTGCGGCAGCGGTGAGGCCACGAGCTCGGGTGGGAATTCCCTACTGGACGAGGCGGCGGCGAAGCTGACCGGCGAGCCCATCGTCATCGCCGACATCAGTGAAGTCAGCGGTGTCCCAGGCTTCGCCCCCTCGGCAATGCCGAACGGGGCGAAGGCTGCCGCGGCGTACATAAACGACAACGGTGGTATCGGCGGGCGGCCGATCAAAATCACGAGCTGTGACTCCAAGTTCGACCCGGGCGCCTCCGCGGCGTGTGCTCAGCAGGCGGTCGCGCAGAAATCGCTGGCCGTCATCGGGATCGACGACTTCTCGAGTACCGGAGGTGATGCCCTTTTCGAGAAGAACAACATCATCACCATGAACTCCCCGAATCAGCCGACTCTGATCCAAAGCGCGAACTCTTTCGCCATCGGGCCGGGCGGGGTCGGTGAGTTCTATGGACTCGGCCACTACCTCGGCACCACGGCCAAGCTGAAGAACATCTCGTTGCTGATGCAGGACCAACCGGTGGGCCGCACCTACGCGCAGCAGCTCGAAAAGGCGGCGAAGGAGGCCGGCGTCGAGACCGTGAACACGGTCTTCTTCAATCCCCAGATCACGGACTTCTCCGCTTCGGTCGCCAAGGTGACCAGCACGGATCCCGAAGCCGTCTTCACCCTGGTCAACGGCAGTCAGATCCCGCAGGTGTGGGGTCAGCTGCAACAGCAAGGGATCGAGCCCGAACAGATCTACATCCACAGTGTGGCAATGGACGCGGAGGTCTTCGAAGCCGCCGGCCCCGCGGCCGTCGGCGCGAACGTGATCAGCGAGTTCACCAACCCTGACGATCTGAACGATCCCGATGTGAAAATCTTCCGGGAGGCGATGGATAAGTACGGGTTCGGGGACATCGCCCGCTCCGCACTGGCCGAGTGGGGCTTCGCCAACGTCATGTTCCTGGCGGACGCTGCCAACACCATCGGAGCAGACAAGGTCAACGCAGCCACCCTCAAGGAGTACCTTACGACGACTCTGGCGCCGGGCAGCACCACCACTATCCCGACCTTCCTCGGAAGCCCCGCCGGTGCCGCGCCACCGGAGTTTCCCGGCATTCACCGCCCGGGAATCTCGATCCTGAGGTGGGACGGGACGAAGTTCGTCACCGTTGAGGGCTTCTTCACTCCTCCGCAGTTGCAACCCGCTCAACCCTGACCATCCCTGGGTCAGAGACAGCCCGGTGCGAGTTCGAAGGTCGGAGGTAGCGATGCCAGATGAACGCGGCGACCTCGGTGAAGGGAAGTCCCGTGGCTGAGCTCGATCGGCGACACGGATCCGCTTCGACAAATATTTCCGTACCTACAAATACAGCATATTGTGCACAATCTAGTCTGACTCGTTGAGGAGCAACCGTGTCCCGCAACCTCCAGATCGTGCTGGACCGCCGTCCAACCACCTTGCCGATCGAGCAAGACTTCGTCGAGCGTGAGGGAGAGATTCCTGAAGCGGGCCCAGGACAGATCCTCGTCAGAACTCTCATCGTCTCTATCGAACCCGCCATGCGCGGTTGGATTCTCGACGCTCCGAACTATCTGCCACCAGTCCCCGTGGGAAGTCCCATGCGAAGCTTCGGCGTCGGCGAGGTCGTCACCTCCAACCTCGAAGGGTTTCGTGCGGGGGACTTGGTGGTCGGATTCACCGGCTGGCAGGAGTGGGCGACCATGAATAAGTCGGAGATTCAGCGCCGGATCGATCCTGATCTCGCGCCGATCTCGACTTCGCTCGGCGTGTTGGGCGTCACTGGCCTCACGGCCTATGTCGGGATGATCGATATCGGACGGCCGGGGCCCGGCTCGACTGTCCTGGTCACTTCTGCGGCGGGTGCCGTGGGCTCCGCCGCAGGTCAGCTAGCGGCGCTCAGGGGTGCACGGGTAGTCGGCCTGACGGGTTCGGACGACAAATGCCGCCAGTGCATCGAGTATTTCGGCTTCGACGCAGCCATCAACTATCGCGAGGAAGGTGATCTGGCCGAGGCGATCCGCCGCGAATGTCCGGACGGTGTCGACGTGTTCTTCGACTCTGTCGGCGGAGCAACGTTCGACGCCGCGCTGGAGAACCTCAATGTCGGTGCCCGCGTTGCGGTTTGTGGAACAATCAGTTTGCCGCCAGATGGAAAAGCCGTCGGTCCGCGAATCGAGCGCCGCATATTGGTCAAACGGATTTCGATTCAAGGCTTCCTTGCAACCGACCACTTCGCCCGGTTCGATCAGATCATCGCTGAAATGTCGGTGTGGCTGCAAAATAGCAAGATTCGCCATCTCGAGGAGATAGCTCCTTCCTTGACCGATGCGCCTGCGGCGCTGGTCCGACTGCTCGAGGGCCGGAACATGGGGAAGTCGCTTGTCCGGGTTGCCGACCGGTGCCAGAAGGACCTCTCGTGACATCTGGTGTGGCACTGACTCCATGTGTCATCTGTGCCGCCCCGTCGTCCTGGGCGGTGGGGTCTGTGCTTGTGGGATGTGCGACAGCATGAGCAGGACATTGCCGCTATCAATTACAACAAATGGCATTGGCCCAGTCGTCGAGTGCGACGGGCATGCTCGAAGGAGATCGCCAATGACGCCCGGAGATGGACAGTGACCGCCGAGACGAACAACGAGATTCTCTGGACCCCGTCCACCGAGCGGCGCGCTGCGAGCGGACTGGGTCACTACTCCGACTGGATCGCCGAGCGGGCGGGTGTGCCGGCCGACGATTACGAGGCGCTATGGGCCTGGTCGGTCCGGCCAGGCAGCGGGTTCTGGGCGTCGCTGGCTGAATTCCTCGATGTCGCCGCGGACGGCGACTGGTCGCCGGAGCGGGATCCGGCCCGGTCCGGGTTCTCCGGTGCGGGGTGGTTCCCCCAGGTCCGCCTGAACTACGCGGAGCAGGCCCTGCGCGGTGACGATGCCGCCGGCCCCGCGCTGATCCAGGTCAGCGAGGACTGTCCGACCCTCGAGGTCTCGTGGACCGACTTGCACCGGCACGTGGGCGCTTTCGCCGCCCGGCTGCGTGAGTGGGGGATCCGCCCGGGCGACCGTGTCGCCGGGTATCTGCCGAGCATTACCGAAGCCGTGATCGCACTGCTCGGCAGCGCCGCGGTGGGAGCGGTGTGGACCTGTTGCGCCCCCGACTACGGCACCGACGCGGTAATCGACCGGTTGTCGCAGGTGCAACCACGGATACTTGTGGCCGCCGACGGCTACCGGTTCGCCGGCCGCGACATCGACTGCGTCCCGGCGATCCGACAGCTCGCGCAGAGCCTCCCGGGGCTCGAGCGGGTGGTCGTGGTGCCGCGGATCCACGACGCGGTCGATCTCGACCTGCCGGTCACAGTAACCACCTGGGCCGAGATCGTCGCGGACCCGGCAGAGCTGGTCTTCGCGCGACTGCCCTTCGATCATCCGCTGTGGATTCTGTACTCGTCCGGGACCAGTGGGCCGCCGAAAGGCATCGTGCACTCCCAGGGCGGCATCGTGCTGGAGCACCTGAAATGGTTGGCGCTGCACGCCGACGTACGTGCCGGGGACCGGTTCTTCTGGTTCAGCTCGACGGCCTGGGTGGTGTGGAATGCTGCAGTGGCGGCGCTGATGGTGGGCGCGACCGTCGTCCTCTACGACGGTTCGCCGAACCGGCCGCGCCCGGACCGACTTTGGGAGATCGTCGCCGCTACCGGGGCGACGCAGTTCGGCACCAGCGCCGGTTACCTCACCGCCTCCCGACAGGCCGGTCTGGTCCCGGGCCGTGACCATGACCTGAGCGAGCTGCGGTCTGTACTCTATTCCGGCTCGGTGCTGCCGGTGGACGGCTGGCGTTGGGTCTACGACCGGGTCAAGTCCGACCTCTGGCTCGACGCGCCCTGCGGTGGCACCGACGTCGGCACCAGCTACGTCGGCGGCAACCCGCTCGCGCCGGTGTATGCCGGAGAGATGCAGTGCAGGCTGCTCGGTGCTCGGGTGGAGTCCTGGGACGAGGACGGTCGGCACGCCACCGACCGCATCGGAGAGCTCGTCGTCGCCGCGCCGATGCCGTCGATGCCGGTGCGGTTCTGGAACGACCCGGACGGCCTCCGATTCCGTGAGGCCTACTTCGACGTCTATCCCGGAGTGTGGCGGCACGGTGACTGGATCACAATCACCTCGCGGGGCACGGCCCTCGTACACGGCCGTTCGGACTCGACGATCAATCGCCACGGCGTACGGATCGGCAGCGCGGACATCTACGCTGCGGTCGACCGGATCCCGGAGATCGCTGACAGCCTGGTGATCGGTGCCGAGCTGGACGGCGGCGGGTACTGGATGCCGCTGTTCATCACACTCGTCGACGGCGCCCGCCTCGACGAGGAATTGCGTATCCGGATCGCTGACGAGATCCGCCGGCAGGGCTCCGCCCGGCACGTACCGGACGAGATCCTGCTGGCGCCGGCGATTCCGCGCACGCTTACCGGAAAGAGGCTGGAGGTGCCTGTCAAACGGCTGTTGCAGGGCATCGGCCAAGACACTGCGGTCAACTCCGGCGTAGTGGACCACCCCGACGTGCTGCCGTGGTACTCCGAGATCGGGGCACGGCGCAGAAAGGAAGAAACATGCGCATCCTGAACGTCGCCGGCCGGCTGACGATCGACGTCGACGGCGAGCGGGGGGTCGACGTCGAAACGGCCAGCCGTGGCCGCTTCGGATCGGATCCGCAGGCGATCTATGAGAGCTGGGACGAGTTCCGGGACTGGGCATCGGGCGATTGGTCGGCGGCCGACACCGTCGACGTCGACGGCGACGCTCTCGGCGCCCCCGCCCCTCAGCCCCGGCAGGTCTTCGCCATCGGCCTGAACTACCGCGAGCACGCGATCGAGGCGGGGCTGGAGCTGCCTCAGGCCCCGATGGTGTTCACCAAGTTCCCGTCCAGCGTCACCGGGCCTCGCGGCGTGATCGATCTGCCCGAGGGATCGGTCGACTACGAGGTGGAGCTGGTGGCCGTGGTCGGGCGGACGGCCGCCGGTGTGCGGGCCGAGGAGGCGTGGGCGCATCTGGCGGGTATCACCGTCGGCCAGGACCTCTCCGAACGGGAGCTGCAGGGCGCCGGACCGGCACCTCAACAGTTCAACATGGGCAAGTCGTTCGCGGGATTCGCTCCGATCGGGCCCGCGCTGGTCACTCCTGACGAGTTCGAGGACCCGGACGACATCGAGATCAGCTGCTCGCTTAACGGTGTACTGGTCCAGAAGACACGCACCAGCGACATGATCTTCTCGCTGCCGGAGATCGTGGAGTTTCTGTCCTCCGTGGTGACGTTGTACCCGGGGGATCTCATCTTCACCGGCACCCCGTCCGGGATCGGGTGGGCGCGTAAGCCGAAGTTGTTGATCAGCCCGGACGACGACCTCGTCACCGCCGCGGACCTGGTCGGCGAGATGCATCATACGTTCCGGCGCGCCCGCAACCATGGCTGAACGAACGCACCAACATTGGAGATGAGTACTCGGATGAGCACCAAACCCTATCTCGCGCACGTAGTTCTGCAGACCAGCCAGCTGGCGGAGATGCGCAACTGGTACAACACGGTCCTCGAGGCGCACACCGTCTACGAAGGACAGGGGTTGTGCTTTCTGACCTTCGATGAGGAGCACCACCGGCTCGCCCTCATTCAGCCCCCCGTGCAGCTGGAAAAGAAGAACCCGGCAGCCTCCGGCATGCACCACACTGCCTACACCTTCGATCACCTCGACTCGTTGCTCGCACGTTATGCCGAGCTCAAGGAGCAGGGCATCACTCCGGTCGCGCCGGTGCAGCACGGGGTGACGACCTCTCTGTACTACCGCGATCCGGACGGCAACTTCGTCGAACTGCAGGTCGACAACTTCCGCACCCCCGACGCGGCCACGGCCTACATGGAGGGCGAAGAGTACGGCCGGGACCCCGTCGGAGTCGGCTTCTCCCCAGACCTGATGATCACCGAACGGCGTGACGGGACGTCGGCGGAGAAGCTGCAGACCCGCGCCTGGGCGTTAAGCACCACACCGGACCTGCCGCCCCCGGCCGAAGCCCTGTCTTCCTGAACACGCCCTTCCGAGCACGAAAAGGAGACGTCGATGTCTCACCTTGAAGTACCCGTATTGATCGTCGGTGGCGGCGGCTGTGGCCTGTCGACCTCGATCTTCCTATCCGAACTAGGGATCGAGTCGCTGCTGGTGGAGCGGCATGCCGACACCTCACACCTACCCAAAGCCCACTACCTCAACCAGCGCACCATGGAGATCTTCCGGCAGTACGGCATCGCCGAGTCCGTCTACGCGGCCGGTGCCGGACCCGAACACTTCGGCAGCGTGCGCTGGACCACCTCACTCGGCGGCGACGGACCCCTTGACCGGCGCGTTTTCTACACAATGGATGCCTTCGGCGGCGGTGGCCTGTACGACACCTACGTCGCCGACAGCCCGGCCCTGTCGAGCAACCTGCCGCAGATCCGCCTGGAACCGATTCTGAAACGACACGCCGAGGAACGCGCGCCTGGTCGGGTGCGATTCCAACACGAGCTGCTCACCATTACCCAGGATGACAGCGGCGTGACCGCCACCATCCAGGACCGCACCACCGCCGCCGTATACGAGGTGCGCGCGCAGTACGTGATCGCCGCGGACGGCGGCAAGACCGTGGGCGAGCAGATCGGGATCGCGCTGCACGGACCCAGCGGGATGCTGGACATGGTCGGCTGCCACTTCAAGGCCGACCTCTCCGCCTACGTCGACGACGGCTGTCTGATCACGTGGTTCATCGATCCCGACGGCTCAGGGGCTTGGGGAAGCGGCGGGATGGTCCCGATGGGACCGACCTGGGGCAAGCACTCCGAAGAGTGGCAGCTCAGCTTCGCCTTCGCCCCGGGCGACCCCGAGCGGTTCGACGAGGACATGATCGTCCCGCGACTCAAGGAACTACTCCGCCTGCCCGACCTGGAGATCGAAGTGTTACGCGTCAGTCACTGGGTACTGGAGGGCGTGCTGGCCGACCACTACCAGGTCGGCCGGGTGTTTGTCGCCGGCGACGCCGCGCACCGGCATCCGCCGACCACCGGACTCGGGCTAAACACCGCGATCCAGGACGCACACAACCTGGCCTGGAAACTGGCCGCAGTAATCAAGGAGCAGGCAGCGCCCGAGCTTCTGGACAGCTACGAGCTCGAACGGCAGCCGGTCGGGGCCCGCAACGTGGACTGGGCGATGTTCACCTTCCTTAACCACTTGGTCATCGACGCAGGGCTAGGGCTGGTGCCGGGTCAACCACCGGAGGCCAACCGCGCAGCGATGGAAGCCTTCTTCGCCGAGGGACCGCGGGGCGAGACGCGCCGGGCTCGCGCCGCCGAAGTCCTCCGCACACAGCGGACCGAGTTCCAGGCCCACGACCTGGAACTCGGCTTCCGCTACGACCAGGGCGCGTTCGTCGCGGACGGGTCCGTGCCGCCAGCAAATGACCCGATGGGGACAAAGTACCTTCCCACAACTCGCCCCGGACACAGGCTTCCGCATGCTTGGCTGGAACGCGAGGGGCAGCGGCTATCGACACACGACCTCGTCGACCGGCACGGATTCCTGCTGCTCACCGATTCGACTGGCGGGGGACCGTGGTCGATGGCGGCCGCGGCGGCAGCGGAGAAGCTGGGTGTCCCGGTCACCGTGGCCGTGATCGGGGAGAGGGGCGACTTCGCCGACGTCGACGGGACCTGGGCGCGACTTCGTGAGGTCGGTGAGGGCGGTGCCGTCCTGGTCCGGCCAGACAACCACGTCGCCTACCGGGCGGGAGAGCCGGTCGCCGATGCCAGCGACTCTCTGATGCAGGCGCTCGGCGCCGTGCTCAGCAGATGACCGCGCAGTCGCAGCTGTACCAGAACAGAGGAGAAAGATTATGAGCAGCATTGAGTCGAAGGTTCTGATCGTCACCGGCGCCCTCGGTGGTATCGGCGGTGCAACGGCCCGACTCCTGGCCGACGCAGGTGCCCACGTCGTCGCGAGTGACGTCATTGACTCCGGCGGCGCCGAGCTCGCCGAAGAGCTCTCCGCTCGCGGCGCCAAGGCGTCGTTCTTCGCGGCAGACCTCGCAGAGGAGGACCAGGCCCGCGCGCTCGTCGACCATGCCGTCGAACGTTTCGCCCGGCTGGACGGCGCGTTCAACAACGCCGGGGTGCCCCAGCACGAAAAGCTCCTCGTGAACCTCACGTCAGAGGAGTTTTCCAAGGTGATGCGAATCAACGTGCTGGGGGTATTCCACTGTCTGAAGCACCAGATGCTGGCCATGACCGATGGCGGCTCGATTGTGAACACGTCGTCGGGCCTGGGGGTCATCGCGATGCCCAACGCGGCGGAGTACATCGCCTCGAAGCATGCCGTGTGCGGTCTGACCCGTGCTGCCGCGGTCGAGGGCGGGCCCGACGGGATCAGGGTCAACGCACTTCTTCCGGGGATCGTGCGCACCCCCATGGTGGAGTCGGTCTTCGGCTCGTTGGACGCACCCGAGTTCCAGGAAGGGGTACGAGCTCTGCACCTGCTCGGCCGTCTGGCCGAGCCTGAGGAAATCGGCCAGGCGGCCCGCTGGCTGCTGTCCGACGAATCGTCGTTCGTCACTGGAGCGTTGATCCCAGTCGACGGCGGCGTAACAGCCGGTCGGCGGATGTGAAGCGCAGCAGCTGACGGCGAGACCGCAGTGCTCACTGGTGCCGAGACGGGAGCACTCCGGCGGTCCGGCAATGCAGCCGGATACCTGACGTGAGCAAGCAGCGGAAGGAGCGGTCGGGCTCGCCGCCGCGACGGACCCGGCGAGTGAGCTGCTCTTCGGCCTGATCCCGACCAAGGATGTGCGCTTGTCTACCGTCCGGCGGCGAAGTTCGAACTACGACTGGGCACGGCTGCTGCTGCGGGGAAGCTATTCGCTGAAGCGTCGGCAGCGCACGCCGACGGGCGTGACTGCACCGGGCTCGCAGTCACCCTCGGTACCGACGTCGAGGAGGCCGCGTCTCCGAGGCCCGTCGTCCCGCCTAGGGGAGGACGGGCATCCTACCCACCGACCGACCTACCAACATGTAATGCCGAAGGAGCATCGAACATGCCACTTTTCGCTCTCATCTACCGCTACATCGACGACGTCACCCTCATCACCGAGCACCGCCCCGAGCACCGTGCGTACCTCCGCCAGCTCGCCGATGCGGGTGAGCTTGTCTTGGCTGGCGGCTTGGGCGAGCCGGGTCCGCCCAGCGGACTACTCGTCGTCGACGTTGAGTCCGTCAAACGCGTGGAGGAGCTCGCCGACAACGACCCTTTCCACGCGCGCGGCATCATCAAGGAGAGGTCGGTTCAGCGTTGGACCTTATCGATCGGCGAGGACCGTCTTGGCCTTCGTCCCGTGACTGCGCCCTAAAGACGGGACATCACAATAGTCCGTTGTGTCGGTCGTATCCGGCCGTCTCGGCGAAGGGTGCGTCGCGTACTCACGACCCAACAGACCCCCGCGCACAAACACCCTCCCCATCGTGGCGGATTCTTCGGGCTATGCTGACAGGTTTCGCGCGCCGGCGCCGTCACGGCGTTCAGGGACGGCAGGAGCGCCCGCCCGGCCGGCGTGAGTTCGTACGCGAGCGAGACCGGCGGGTATCCACCGAGCGCAGCACGAGTCCGGCCGAGGCTAGTTCGGCGAGCCGGTCGGACAGCACCGAATCGCTGATACCGCCCACTCCGCGCCGTAGCCGGAGGACGTGGACGGTCCCTCCTTCAGCACGCCCAGGATGACACCGCTCCAGCGCTTGCCGAGAAACGTGAAGGCGCGCGCGAGTGCCGCATCGCAGGCACGGGGTTCGTGCGTCACTTCGCCATCGTCAGCCACCCCTACACCCCTATTAATGGCGCTAGCTTCAGCCCTGTAACTGGTCGTTTAGAAGTAACAAGCAGAAAGGAAGTCAATGAGTCACGCAACTTCTTCAGGAAGAGGACTCGACGAGGCGGCACGCGCGCTGCTCTACACGGAGGCGCGCACCGCCAACAGTTTCGCTCCGACACTGGTGAGCGACGAGGAACTCGCGCAGATTTGGGAACTCGCGCGTTGGGCGCCGACGGGGGCCAATACGCAGCCGCTCCGGGTGCTGTTCGTGCGCACCGATGAGGGCCGCGCTCGTCTGGTCGAGCACATGGAAGAGGGAAACAAGGCGAAGACCGCATCGGCGCCTGCCGTCGCCGTCCTCGCGGTCGACCCACGTTTCCACGACCACATCCCGGCACTGTTTCCGTTTCGTCCCGAACTCCGCGACGTGTTCGAGGGGAACGAACAGATACGCAAGCAGACCGGGGACTTCAACGCCGCCCTCCAGGCCGGCTACTTCATCCTCGCCGTGCGGGCGCTGGGTCTGGCGGCCGGACCGATGGGAGGATTCGACGCCGACGGGATCGACAAGGAGTTCTTCCCCGAGGGACAGTGGCATTCGACCCTGGTGGTCAACATCGGCCACCCGGGCGAGAACCCTTGGTTCGACCGGCTCCCCAGGCTCGATTCGACGGAATCGGTTTCCTGGGCTTGAAGTTCCGCCGTGTTAGGGCGCGCGGCGGTTGTTGCGTTTTCCGCGGCCCTCTAGTGGGGAGGCGGCACGGAGACGTCTCAGCGGCTATATGGGCGTGATTCCGAGATGGCTGCGGCCATGTGGCTAGTGCGATGCGGGATAAGTAATTTGACGGTCAGGGCGAGAACGACTGGCACTCCCGCATATCCCTCGATGCGGCGAGGACATCCATAATCCGAGGTATTCCTCCGTCCCGATTAGACGTGAATCCCATGAACTCTCGTGAGTATCGCCAGTGGCGTCAGAGGCGCCGCGCTGCTTGGCTCGAAGTCAACCGCAAACGCAAACATCCTGACGTCGAGGCAGAGCGTCTCATCGAGTTCGCCAGCATGTGGGCACCGTACGGTGGCCCTCCCGACGAGGAACTCCTTGTGCACTTCGGAATGACAACGCGCCGGTTCATCGAGAGATTGTGGCAGGTCATCCCTGAATCGAACTGCGTCCCAGACGAGATACGCAGTTTAGCAAGCGCATACCCGCACCACCGACGAACGAGCGATTCCTCACCCATTCCGGAGGCCCCTCGGCGATCTGTTACCTGGCCGGCCAAGGCGGCTGACGTTCCGACAGGTCCCAAGAACTTGCGAAAGAAATCAGAGTAAGCGAACTCAGGCAGGAAGAAGTGTGGAACAGCCGTAACGACAATGACCTTCTCAACTTTGCGCTTCTCTGGGATCCGCTTGGAGGGCCCGCTCCGGAAAACGTTGCAGCCGCCTTCTCAATCGACATGAGGGAGTACAACCACCGGCTCCGAGGCGCTGCGAGGATCCAGATGGCCCGACTACAGCAAGGCATCACCTCTGCCGAGCACATCTATGGGCTGGCCGCAATCACAGCGCTTGAGCGGCAATCCGGTACGAGCACGACAAGCCCGGTGACCTCGTCCACGTCGACATCAAGAAACTCGGTCGAATCCCCGACGGCGGTGGACACCGCAAACTGGGCCGCGCCGCCGGGCGCCGCAACCGGCTCCGGAGTCGGCTTCTCGTACCTGCACCACGCCGTCGACGATCATTCCCGGCTCGCGTACTCGGAGATCCTCGGCGACGAGAAGAAGGAGACCGCCGCCGGCTTCTGGATCCGAGCGAGAGACTTCTTCGCCGCCCACCACATCACTGCGACGCGGGTGTTGATGGGCAACGGCTCCTGTTACCGCTCAAAGGTGTTCGCAGATGCACTCGGGCCAGAGGTCACTCACTAACGAACCAGGCCGTACCGACCGCAGACCAACGGCAAGGTCGAACGCTTCAACCGGGCCCTCGCCGCAGAATGGGCCTACGCGGACACTTACGTCACCGACGCGGCCCGCTCGGCGACCTACCATGCTTGGTTGCATCATTACAATCATCACCGACCGCACACCGGGATCAGTCACCCATCGACCGCGTCCCCGTTCACAACGTCCCAGGAATTACAACTAGGGCGTGACCGGATGTTTTAGCCTGAATCCACCGACGTGATGCCGAAGCCCGTTCCGGCCGGGCGAGTGGATGTATGGGCAGTTGCGGGCATGCGGTGACCGCTGGTCTGCCCA
>NZ_JBIRXS010000025.1:0-117457 GCF_044389235.1 Rhodococcus sp. NPDC019647 | reverse complement strand
GATTTGTTGTGTGAGAACTCCAATCTTCCCAGTTCAGGGGGCACTTTCTTCAGTTCGACACGCTGCTACGCAGCTGATCCTTCGGTGGAATCAGGTTTAGGCCGGATTTGGTGGAGGCGGTGACCGGTCTGGGGTTGCAGTGGGGTGGTGGTGGTGGTCGGCGTTCGTCGACGACGAACCGGAAACTTGTGGACGCACTCCGGTCCAGCGGGTGCGGGCGCACTCGCTGGATGAGTGGCAGTGGTTGCCGGTCGGCGAGGTGGCGCGCTAATGCGGTCGGCGCCACCAATCGGGCGATATCCTTGAGGGGCGCTCTCCAGAGGTGAGTCCACGGAGGGAACGGGTGCTGGTCGTGCCGCCGGGACCAGTGCGTAGGCACATGAGCCGACGGAGTGAGTAGACCGTCCGATGAGTGAAGGTGATCCGCTCGATACTCAGCGGTACCCGCCCTCCCCAGCCGCGGAGTTGGCAGGAACCGGCTTTGGCAATGCCGAGGAGATCGGCCGGGGTGGTTTTGGTGTGGTCTACCGCTGCACGCAGGAGGAGCTGGAGCGCACGGTGGCGGTGAAGGTGCTCACTGTGGAACTCGACGAGGAGAACCGGGCTCGATTCTTTCGGGAGCAGCGGGCGATGGGGCGGCTGACCGGGCACCCGAACATTCTCAACATTTTGCAGGTCGGGGCCACCGACAGCGGCCTTCCCTACATCGTGATGCCGTATCACCCGCAGGATTCCCTCGACGCACTCATCCGTCGCGGCGGTCCCCTGCCGTTGGGTGAGGCACTCCGGCTGGGGGTGAAGATCGCCGGCGCGGTGGAGACGGCGCACCGGCTCGGCATCCTCCATCGCGACGTCAAACCCGCGAACATCCTGCTCACCGACTACGGCGCGCCGGAGTTGGCCGACTTCGGCATCGCGCACATCGCCGGCGGCTTCGAGACGGCTACCGGCGCCGTCACCGGGTCGCCGGCCTACACCGCTCCGGAGGTGCTCGAGGGTGACCCGCCAAGTCCGGTTGCCGATGTCTACGGCCTCGGCGCCACCCTGTTCAGTGCCCTGACCGGGCATGCCGCATTCGAGCGTCACAGCGGTGAGCAGGTCGTCGCCCAGTTCCTGCGAATCACCACGCAAGAAGTGCCCGATTTGCGTGAGTACGGGATCCCCGAGGATGTGTCCGCTGTTATCGCCCGGGCGATGTCCCGCGAGCCCGATCAGCGTCCGCCGTCCGCCGCCGACTTCGGAGAGGAACTGCGACGGCTTCAACTCGTTCATGGCTTTCCGGTCGACGAGATGCCCCTACGAGCCGAACCCGACGCACAGGGCAACGACCAGCGGCTAAGGCAGCCAGAAGGGCAACCGCGGCGCACAGGTGCCTCCACTCCGGGTGCGATGGGGAATCTTCCCCTGGAGCTGACCAGTTTCGTCGGCCGTCGACATGAGCTCACCGAGGCGAGGAACATGCTCGCAGGGTCGCGGCTGGTGACGTTGACGGGGATCGGGGGTGTGGGCAAGACGCGGCTGGCGATGCGGGTGGCGGCAAGTGTCCAGCGCGACTATGACGACGGTGTGCGCCTGGCCGAGTTGGGTGAGCTGCGTGACGAGTCATCGCTGGTCGATGCGGTGGCCGCGGCCGTGGGGGTACGGGACCACTCGGTGAGGCCGCTGCGGGAGGTCCTCCTGGAACAGTTGGCGGCACAGACACTGTTGCTGATGCTCGACAACTGCGAACACGTGGTGGACGCCGCCGCGGAACTCGCCGACAACCTGCTGCGGATGTGTCCGGGGCTCCGGATACTGGCCACCAGCCGTGAACCCCTGGGCATCGGGGGGGAGGCAGTGGTGCGGGTTCCCCCGCTGTCCGTCCCGGATCCCGAGCGGCAGCCCTCGTTGCGGGCGTTGCCGAAATACGATGCAGTGACCCTCTTCGTCGAACGCGCCGCTTCCACCGTTCCCGGGTTCGTACTCACCGAGGACAACGGGGCAACGGTGGCGGGCATCTGCCACCGGCTCGACGGGTTGCCGCTACCGATCGAATTGGCTGCGGCCCGGTTGCGGGCGATGTCGCCCCAGCAGATCCTGGGGCGGCTGACCGACCGCTATACCCTGCTGACCCGCGGCAGCCGGAGTGCGCCGACACGGCAACAGACGCTGCGACTGTGTATCGACTGGAGCTTCGAGTTATGCACCGCCGGTGAACAACTGGTGTGGGGGCGGATGGCGGTCTTCGCGGGAAGTTTCGAACTCGATGCGGCAGAGCAGGTGTGCGGCGCCGACCTCGAACCGGACGAGTTGCTCGACACGCTGACCTCCCTGGTGGAGAAGTCGATCCTGATCCGGGAGGAAGCCGGGTCGGTGGTGCTGTTCCGGATGCTCGAGACCCTCCGCGAATACGGTTACGAGAAACTCGAGCAGACCGGTGAATCCCTACCCGTGCGCCGCAGGCACCGGGACTGGTATGAGGCATTGGCGCTCGAATCGGAAGCCGAGTGGATCAGCACCCGCCAACTCGACTGGATCGCCCGCCTGACGCGAGAACAACCGAACCTGCGGGAGGTCCTCGAATTCAGCGTCGACGACAACCCCGCCGCCGGCCTGCGCACCGCCGCCGCACTGTTCTCGTTCTGGACCTCCCAGGGCCTCTACAACGAGGGACGGCGCTGGCTCGACCAACTGCTCGCCCGTCAGAGCGGCCCACCCACTCTCGAGTGGGTCAAGGCGCTCTACGTCGACAGCGTAATGGCGAACGTTCAGGGTGACCTCCAGACCGGTGCCGAACTCGTGGCGGCGGCGCGAATGCTGGCGGCGCAGACCAGCGACCTTATGATAAGCGCCTTCGCTGACTGCGCTGACGGCATGCTGGCCCTCTACAGTGGTGATTTCACGCGCGCGTGCTCTCGCATGGAAACCGCACTTGCGGAGTTCAGCAAGCGGGAGGATCGCACACTCGAAACCAGTGTCCTGTTCTCGTTGGGTGTGGCCTATGGGCAGCATGGGTCGACGGATCAGGCAATCTCGTGCCACGCGCGTGTGCTCGCGATTACTGAAGTGCACGGCGAGAAGATGTACCGGTCGTACTCATTGTGGGCCATGGGTATTGCCGTCTGGCAGCAAAATAATGTAGATCATGCGATCCAGCTCTTCGAGCAATCGCTGGAGTTGACCAGAAAAGTGCATGGCCCGCGTGTCGCCATCTCATGCCTCGAGGTGCTGGCCTGGATCGCGTGCGACCGGCACGATCCATCGCGGGCTGCGGTTCTGCTGGGAGCCGCGGACGGGTTGGCACGGTCGGTGGGCAGTGCCGTTGTCCTTCATTCCAATCTGCTTGTCTACCACGAGAACTATGAACAGACGGTCCGTCACAAGCTTGGAGACAAGCCATTCGGAGCGGCTCACCGCAAAGGCGAACAGCTCGGCTTCGACGCAGCCATCGCCTACGCCCTCCACGAACAACAGTCCGCCGCCTCCACGCTCCACACCGACGCGTCGACGCGACTGACCAACCGGGAACGCCAAGTCGCGGACCTGATCGCCGAAGGCCTGACCAATCAGGCCATCGCCGACCGCCTGGTGATCTCACCCCGCACCGCACAAGGCCACGTCGAGCACATCCTGGCCAAACTAGGTTTCACCTCCCGGACACAGGTCGCAGCCTGGGTCGTGGAGCAGGCGCACGACTAGCCTCGTTTACCGGACGTGACCGCTAAACTTTGGGAACTATGACAACGTGACAGACGACGGTCGCGATAGGGTTGATCTTGCCTTGGTCGATGCGAGCGAGGGGCCACCCGAGCAGCCCGCTCTCAAGTGTTTTCTACCTCGCCACCCGGGCGCTGGCCCCCACGGGCGAACGGCAGCGGTACAACTGCGTCACCCGCGAGGCACTGCCGATCTTGCTGGGTGCTCGACGAGGTCGGGATCATCCCCGGCGACCGCATCGAGCACGGCGCCCCAATCCCCGCCGATGCAATCGACGACTTCCACCGGCGCGGACTCACCATCGTCATCCAGCCCGGCTTTCTCGAGCATGCGGGGTCGTCTGGGCGGGCGCAGGACACGGCCGCCCACCCGTCGGCGGGCTCGGCAGCGGCGCTGTTGGAACGCAATCAGAGACGAGTTCAATAGGGGTCATGCAAAACATCATGATAATATCCGATGTGATGTCCAGCACGTCCACGTTCTAGGGTGCCGCGCGCACCGCGAATCGGTGGTGTGTAGGTCCGGTACTCCACGAGGATGGCGCGATGGTCGTAAGTAGTGAAGGGATGCGCAAGCGCGAAACACGCAAGCGCGAGACGAACGGTGACCGCCCGATTCCGATTGCGGCTGGTGGATCCTCGCTGCTTAGGCCGCTCAAGGCCGCTGAAGTCATCGCACGGAACATTGTGGGGGACATCCGTGCTCAGAACCTCCGGCCGGGCGATGGACTTCCCTCGGAAGCGGCGATGCTCACACAGTACGGTGTGAGCCGAGAATCGTTGCGGGAAGGACTGCGCCTACTCGAGGTGCAGGGAATGATCGCGATTCGACGCGGTCCCGGAGGCGGCCCCGTGGTCGGCTCTGTGGGCGCGGCGCACCTCGGGCGGGTCTCGGCGTTGTTCTTTCACATGTCGGGTGCCACCTACCAGGAACTCTTCGAGGCGTGGGTGTGGGGACAGGGGGAGCTGGCCGAGCGTGCGGCTCGGCATCCGGACGCCGACATGCGCGCGGCGACCATGGCGCCCTTCCTGGACGGGCACCATCACGAATCCGAAGATGTCCTCGAGGGCTATCTCGAGGAGCATGCTGGGTTTCACGGGGCCGTTGCCTCGTTGGTTCGCAATCGGGTCCTCGAGTTGAGTCTCGAATCCTACGGTCAGATCGTTGCGCACCACGTCGCTATGGTCGACGACCCCCGCACACTCCGGAACGTTCTCGTTGACGATCATCACAAGATTGCCAGGGCAGTTGCTGCTGGGCAGCCCAAACGCTCCCGAGATCTCATGGAAGAACACCTGCGAGGGGTGGTCGACTACTGCCGCGATCGCTTGGGAGGATCGCTCGATTCTCCGATCGAGTGGCTGTGAACTGACGCCTACCTGGTTACGCGCACAACCGGTGCGCCTGGGCCGGGCTGAACACCGGGCGCCGAGTATTGCCGTTGTTGAGGTCGGCAGGCTTTTCCGCTACTGAGAGGCCCTTGGACCGGGAAATTCCTCCCGATCGAAAGCTGGCGTATCCGCGAGCGGTTTCGGAGGGCCGCTTTGCCAGGCATGCCGGCGCTTCCTTCCCCCCCTCTCCCGACCCGTGCGGATGGGCGAGTCGCGAACGACTCGTGATTGCGCGTGTGTTTTTGTGGGACCCGGCGAGATTCCTCACGCCGGGGCGAACCGGTTGAAAGTGCTGGTCAAACCGGATTTGTCAACTCACCCACGGTGGTGCCGCGCAAATTGCGATCTCCCCTTGACATCCGAGTTCCTCATGAGCAATATGGATCTCACGTTGTCCGGGATGTGACTGGATTAACAAGACCCTACGAACCGGGGCTCGTCGGCTTGCTGCGATGCGCTCTCGACATCTCTTCTTCTGCTTGGCGCCGCCAGTTGTTTTGAGTACCTGGCGTACCCGCCGAGACAGCTGCCCTAGGAGGCAATCAAGTGACACGGCTGGATGGCAAGATCGCGTTCATCACTGGTGCTGCTCGCGGACAGGGGCGTACCCACGCCGTCCGGCTTGCGCAGGAAGGCGCCGACATCGTCGCGGTTGATCTGTGCAGGCAGCAGGCCAATCTCGACTACACGTCCGGCACCCCGGAGGACCTCGAGGAGACGGTGCGGCTGGTCGAACAGGAAGGCCGCCGGATCATCGCGCGTGCCGCCGATGTGCGGGACCAGGCGTCCTTGGATGTGGTGGTCGACGAGGCGCTCCGTGAGTTCGGCGGAATCGACATTCTCGTCTCCAACGCCGGCATCTCTAATCAGGGATCGGTCGTCGGGCTCACCGACCAGCAGTGGGAAGACATTCTCGGCACCAACCTCGTCGGAGCCTGGCATTCGTGCCGAGCGGTTCTGCCCTCGATGATCGAGCGCGGAGCGGGGGGATCGGTCATCTTCGTCAGTTCCACGGTCGGGTTGCGCGGCGCGCCCGGGCAGGCGCATTACAGCGCGTCCAAGCACGGAATGCAGGGGCTGATGCTGTCGTTGGCGAACGAGGTGGGTCAACACAACATCCGGGTGAACTCGGTCAATCCCGGCGCCGTCAACACCGAAATGGCGATCAACGAGAGCCTGCTGAAGATGTTCCTTCCCGATATCGAGAACCCAACTCCCGCGGATGCGGCAGATCTTTTCAGCAACCTCACGCTTCTTCCGATCCCGTGGGTAGAGCCCGAGGATGTGAGCAACGCCGTGCTGTGGCTTGCCTCGGACGAATCCCGATTCGTCACCGGCGCAGCGATTCCCGTCGACGGCGGACAACTCGCACGCGCCTGAAGGTGCCGGAAGACATCGATTGGAGTCGAAATGACGAACAAGGTAGCGATAGATCAAGACTTCTGCCAGGCGCACGGTAGGTGCTACGCGCTGTTTCCTAATTTGTTCGAACCCGACGACGAGGGCCGCGCTCAGGTGAAGAACCACGGTGTGGTGCCGGAGTCGAACTCGGTAGACGAGATTCTGGCCGTGTGTCCCGAAGCCGCAATTACCACCGTGTGAGAGACAGGATTTGGAAATGACAGAACAGTTGCAGTCGGAGACGGCCACGACCGGTAGATGCCCCGTCGATATGTGGTCGGCGGAATTCAACGACAATTTCTGGCCCGAGATCAATCGC
Source organism: Rhodococcus sp. NPDC019647 (assembly GCF_044389235.1). NCBI lineage: Bacteria > Bacillati > Actinomycetota > Actinomycetes > Mycobacteriales > Nocardiaceae > Rhodococcus > Rhodococcus sp. NPDC019647. Next base: position 110,650 of record NZ_JBIRXS010000025.1, on the reverse strand, counting down.
ATGCAGAAACTCGACGAGCTCAGCGTCCATACGCAGGGCGATACCCCCTGCTACGTGGCCACCCGCTACGAAGATGTCTTCAAGATCCTGCGTGACTGGAAACGCTTCTCCTCCGAAGGGGGCGTCGCGATCCTCGGCCACGACAACCGGGCAGCACCTCCGAAAAATGAGGGCCGGTTCCTCCCCGAGGACCTCGATCCGCCGGCGCAGACGGATTGGCGAAAGATCTTGAACCCGGAACTGACGGAAGAGAAGATGAAAGTCTTCGCGCCGTCGATCACCGCGGAGATCGATAGGCTCCTGGACGCAGGGATCGAGCGTGGCCGGTTCAGCGTCATGGAAGACTTCCTGCGCCCGCTGCAGCTCCGCGCGGTCTTCAGTAATCTGCTCCAGCTCGAGGGCGACCAAATCGACGACTGGATGCAATGGGCACACGATATCTTCGTCGGCGAGACGGCGGAGGCATCGGAGAATGCATTCGCCAGCCTCTACGCCGCCATCGAAGCCCTGGTGAAGGCGCGTATGGCCGATCCGATCGAGGACGACCTGGTCAGCCTCGTGTGCCAGGTCAAGGAGATCGACGGCCGCGAGCCCACCCTCTCCGAGCGCATCGCCGTGGTACTCCCGCTGTCGATTGCCGGTCTCGAATCGACCGGCACCATTCTCGGCGGCATCGTTCATCACCTCGCCACTCATCCCGATGACCTGGCCGAATTGGTGGAGAATCCGAACCTGGTTCCCAACGCAGTCGAAGAAGGCCTGCGCATGTTCGCGAATGTCACGGCACTGCAGCGGACCACCACGTGCCCCGTCACGGTCGGCCAGACCGAGCTCGACGAGGGCGCCAAGGTATGGACCTCGTACAACGGGGCCAACCGTGACGAAACGAAGTTTCCCAACCCGCACCAGTGGGACCTGCACCGCAAGGAGAAGAACCACATCGCCTTCAGCATCGGGCCCCACCGGTGCCTCGGATCCAACTTCGCGCGCGTGATGATGACTCTGGTACTCGAGCGGATCGTCACCAAGATGCCCAAGTTCACCTTGGTGGAGGGGCAGAGAATCGGATACCACTCGATGCCTACCCGCGGAATCCACGAGCTCGAGATCGAAGTGCTCACGAACTGACGACCCCCACCCACCCCTCGCATCTCAGACTCACTAGAAGGACTGATTATTCATGACCAACCCGGCTCCGGAAGAACTGTTGGCGCAGGCCCACAAAGTCGTCGATGCGTGGAACAACCTCGAACTCGACGTGCTCCACGACCTGGTCGACGAGAACATCGTGGTGGTGCACCAGAATCGGGGCGTCGCCGCAACCGGTCGCGATCTGATGATCGAGACGGTGAAACAGATGAAGCAGGTCTTTCCCGACCGCTCGATCGGTGAAACCACCCGGTGGGCGGTGACCGGCAACTCGGTCATGCGGGAGACCACGTGGCAGGGCACCGCGACAGCGGACGTTCCCGGGTTCGGCAAGGCCGGCGAGCTCTGCAAGCTCAACGTGCTCTCGATCATGACGTTCGAGGACGGTCGCTTGACCGAGTGGTGCGACTACGGATAACTCGCTGCGCTCCCTCGAAGCGGGTTCGTCCCGCTTCGAGGGAATCGGCACCCTTGACAAATGTTTGGGAAGTGAACATGAACCTCGATCTACGCGTCGTCGAACGACGCCCGGTCGCCGACGGCATCGTCGAACTGGCACTCGAAGCCGTCGGCGGTGACGCACTTCCGCGGTGGGAACCCGGTTCCCACATCGATCTCCACCTGGGCGATGGGTTGATTCGCCAGTATTCGCTGACCGGCTTTGCAGTGACCGACAACCGGTGGGTCATCTCGGTGCTCCGGGAGCCGAACAGTCGCGGCGGATCGGTGTTCGTTCACGACTCGCTCGACGAGCAGTCATCGGTCACGGTCAGCACTCCGCGCAATCATTTCGCTCTCGCCGAGGGCGTCACGGTTCAGTTCGTGGCCGGTGGCATCGGCATCACCCCTCTCATCCCCATGATCATGCAGCTCGAACGTGAACGCCGGGACTGGAAGCTGTTCTACGCCGGACGATCGCGGGCCAGCATGGCCTACCTCGACGAGTTGGCCCAGTTCGGAGATCGCGTCCAGATCTGGCCGGACGACGAACGGGGGATGCCCGACATCGACGGGCTCGTCGCCGCCACAGATCCGCAGACCATCATCTACTCCTGCGGTCCGGAAGGGCTGCTGGCCAAATTGGAAGACCTCTGCACGGCCGGGCCGGTGAAACGGACCCTGCGCACCGAGCGGTTCGTGGCAAAAGAAATCGAACTTCACGAACCCGATCACGACATCGACGTCGAGTTCGCACAGTCCGGTATCACGGTCACCGTTCCCGCCGATCGCACGATCCTGTCCGTGGCCGAGGAGAACGGAATCGACATACTCTCCTCGTGCAACGAGGGAACCTGCGGAACCTGTGAAACTGCAGTCCTCGAGGGCATTCCGGACCACCGGGATTCGGTGTTGACCGACGATGAGCGTGCATGCGGTCAGACCATGATGCTGTGTGTGTCACGCGCGCGCTCGGTCTCACTGCGTCTCGACGCGTAAATACATCCGTTCGTGCGGACGTCGGTAGTGGCGCTCATCCCGCAGTCGCGCAGCGGAGGAACCGAAGGAGAGCTGTGTTGTGATGAGAGAGAGCGGAAATCAGGGTGTGCTGGCCGGGCAGTACGTGCTTGTGACCGGTGCCAGCGAAGGCATTGGGCTGGGCATTGCGAAGGGAATGGTGGAAGCCGGGGCGAGTGTGATGATCGCGGCCCGTCGGCGACCACAACTGGAGCTCGCTCGTAAGGAACTGCAGGAGCTCGCGTCGCCCGGGCAGCAGGTCGAGATTGCGGAAGTAGACATCCGCGACCCCGAATCGGTCGGCGCGATGTTCGCACTCGCAGACCGCGCCTTCCCTACGCTCAACATCTTCGTCGCCAACGCGGGCAGTGGATCGATGGTCCCGTTCCTGGAGATGACGGAGGAGGTGTGGACCAACACGATCGACTTGAACCTCACGGGCACCTTCCGCTGCTGTCACCAGGCCGCGACGCGGATGGTGGCACGTGAGGACAAGAGCGAGAATGCGGCGATCCTCGTGCTGTCGTCGGTCCGCGCACTGGGGACTCGGCCAGCGACGATCCACTACGCGACGACCAAGGCGGGACTCAATCAGTTCGTGCGCGTGGCAGCCTATGAGCTGGCCGAGCACGGCGTTCGGGTCAACGCTCTCTCGCCCGGCATCACCGCAACCCCGATGGCGCTGGAGCGGAACCCGGAGATCTTCGAGAGGATGGCCGCGACAGTTCCGTTGGGTCGAGCCGGCAGCGTCGAGGACATGGCCGCGGCCGCGGTGTTCGTGTGCAGTCCGAGCGCGAGATTCATTACGGGCACCAACCAGATCGTCGACGGCGGAGAGTCGTTGTACTGATTGCCGGAGCTTCCTGGCCGGGGCCGGGTGCTTTTCGCTGCATAATTTTTCGGAGGTTGTATGACCCTGTCAGAGTTTCGTGAACAGGCCCGCGCATGGTTGCGCGCGAACGCCGGCGCCGTCGCGGGCACTACGGAGCGGGACCCGTTCGATGTGGCGGTGTTCCATTCACTGCCGTTCGAGGCGGAGCAGGCGTTGCTCGAGGAGCACAAGAGGTGGCAGCGCATCAAGTTCGACGCCGGCTACGGTGCTATCGACTGGCCGGTCGAGGACGGCGGCGCCGGGTTGAGCGTCGAGCATGCCGATGTATTCGCGAGGGAGGAGTCGGCGCTGTTGCCGTTGGCGCCACACGAGCTGTTTTCGGTCACGATGCACTTGATCGCCCCGACCATTCGCATCCTCGGGACGCCCAGACAGAAGAAGACCTTTCTGCCCTCGATGCTCTGCGGTGAACTCCTTGCGTGCCAGTTGTTCTCCGAGCCCGGCGCCGGCTCCGACCTCGCCTCCCTCGGCACTCGCGCCGTCCGAGACGGTGATGGATGGGTGATCAACGGGCAGAAGGTGTGGACCTCGGGCGCGCAATTCGCCGAGTGGGGTGAACTCATCGCCCGCACCGATCCCGATGTACCGAAACACGCGGGAATGACCGCGTTCCTGGTGCCGCTCGACGCACCGGGTGTGGAAGTACGCCAGATCCGGCAAATGTCCGGAGGTACCAGTTTCAACGAGGTCTTCTTCACCGACGTCCGTGTCCCGGATCGTCTGCGGCTGGGCGAGGTGGGGGCGGGCTGGAATGTCGCGTTGACGACCCTGGCATTCGAACGCGGAGGAAGCTCGAACACAGCGGGAGTCGGCGGACAATTCAGCCAGCTCGTTGCCTCCGCCCGCGCTGCCGGACGGATCGGTGATCCACAGATTCGGCAGCAACTGGCCCAAGTCTACCTTCGTCAGACGCTTGCCGAGATCGACCTCCTCCGCGATCGCCAGGCACGGGCGGCGGGAGGCGCTCCCGGCGCGGTGGGATCGGTCCGCAAGGTGCAGTGGGTCGACAAGCTGAAGCTGGTGTCCGACACCGCCACTGCAATATTAGGACGCACGCTCCTCGCCGACACGGGGCGACCGGGAACATACGGGTGGAACGACCACGTCCTCGGGGCACCCGGTTACCGCATTGCGGGCGGCTCCGACGAGATCCAGCGCAACATCATCGCCGAACGACTGCTGGGGCTTCCCGCAGAAGCGCGGGCCGACAAGGGCACGTCGTGGCGTGAATCGACGTCACGCTCGAGCGCCTGAACGAATCGAGGAACCGTGAGTACCGATCGACACAATCTCGCCGGCAAAGTAGCCCTGATCACCGGCGGAAGCAGGGGCCTGGGAGCCTCGATGGCCTGGGCGTTCGCCGAAGAGGGCGCACACGTCGTGATCGCGAGCCGTAAGGTCGAGCCGTGCCGCGAGCTCGCTGCGGACATCGAGGCCAAGACCGGGGTCAAGGCGCTCGGCGTGGCAGCACACGTGGGGGACTGGGCGACGCTGCCGACCCTGATCGACGAGGTGTACTCGACCTTCGGGAAGCTGGACGTGCTGGTCAACAATGCCGGCATCGCACCGCTGTATCCGAGTATCGAAGCCGTGAGCGAGGAGCTGTTCGACAAGATCGTCGACGTGAACCTCAAGGGTCCGTTCCGCCTGAGCGCCCTCGTCGCGGCGCGAATGGCCGAAGCGGGCGGCGGCTCGATCATCAACATCAGTAGCAACGCATCCGAGCGGCCGGCCCCGGCCTACATTCCGTACGGCGCAGCCAAGGCCGGTCTCAACTCGCTGACGAAGGGTTTCGCCTCCGCCTACGGACCTGGGGTCCGAGTCAACTGCGTGATGGCCGGCTCATTCTTCACCGACATCAGCAAGGGCTGGGACATGGACGACTTCGACGATCTCGCGGGAGCCTGGCCGATCTCGCGTGGTGGCCGGCCGGAGGAGATTGTCGGAGCGGTGCTGTACTTCGCCGGCGACTCCTCGAGTTACACCACGGGGACGATCCTGCCTGTCGACGGTGGCCGAATGGCCGTCGGATAATCCGTTGTCGGGCCCCTGCCAAACTTCCCTCTACTTGATTGGCTGGTAGGGACTTTCAGCGCTGATCTCTGCGAACCCCGCGCACAAATTTCCCGATGCGCGGGGTTCGCGGCTCATGCGGCTATTTTCTGCACGCGCACACTTGCCAATATTCCTCATGATAATTATGCTCGGTGCACGGGAGTGACGAGGCACACGAAATTCCGGTGAGTGAGCTGCCCGGTTGATACCCCGACAAACGACGAGGATGGGAGGCACGCGGTGACGGCACTAGAGCACACGCGGCCAATGCAGACACAGCTGGACAGTGGGCGGCGCCTGCCCCAACAGCGCACCGGACCGCTCGCCGGTGTGCGAATCGCGGACTTCTGCTGGATGGGCGTTGGTGCTGTCGCGACGCGTCTGCTGGCGGACTTCGGCGCCGAGGTCATCAAGATCGAGGCACGTGATCGACTCGACATGCCCAGGCGCTTGCCCATCTACAAGAACGAACTGCGTTCGTACGGCGACGAAGATCCGAATCCGGATCCGAACAAGGGCGGGCTGTTCAACAACTACAGCCGCAACAAGCTCGGCATCACCGTCAACATGAAGACCGAACGCGGCCAGCAGTTGGTGCGGCAGCTCATCGGCGCCAGTTCGGTTGTGACCGAGAACTTTGCCCCCGGTGTCATGGAGAAGTGGGGACTGACCTACGACGATCTGCGGGAGATCAACCCCGAGGTCATCTTCGCGCGGATGAGCGGATTCGGGCACAGCGGACCACACCACCGATTCAAGAGTTACGGCCCGGTGATCCAAGCGGTGTGCGGATTGTCCTTCATCTCCGGTCTGCCGGACCGGGAACCGTCCGGTTGGGGATTGTCCTACATGGACAACCAAGCCGCGTACTATAATTCGGCGGCACTGCTGATGGCAATTATGCAACGCAACGCCACCGGCAAGGGGCAGGAAATCGACGTTTCTGCCGTCGAGGCCGGCATCAATCTGATCGGCCCGGACCTGCTCGACGTGTCCGTGAACAAGGCCACGACCCGCAGACCCGGATACCCGAACGGGAACCGCCTCAACAATCCCCATGCGGCCCCGCACGGGGTCTATCCAGCAGCGGGCGAGGACAAATGGCTCGCGATCGCGGTGTTCGACGATGCGGACTGGTCCCGGTTCGTGACCGCACTCGGAAACCCCGAATGGGCGTCGTCACCGGAGTTCGCGGATCAATCCTCGCGTTTCACCCACCAGGACAAGCTCGACGAGCACATCTCCCGCTGGTCCGCCGGTCGGCCCGCGCACGAGTCGATGGAGTTGCTGCAGACCGCCGGTGTGGCTGCCGGTGCCGTGCGGAACTCGCAAGACCTCACCGAATCGGACCCCCAAATCGACCTACGCGGCACATTCTTCGAGTTGGATCACCCGGTGATCGGAGTGGCGAAATTCGAAGGTTCACCCATGCAATTTTCTCGCACTGTCCAACACAATTGGCGCAGCGCCCCCCTGCTCGGGGAAGACAATCAGTATGTCTTCGGCGACATCCTCGGACTCGGCGAGGATGAGATTGCGACGCTTACCGCAGAGGGCGTGATCTGATGGAACTCGCATACAGTGGACTGGTCGTCGTCGAGCTCGCTGACGATCCGGCCGGCGAATATACCGGCAAGCTACTTGCCGATCAGGGCGCCGACGTCATCAAGGTCGAGCCCCTCGGGGGTGCGGCCAGCCGACATATCGGGCCCTACGCGGGTGGCAATGCCGATCCGGACAGCAGCCTGAACTTTTGGACCTACAACACCTCGAAACGTTCGGTCACCGTCGATACCGGTTGCGAGGAGGGACGCGCTGCACTCGCGCATCTCATCGCCGGCGCGGACATCCTTCTGACCACCGGCCGGCCCGTCGATCTGGCGGCGCAGGAAGTGGATCTCGAACGGCTGTGCGCGGAGCATCCTCGGTTGATTGCCTTGTCGGTCTCGCCGTTCGGATTGACCGGCCCGTGGGCGAACTACCGCAGTTCCGATCTGGTCGGGCTCGCGATGGGCGGGCTACTCACCACCTGCGGGTACGACGACCATTCCATTCCGCCGATCCGGCCCGGCGGAAATCAGGGCTACATGACCGCCGCGAGCTTCGCGCTGTGCGGACTTCTTCTTGCGCTCATCGAGCGCCAGAACACCGGGCAGGGACAGGTGGTCGACGTGTCGATGCACGAATCGATCGCGGTCACGGGTGAGTTGGCAAACCCCTACTGGTTCTACCCGAAGGCGCTGGTGCAGAGGCAGACCTGCCGGCACGCCCAACCGGAACCGACGCAGCCGGCGTTGTTCCAGTGCGCGGACGGGGTGTGGGTGTACTTCGCTCTCATCCTCGCTGACCAGCATGCGTGGAAGGCACTGACCTCGTGGATGGAATCGGCTGGCGTCGCGGCGGACCTCGTCGACGACGAGTACCTGTCGCTGGCGTATCGGCAGCAGAATTTTTCGCATATCCAGGAACTGCTCGAGGTCTTCTTCCTCATTCAGGATTCGGGAACCATCTACCGTGAGGGGCAGGGGTGCGGTCTGCCGATCGGGCCTCTGCGGGCCCCGGAAGAGTTGTTCGACGACGAGCACCTCGCCGAACGCGGGTTCTTCGTCCCCGTAGAGATGCACGACGGATCCAGTGTCCTCTTTCCTGGTACCCCGTACCGATTCTCCGGTGGTGACGGCGGGCCGAGCCGTCCGCCGCGCCTCGGCGAGCACACCGAAGAGGTCCTGACACATGACTGATCGATGGCAACGCGACGTCTGCGCAATCGCGGGAGTCGGGCAGAGCGCCTTCTCGAAGAACTCCGGTGTGAGCGTGACTGCTCTCGCGGCGGACGCGGCGCTCGGTGCGCTGGCAGACGCAGGCATTAATCCTGCCGAGGTCGACGGCATCGTTCGCAACGACATGGATCTCGTGTCCTGTGCGGCCCTCGGTGATGCGATCGGCGCGCGCAATCTGACCTACTACGGTGAGGCGGGTCCCGGTGGGTCGGGTCCTTGCGCGATGGTGGCACAGGCCGTCGCCGCGATCATGAGTGGACAGGCGGACACCGTGGTGGTCTTCCGCTCCCTCAACGGCCGCTCCGGCAACCGGTTCGGACTCTCTGCGGAGCTGGATCCCGTCATCGGCGGCGCCGAGTCGTTCACGGAGTTCTTCGGCCCGTACGGGTTGCTCTCTCCCGGCATGTTCTTTGCGCTCATCGCCCAGCAGTACATGAACGAGACCGGGCTGAAATCCGAGCAACTCGCGAACATCGCACTTGTCGCGCGTAAACACGCCAACAACAATCCGGCGGCGCAGATGCACCACCGTCCGATGTCCTTGGACGATTATATGAATTCGCGCATGCTGTCCACGCCATTACGCCTGTTCGACTATTGTCTCGAGACCGATGGTGCCGCCGCGGTTGTCGTCACCACCACCGAACGGGCGAGGGACCTGCGGCAACCCCCCGCCGTGATCCGTGCGGCAGCCATGGCAAGTGGGCCTCGGCCGCAACCGGGGCAGATGTATCCGGCGTTGATGCGCGAGGATCCACTGTCGATGCCGTCACGGCAGTGCGCGCAGACGCTCTATGCGCGTGCAGGTCTCGGGCCTGAGGACGTCGACTCCGCACAGCTCTACGATTGCTTCTCCATCACTGCGCTGCTGCAGATCGAAGATTACGGCTTCTGCGCCCGCGGGGAGGCCGGCACCTTCATCGAGGCCGGTGCACTCGAAGTCGGCGGGGCGATACCGTTCAACACGAGTGGAGGTCATATGTCCGAGGGCTACATCCACGGAATGAACCATGTCGTCGAAGGTGTCCGGCAGATCCGCGGACAGTCGTCGAACCAAGTGCAGGGGGCGTCGGTGTCCCTCGTGACGTCGGCCCCACCGCCGTCGACCGCCGCGCTGATCCTGGTGTCGGCATGAGCGCCCGGCTGGCACCGCGGGTCGACGACCCGGCGACCCGCGGTTTCTTCGCGTTGGCGGCGGAAGGGAAACTTGGTGTCCTGACCTGCACGGACTGCGGGACCCGGATCCATCTGCCCAGGCCCCGGTGCATGGGTTGCGGCGGAGCGGAACTCGGATGGTCTACCGTCCCCGGCCGGGGCAGCGCGAGGTCGTGGACCGTTGTCGAACATCAGGTCCACCCGCTCTTTCCCGTGCCGTACACCGTGGTCCTGATCGACGTCCACGGTGAACAGAACGTCCGGATGATCGGCCATCTACCTGGCAGGGTGGACGTCGACGAGAACACCGAATTGGTCGTCGAATTCGAGGATCTCGGACCAGATCATGATGGCAACGCCAGGGTGCTTCCCAAATGGACCATCGTGAAGGGGAACGTGTAGGGGACAACCTCACGATCTGACCTTGCCCAGGTCGCCCGCACGAAAGGGAGCTCGGGGCGCGTCTTCACGCTACCAGCAAGGTGGGTTCGCGACTGGCAACTGTAGTTGCCACACGGACCCGCCCCGGGCGTTAAGTTTCGGATTCGTTGAGTAATAGGCAGACCGATACTGCTCAACCACCGCGCATGCCACCTCGCCGCAGTGAAGGCATTCGGGATTTCCGATGGCCTACTCAGGCCGGAACGCCGCTGATGGAATGAGCGATCTTCCGCAGAGTCCATGGAGTTCAGGCACATCTATAGGCAATACCGGTCCATGTCGGTCGGTCGGCCGCGGAATCACTTCCTTTTCAACTGGCCGCGGAAAGTACTATTGCTTTATTTCCTCATGATGAATATGCTCGATGAATCGCGAGTGACGTGAGGCACATGTCTGGTCGGTGAGGTACCCGACCGCGACCGAGCGAAAAAACCGGAGGTACGTCGTGACTGCTGTCGAGCACATGCGGTTCTTCGGCGGGAGCCTCGGAACAGACGAGTCAGGAGTTCGAGAATGACGCCGACGCAGGCATCGTTGCCGGCTAGATCGATCGATAGCGATGTGCTTCGGATCGATGGTCAGGGTGTGGCTCTACTCGGCGGGCGGTGCGGTGATTGTGGGACCGTCACCTTTCCGGTGCAGGATTCGTGTCCGCGATGCAGCGGCGATTCGATGGTCAGCGTCTCGCTTCCGTCGGCCGGAACGTTGTGGTCGTACACCGTGCAGTCGTTCCGGCCGAAACACCCGTTCCTCGGTCCGGATGACTTCGTCCCGTTCGGTGTCGGATATGTCGACCTGGGTCCGGTCATCGTGGAGGCCCGGTTGACGATCAATGACCCGGACCAGCTCGAGATCGGCGATTCGATGATATTGACCACGATGGTCAACCACCGTGACGCCGACGGCTGTGAGGTCCTGACCTACGCGTTCGGCCCCGGCAGCGATGAGGAGACGAAATGAAGGTCGCGATCGTCGGAGTAGGGATTCACCGTTTCGGGCGAACCGAGGGTGTGAGCGGCCGTGCCCAGGCCGTCTACGCCGCGCGGCAGGCGCTCGAGGATGCGGGTGTCGAATGGTCCGATATTCAATTCGCCTACGGAGGTAGCGATTCCGCCGGAAACGCCGACACCCTCGTCTCCGAACTCGGGCTGACCGGCCTGCCGTTCATCAACGTCTCCAATGGTTGCGCGACGGGCGGCAGCGCGTTGACGTCGGCGGTAAACACGATCGCGTCGGGCAAGCACGACCTGGGGATCGCTATCGGGTTCGACAAGCATCCCAAGGGTGCCTTCAACGCCGATCCCAAGGCGAATGGGCTGGGGCAGTGGTACGGCGAGACTGGGATGATGGTGACCACTCAGTTCTTCGCGATGAAGATTCAGCGGTACATGGCCGAACACGGTATCGGTGAGCACACTCTCGCACAGGTCGCGGTGAAGGCGTTCGGTAACGGGGCCTTGGCTCCTCATGCGTGGCGCCGGACTCCGATGACCGAGGAACAGGTCTTGTCGTCGACGATGGTCAGTCACCCGTTGACACAGTTCATGTTCTGCTCCCCGGCAGAGGGGGCCGTAGCGCTGATCCTTGCGCGTGCTGACCAGGCGAAGAAGTACACCGATACCCCGGTATTCCTCGAGGCCGCCGAGCTGCGTTCACGTCAGTTCGGCTCGTTCGAGGTGTTCAGTCCGTGGGTCTCACCCGAACGCGCGGACGGCCCCACGGTGACAGCGGCGCGAGCGGCGTTCGAGGCTGCCGGCGTGGACCCGGCCGATATCGGCGTCGCGCAGATCCAGGACACCGAATCGGGTGCCGAAATCATGCATATGGCCGAGACCGGACTCTGCAAGCACGGAGAGCAGCAGGCGCTGATCGCTGCGGGTGAGACCGCCATCGGTGGGCGGATCCCGATCAATACCGACGGCGGGTGCATCGCCAACGGTGAGCCGATCGGCGCGACCGGGCTTCGGCAGGTGTACGAGAACGTGGTGCAGTTGCGCGGCGCTGCCGGCGCCCGGCAGGTGCCGGGTGATCCGAAGCTGGCCTTCAGCCACGTCTACGGAGCGCCGGGCATCAGCGCGTGCACCGTGTTGTCCCGCTAGTCCACTACGAAATTCTCTCTGTCACTAAATATTTCTAGGAGCATGCGATGAGCTGGGACTTCGAAACCGATCCCGAATTCCAGGCGCAGTTGGAGTGGGTAGAGGACTTCGTGCGCACCGAGGTCGAACCCCTCGACCGGCTGATCGAGCACGCCTGGGACGTGACGGATCCAAAGCGTAACCAGCTCATCCGCCCGCTGCAGCAGCACGTACGTGAGCGGAACCTGTGGGCCTGCCATCTCACACCCGATCTCGGCGGCCGAGGCTACGGACAGCTCAAGCTTGCCCTTCTCAACGAAATCCTCGGGCGAACCCACAGCGGTCCGGTGGTCTTCGGCTGCCAGGCGCCGGACTCAGGTAACGCCGAGGTGCTGGCGCACTTCGGCAGCGCCGATCTCAAGAAGCGCTACATGGAGCCGCTGATCGACGGTGCCATCATGTCCGCCTACTCGATGACCGAGCCCGCCGGTGGCTCCGACCCGACGGGATTCATCACTCGTGCGGTACGAGACGGCGACGAGTACATCATCAACGGAGAGAAGTGGTTCTCTTCGCACGCCCGATTCGCGACCTTCCTCATCGTCATGGCGGTCACCGACCCGGAAGCCGCCCCTCACAAGCGAGCATCGATGTTCCTCGTCCCGATCGACACCCCGGGTGTGGAGATCGTCCGCAACGTCGGTGTGTCCGGCCACGAGGACCACGAGGCCACTCACGCCTACATGCGGTACACGGACGTGCGGATTCCGGTCGGTAACCGCCTCGGGGACGAGGGCCAGGGCTTCGAGGTGGCGCAGACCCGCCTCGGAGGAGGCCGTATCCACCACGCGATGCGGACCGTGGGCCTGGTGAAGGCGTCGTTGGACATGATGCTCGAGCGAGCGGTGTCCCGCCATACACGCGGCCAACGGCTGGCGGACCTGCAAATGGTGCAGGCAATGATCGCCGAGTCGTGGATTCAGTTGCAGCAATTCCGGCTTCTGGTGCTGCAGACCGCGTGGAAGATCGACAAGTACAACGACTACAAGAGGGTCCTGGTCGACATTTCGGCGGTCAAGGCCGCAATGCCCAGGGTTCTTCTCGACGTGACCTCACGCGCCGCCCAGATCCACGGATCACTGGGCATTTCGACGGAGTTGCCGTTCGGGCGCTGGATCCTGGAGAGCTACCACATGGGGCTCGCCGACGGCGCCACCGAGTTGCACCTGCAGACCGTGGCAAAGCAACTGCTGCGCACTGCAACCCCGGCCCCGGGACTGTTCCCGACCCGTCACCTTCCTGCCCTGGAGGCGGCGGCTCAGGAAAAGTATCCACATCTAGGACTGGCGAGACTGCCATGAGCACCGAAATCAACAACGATCAGGCTGAGCTCGCACCGGTTCGTGCCGGCGAGATGCTCGACTGGGACAGACTCGAGCACTATCTGCGCAAGCATTTACCGGACCTCGAGGGTGACTTCTCGGTTCTTCAGTTCCCCCGCGGCTCAGCGAACCTGACGTATCAGGTCACGTTCGGTGAGCGGCAATTGGTGGTTCGCCGACCACCCTTCGGGACGATCGCCGCAGGTGCCCACGACATGGCTCGCGAGTACAAGGTGCTCTCACAGCTGCACACCGAGTTTCCCCGCGCGCCGCGCGCTCTCCTGCATTGCGCCGACGAGTCGGTCATCGGCGCGGAGTTCTTCGTCAACGAGTACCGCGAGGGCGTCGTCGTCTGGGACCGGGTACCTGACTCGATGTCCGGCTTCGACGACGCCGGCGCACGTATCGGGCTGGCAGTAATCGATGCCCTCGCCGACTTGCACGCGGTGGATCCGGACAAGGCAGGACTGTCCGACCTGGGCCGCCCCGACGGCTATCTCGAACGGCAACTCCGCGGTTGGCAAAAACGCTGGGCAGCGGTGGAACCGGAGGTCGACTCGCCGGAGACCACGGCCGTCATGCGGGAGGTCGCCGTCCGGCTCGTGAAGGGTCAGCCGCGAAGCCAGCGCAGTGGAATCGTGCACAACGACTACAAAATCGACAACTGCCAATTCCGGCCCGGCGACCCGGACCGCGTCACGGCGGTTTTCGATTGGGACATGGCGACCACCGGCGACACACTGTCGGATCTGGGTACGTTGCTGAACTATTGGCCGGACCGCACACTCGATCCCGACTCGGATGCGGCCTTCATCGCGGTTCCGGGAATGCACGGACTCGGGCTGCCGCCCCGTGCCGCTGTGATCGACCGATACGCCAGCAGCAGCAGTCTCGATCTGTCGGACATCACTTGGTACGAGGCCCTCGGATGCTGGAAGACGGCGGTCATTCTCCAACAGCTTTACGCCCGCTTCGTTCGCGGTCAGACCGCCGATGCCCGGATGGGGCAGCGAGGCGCACTGATTCCGCCGCTCGCCCGTCGCGCCCTCGGGTTGCTGACCTGATATCGAATTTCGCGATGTACATCACTGAGGAGTAGGTAATGAAAACTGGTGCCAAAATGCGCAGCGCGGTCTGCAGCACCGAAGTCATGGTCATTCGCGCCGGCAGCGGAGACGTCACCTTGTGCTGCGGTGGTGTACCGATGCTGGCAGCGGACGAGTCGACACAAGCGGTCGGCGTCCCGAAGGCCGGCTTCGATGCGGGCACCGTGATGGGAAAAAGGTACATCGACACGGAGTCCGGTGTGGAAGTCCTCTGCGTCAAGCCGGGTGCCGGCTCCGTATCGGCCGGTGACCGGACCCTCGAGTTGTCCGTGCCCAAGGCCCTTCCCTCCTCGGACTGATTGGTACGACCATGAATATTTCGATGCTGTTGGAAATGGCCGCCGACGCGGACGGTGACCGCATTGCTGTCGGTACCCGACGCGACGGGCTGACCTACCGCGAACTACTCGAACTGAGCCGTCGCTACGGCTCCCAGATCAGCAGACTCGACGCGCAGGCGTTGGCGTACCTCGACCTGAACTCGCCGACATGCGTGGCGCTGCTGTTCGGATGCAGCTACGCAGGTGTGCCGTTCGCGCCCATCAACTACCGCTGGACCGATCAGCAGGTCCGCCGCGCGCTCGAACGGCTCGCGCCGGTCGCGGTGGTTGCCGGCGCCGACTTCACCGCCCGAGTCGAGTCCAGCAGCGTCAACGTGCTCGATCTGTCTACACCGGACACCGCAGCAGACGACGCAGTCGTGGCACGCAACGAGCACTCACCAGCGGTGCTGCTGTTTACGAGCGGTACCAGTGGCGATCCGAAAGCTGCGGTTCTGCGAAGCACCAATCTTGTGCCATACGTGGTCAGTACAGTGGAATTCTTCAATGCCGGTCCCGAGGAAGCCATTCTCGTGTCGGTCCCGCCCTACCACATCGCCTCGGTGAGTTCAGCGCTCACATCGGTGTATTCCGGACGTCGTATCGTCCAGCTTCCCGCGTTCGACCCGGAATCCTGGGTGAACCTCGCAGCGGAAGAGGCCATCACGCACGCCATGGTGGTCCCGACGATGCTGAACCGGATCCTCGATGTGCTCGAACGCCGCGGTCAGAGACTCGACGCGCTCCGCCATCTGTCATACGGCGGTGGCCGGATGCCCATCGAGACGGTCGAGCGCGCGCTCGCACTGCTCCCCGGAGTAGATCTGGTCAACGCCTACGGACTCACCGAAACCAGCTCAACTATCGCGGTCCTGGGACCCGAAGACCACCGGATCGCCGCGGCCAGCACCGATCCGTCAGTTCGCGCACGTCTGGGGTCCGTAGGCCGGCCGATCCCGTCGATCGAACTCGAAGTGCGCTCCGATGATGGATCAGCGTTACCGTCCGGTGCGGTGGGCGAAGTCTGGGTGCGCGGCGAACAGGTCTCGGGTGAGTACCTTTCGCATTCTGCAGTGGGGGAGGGCGGTTGGTACCCCACCCGCGATCATGGGCACCTCGACGCCGACGGATACCTCTTTCTGCACGGACGCCCTGACGATGTGATCGTGCGCGGGGGTGAGAACATCGCGCCGGCGGAGATCGAGGACTGTTTGCGTAGCCATGAGGCCGTGGCCGACGTCGCCGTTGTCGGTGTGCCGGACGCGGAGTGGGGTGAGCGAGTCGAAGCTGTGGTGGTGCTCGCTGCCGGCGCAGCGGCCGAGATGGAGGAGCTGCAGGAATTGGTCCGCGTGACTCTGCGCTCGACTCGTGTCCCCACTCAAATTCACTACCGCGACGAGCTGCCCTACAACGAGCTCGGCAAGCTGTTGCGCCGTGAGGTTCGAACCGAGCTGGCCGCACTGCTCGAAGGTGCGAAGGCATGATCCTCGAACACTCCGAGGCCACCGAAGATCGGATCATGCTTCGCGAATCGGTCATCGCGATGGTCCACAAAATCAATCCACCCGAAAATCTTCTGGGACGGGCCGAGGCGGCGTCGGCGGGTGGCGCCGACACCGAGTTGTGGTCGGCCCTCAGTGGAGAATTCGCTGCGCCCGCCCTGGCCGTTCCCGAGGCTCTGGGCGGGATTGGGGCTACCGTCGCGGAGTCCGCTGTGATCCTGGAAGAACTCGGAGCGGCGTTAGCGACTGTGCCCTACCTGAGTACCTTCGTTGCCACCGAAGTTCTTCTTGGGGCACCAGGGTGTGCTGTCTCGGACAAGTGGGTTCCCCGGCTTGCCGCGGGAGAGGCCACCGCCACCGTGCTCTTTGATCCGGTCCTCATCGGTGACCACGCATACGCCGAGCAGTCCGCTCCGTTCGCTGCACACCAGACGCCCCACGGGCACACGCTGTCGGGAACAAGCGACTTCGTGATCGACGGCGCAACAGCGGACCTCATTCTGATACCGGTCCGGGACGCTGCCGGATGCACCCTCTTCGCCGTCGAAGGCAAACACCTGCGACGGGACTCCATGCATACACTCGATCCCACGCGCCCGCTGGCCGTGATCACGGCCGACGACGCCCCTGCAGAGGTGGTCGGTGTGGTGGGCGACGCCGGACAGTTGATGGCCCATGCCCGCGATCTCGCGTTGCTGGCGATCGGATGCGAACAGCTGGGACAGGCGAAGTTCGTTCTGAATATGGCTGTCGAGTACGCACGTGAACGCAGACAGTTCGGTAGGCCTATTGGTTCTTTCCAAGCAATCAAACATAAGCTCGCAGAGGTCGCTGTCGCCGTGCAGAGCGCCGAGTCTGCAGTCGAGCACGGTATCTGGGCGGCCGCGAAGGGCAGCGCCGCCGAGCTGTCGCGCGCGGCCGCAATGGTGGCGATGGCATGCGCGCCCGCAGCAGTTCTCGCTGCGGGCGAGTGTATTCAGGTCCACGGCGGTATCGGATTCACCTGGGAGCACCCTGCCCATTTCTATTATCGGCGGGCGCTGAGCAGTCAGGGGTTGCTGGGCACGCCGCAGCATCACGCCGAGCGCCTTTTCGAACTCGCACTGAGCTAAAAGCATGAGGGACGAACACCCAGATGCCTCATGCGGAGCACGAAAGGAATGCCAGTGACCTCGCTTGGATTGTGCGCGTTCGGCATGAACGGTCGCGAAGTGCTGGAGTTGGCGATATCAGCGGACCAACTGGGATTCGATGCGTTATGGCTCGGTGAACATATTCTCCATCCGACCGGGTATGGCAGTGATCACCCGACCGACGGGACGCAGGCACACAGGCATCATGCCGGCCCAATCGTGACCACGGAAACCGAATTGATCGACCCTTGGGTGGTGCATGCGGCGATCGCGGCGTCGACGACGCGTATCCGACTGGGCACCGCCGTGTACCTGGCCCCACTGCGCCATCCCTTGCTCACTGCGCGCACCACCATCACCGTCCAGGAACTGAGCGCGGGCCGAGTATTACTCGGCGTCGGTGCAGGATGGTTGGAGGAAGAATTCACTGCTCTCGAAGTGCCGTACACGACGAGGATGTCGCGAACAGAGGAGTGCATCGAGGTGCTCAGAGCGGCGTGGTCCGGCGAACCGTTCGTTCACAATGGCAAGCACTTCGACATCGGCTCCGTACAGGTGCATCCGCGGCAGGTGGACATCCCCGTCATCCTGGGAGGAAACGGACCCAAGGCGCTCGACCGCGCCGCGAGGCTGGGAGACGGATGGTTCACGTCAGGCACCCCGTCGTTCGAGGGATCGCTGGAACTGGTCACCGAGATAGCACGGTGTCGTGAAAGGTACGGCAAAACGAATAAGTTCGATTGCTTCGTTCGTGTCGACGCGACGAGCGCATCCGAGCTACAGCGGTACCACGATCACGGCATGACCAACCTGGTCGTGTGGGCGGACACGATCTGGAAGGGCGCCACCGTCGAAGAGCGGCGCGCTAATCTGGCGAAAGCGGCCGACGAACTCGGTGCGGTCGGCAGATCGCATTGCCGCGGGGTAAATCACGAGTACGCCTCACGCACGGACCTTAAAGATGTTTCGGTAATTGAGTGAGAACTGGTCATTAAGAAAGTCCGGTGTGGTCGAGGAAGCTGTGACACAGGTCGTAGCTCGAGCCGATCCGGGTCGGCCCGGACTCGGTCGCCACACGGACCTCGTCAAGGGTATCGGGACACTGGTTGGCAAGTTCGGTGGATTTCATGTTGCCCCAGACCTGTTCGATGGGATTGAGCTCAGGAGCATAAGCCGGCAGGCGTTCGACGTGAACAGCTGACGCAGCGTGCAACCGTGCCGCGCTCGAGGTGTTCGTCACCGCTGCGCAGCAACTCAGGGCAGTCCCTTAACGACCGCGTCGGCGTTCACAACGTCCCCAGGAAGTACAGCTAGCCGCGTGGTTCAGTCGCCAGTGACACTCGCTCGGGCGACGTTGTCGCCGAACCATTCGGCCTGATCGCTCGGGAGTCCGGTGTCGGTGAGGATGATGTCGATCTCGTTGATCGCTGCGACTTTGGCGAGGGCTCGCTGCCCGAATTTGGAACTGTCGGTGACGACGGCGGTGTGTGCGGCAGCGGAGATGATGGCTCGTTTGAGTGGGACTTCGAGGGTGTTGGTGTTGGTGATGCCAGCGATGGGGTCGATGGCGTCTGCTCCGAGGAAGGCCCAGTCGGCGGAGTAGTCGGATAGAAAGTCCACGGCGCGTTCACCGACGAGGGTGAAGACGGATCCGAGGAGCTCGCCACCTGTGACAAGTAGTCGGATGCCGGGGATGGTGGCCATATATTTCCCGATCCGGAGGTCGTTGGTGATGATCGTCAGGTCGGGTTTGTGGCGAAGCTCGAGAGCGACTTGGTATGTGGTCGACCCGCTGTCGAGAATGATGGTTTGGCCATCGGTCACCTTCTGTGCGGCATGCCGCGCGATCGCAACTTTTTCTTTTCTGCGTTCGGTTTCCTTCACCGCGTAGGGGATCTCGGACGACGCGCCGGTTGTGGGACGGGCCCCTCCGTGAGTTCGTTCGGCTTGGCCGGCGCGAACCAGGGTGTCGAGGTCGCGCCGGATCGTGGACGTGTCCACTCCGAGTTCGAGCGAGAGAACTTTGGCCTCGACGTAGCCGTCGACCTGGAGGCGTTGGAGTATCTGACCTCGTCTTTCGGATGCTGACACGAAACTCTCCTGGGCGATCGGCATGCGTGGGCACCACGATTCTAGCGTTTGGTGCGCGAATATTGACAGTTCATCCGGCTGAACGGCATGATTGCGGGCATCCGATGCGCGAATTCGTGCAGTAGTGAGTGAGTGGGTGAGTGTGTGTCCCGCGCCGGTCGTATGAGCAATATCGAGGAGCTTCCCGATGCAGTTGGGTTTGGTAGGTCTGGGGCGGATGGGCGCGAACATGCGGGAGCGTGTTCGCGCCGCGGGTCATGAGGTCATCGGATTCGATGCCGATCCGTCGATCCGGGATGTTGCGTCACTTGATGAGTTGGTGGCTCGTCTCGCTAGCCCGCGGGTGGTGTGGGTGATGGTTCCGGCGGGCGAGCCGACCTGCTCGGTGCTCGTTGAGCTGGGCGGGCTGTTGGGGGAAGGTGATCTCGTGATCGACGGCGGCAACTCCCGCTTCTCCGACGACGAGTTGCACTCAGATGTTCTTCGGGAGAGTGGAATCGGGTATGTGGACTGCGGGGTGTCGGGGGGTGTGTGGGGCCTGGACGAGGGCTACGGCCTGATGGTGGGCGGCGCGGAGGTGGATGTGGCGCGGGCGATGCCGATCTTTGATGCACTCAGACCCTCCGGAAACCGGGACGAGGGTTTCGTGCATGCCGGTCCGGTCGGTGCCGGTCATTACGCGAAGATGGTGCACAACGGTATCGAGTACGGGTTGATGCAGGCGTACGCGGAGGGCTACGAACTGCTGGCCGCCGAACCTCGAATCACCGTCCCCGGCGCTGTGATGAGGGCGTGGCAGAAGGGTACCGTGGTGCGCTCCTGGCTGCTCGAACTCTTGGTGGCTGCGCTTCGGGAGGACCCGGGTTTGAGCTCGATATCCGGATACACGGAAGATTCGGGGGAGGGCCGGTGGACCGTCGAGGAGGCCATCGCGCACGCGGTGCCGGTTCCGGTGATCTCGGCCGCCTTGTTCGCGCGTTTCTCCTCCCGACAGCCGGACTCGCCTGCCATGAAGGCGGTTTCGGCTCTGCGGCAGCAATTCGGTGGACATCAGGTCCGGACCTTGGAGGCGGTGCAGTCATGATGAAGTTGGGTTACAAGGCGTCTGCGGAGCAGTTCGGTCCGCGGGAGTTGGTGGAGCTGGGTGTTCTGGCGGAGGCACACGGTATGGATTCGGCGACGGTGTCGGATCATTTTCAGCCGTGGCGGCACGAGGGTGGTCATGCGCCGTTCTCGTTGGCGTGGATGACGGCGGTCGGGGAGCGGACGGAGCGGTTGCAGTTGGGGACGTCGGTGATGACGCCGACGTTCCGGTACAACCCGGCGGTGGTGGCGCAGGCGTTCGCGACGATGGGGTGTCTGTACCCGGGGCGGATCATGCTCGGGGTGGGTACCGGTGAGGCGCTGAACGAGATCGCGACGGGTTTCGCGGGTCAGTGGCCGGAGTTCAAGGAGCGGTTCGCGCGGCTGCGGGAGGCCGTCGCCTTGATGCGTGAGCTGTGGCTGGGACAACGAGTGAATTTCGAAGGCAACTACTACAAGACGGCCGGAGCATCGATCTACGACGTGCCCGAGGGTGGGATTCCGGTGTACATCGCGGCCGGTGGTCCGGTGGTGGCCCGGTATGCCGGTCGGAGCGGTGACGGGTTCATCTGCACGTCCGGTAAGGGCATGGAGTTGTACACGGAGAAGTTGATGCCTGCGGTCGCGGAGGGGGCGGCGAAGGCGAACCGTGATGTGGCGGAGATCGACAAGATGATCGAGATCAAGATTTCGTATGACACGGATCCGGAGTTGGCGTTGGAGAACACGCGGTTCTGGGCGCCGTTGTCGTTGACGCCGGAGCAGAAGCACAGCATCGATGATCCGATCGAGATGGAGGAGGCGGCGGATGCGTTGCCGATCGAGCAGGTGGCGAAGCGGTGGATCGTGGCGTCGGATCCGGATGAGGCGGTGGCGCAGATCCGCCCGTATCTCGATGCGGGGTTGAACCACCTGGTATTCCATGCTCCCGGCCACGATCAGAAGCGGTTCCTGGAACTCTTCGAGCGGGATCTGGCGCCCCGGCTGCGGGCACTGACATGAGCCGCGCCGACGTCACCGAAACCCCGGTGTGGACGAAGCTCGCCGATCACCAGCAGGTCGTCGCCGCGCTGCATCTGCGGGAGCTGTTCGACACCGATCCGGGCCGCGGCACCGATCTGACCGTCACAGCCGGCGACTTGTATGTGGATTACAGCAAGCACCGGATCACACGTGAAACCCTCGGTCTTCTTCTCGACCTCGCCCGAGCAGCCGGCGTGGAGGAACAGCGGGACGCGATGCTTTCCGGTGCCCACATCAACGTGTCCGAAGACCGTGCGGTCTTGCATACAGCGCTGCGAGAGCGCCGCGATGCCACCCTGACGGTGGACGGGCAGGATGTCATCGGCGACGTCCACGTAGTCTTGGACCGGATGGGTGCGTTCACCGATCGGCTCCGGTCCGGTGACTGGCACGGCGCCACCGGGAAACCCATCCGGACTGTGGTGAACATCGGCATAGGCGGCTCCGACCTTGGCCCTGCGATGGTCTACCACGCCCTGCGCCACTACGTAGACGGACCCGAGGTGCGGTTCGTGTCGAATGTCGACCCGTCGGACCTGCTGTCGACGCTGTCCGACCTCGACCCCGCCAGCACACTGTTCATCGTTGTTTCCAAGACGTTCTCCACCTTGGAGACCATGACCAACGCGGCAGCGGCCCGCAGATGGGTCACCGAGACTCTCGGCGACGATGCGGTCCCGCAGCACTTTGTCGCCGTCTCCACCAACGCAGAACGGGTGGCCGCCTTCGGCATCGACCCGGCGAACACCTTCGGATTCTGGGACTGGGTCGGAGGACGCTACTCGGTGGGGTCGGCCGTCGGGCTCGCGGTAATGGCAGCAATCGGGCGGGATCGTTTCATCGAGTTCCTGGGTGGCTTCCACCAGATCGACGAGCACTTCCGCACGGCTCCGCTCGAGTCGAACGCACCGGTGCTTTTGGGTCTGCTGGGAGTGTGGTACGCGAGTTTCTTCGGCGCCGATTCTCGTGCGGTGTTGCCGTATGCGCACGATCTCGCACGGTTCCCGGCGTATCTGCAGCAGCTGACGATGGAATCGAACGGCAAGTCGGTCCGGGCGGACGGGACTCCCGTTGGTGCGGCGACCGGCGAGATCTTCTGGGGTGAACCCGGCACCAACGGTCAGCACGCATTCCACCAACTACTGCACCAGGGAACCCGATTGATTCCCGCGGACTTCCTGGGGTTCGCGCAACCTACGGATGATCTCCCCACTCTTGATGGCGCGGGATCGATGCACGGTGTGCTGACGGCGAACATGCTCGCCCAATCCAAGGTTCTGGCATTCGGAAAAACCGCTACCGAGGTCGTCGCAGACGGGACACCGCCCGAGCTCGTACCGCACAAGGTGATGCCCGGAAACCGGCCGTCGACCACGATCCTTGGCACGAAGCTCACACCGTCGACCCTTGGGCAGCTGATCGCCTTGTACGAACACCAAGTATTCGTACAAGGAATCGTATGGGGCATCGACTCGTTCGACCAGTGGGGAGTCGAACTCGGCAAGACATCGGCTCTGGAACTGGGCCCTGCCCTCTGGGACACAGACGGCGCAGCTTATGACGGGGATAGCTCCACCGCAGGGTTGATACGCGCCTACCAACGGGCGAGAGGACAACACATTTGCCTGCATTAGCGGTACGGCTTCCGTCGCCGAGCGCAGAGTCCTGGGATTGGCAACTGTCCGCCGCGTGCCGGGACGCCGATCCCACGGTGTTCTTCCATCCCGACAACGAACGAGGCGAACCACGCGCGAGTCGGATACGTGCAGCCAAACGTATCTGCCTACGATGCCCCGTGCGCGCGAGGTGCCTCAACTACGCACTCGAAGCCTACGAACGCCACGGTATCTGGGGCGGCTACACCGAGGAAGAGCGCAGGACGCTCCAAAGGATGCGGGACGTGGGGAGAGCACCAGATTCTAGTCCGGGGAGTGACGACCGCGGCCGGACGTTGCGATCATCTTCTGGGCGAGCGCACAATACAATCCAATAGCGACGCGAGTTGCCCTCTGCACGGTATGCGGGAAGTCGGGGTTCAGGTGCTCGCTGGCGATACGCACTCTCGATCTAAATGCCAGCGAGGCGGGTGATCCGTTTGGTTCCTCGTTCGGAACGCAAAGCCGTAGACAGGACATGTGAGGACTGAAAAAGGCTCAACGGCCCCATACCTCGCGGCTTCGTCCGAGATGCGGCGGGTGCTGCGCCGCGCCCGCGACGGTGCCACCTTGAACGTGGACGAGGCGACGGTCCGGCTGCAGGCCCGCGGCGACGACCTGGCCGATCTGTGTTCATTGGCGGCGAAGGTCCGGGACGCCGGGTTGCTTGGCGGCGGGCAGACCCAAGGCTGTCACGTATTCGCGCAAGGGGTTCCGGTTGCATGATGGTTTCGGTATGGGCATTTCAGTCTGCCGTCATGGTGATCCGAGAATCTATTCCGTATTGCGCGGGTGCCCCGAGGTGGTCCCGGAGGGTGGTTCCTTCGTAGTCGTCGTGGTAGAGCCCGCGTTCCTGCAACAGAGGGACGACCTCGTCGACGAAGGTGTCGATGCCGTCCTCGTTGATGTCGATGGAGACCCAGGACCCGTCGCAGGCACCCGCGTCGAACCATTCCTGCATGTGGTTCGCGCTGACGGACGCAGTACCGACGGGGGTGGGGTGGTAGTCGATGACGCCGTGGGCGAGGATGTCACGGATCGTCCACCCCTCGCGGGCGACTTCGAGGGCACGCACGGAGCGAGGGTCGAAGAGGCTGGATGGTGCCATCAATCAGAGTGGCGGGCAAGGGGGTCTCGCGTATGGCCACCCGCCACCTGCCGAACACTTCCAAACCAGGTTTGATCATAAGAACCGAGAAAAGACGTCACCGTGGGAACGAGGAAGTATCCACTGGAACTGCGCGTACGTGCGGTCCGATTGTATCGGGAATCGGATCCGAAGCCGGTACTCCGGCGGTGTGCGGTGCGGTCGCGGGATTCGGCGTGCAGCAACTCCAGCCGTCGAGCACTGATTCGGTCGGCGTCCCAATGGAATTCGGAGAGGGAGAATTCCCAGCCGCTGCACCGCCGGGTGCCACGCTCCGGTGACCGGCTCGGCCCCGGCCAGCGCGGACAACGTCTTGTCCGATCCCGCGGCGCGAGCGGCCCGGCCAGGTACTCCCGGAATCCCCGGCGCTGCGCCAGCCGGTGAACATGTCGCCGAACCGGGCCGTGTACTCCTCGAGCGGGCCGGGCGCCGCCGGGCAGGGCCGATGTCGGGTCATCACACACCCCCGGGTACCGTACGAGCACTACCCCTGGCGTGCCGCTGACCTGCGCAAAAGTCAACAAACTACCGTTAACGCGGTTGCTGGCCGTCGTCGACTTTAATGATCGTCCCCGTAACGAAGTCGGACGAGGGAGACAGCAAGTAGAGCAGGGTACTGTCCAACTGTGCCACGTGCCCCAACCGCTTCCGCGGAAGTGAGGACGCGATGTCGCCGACACGCGCAATCATACCGGCCATCATTTCGGTGTCGAACGCCCCGGGAGCGATCGCATTGACATTGATGTTGTTCTTCACCCATTCGACCGCAAGCGTTTCGGTCATCCGACTGACAGCGGCCTTTGTCGTGGAGTACAAAGCAGCCCCGGAACCGGCGTATTGGTAGGCGCCGATCGACGAGATGTTCACGATCCGGCCTGGCTTCTCTGCAGCAATAAGACGCTTGGCGACCTCCGTCGAAAGCACGAACGGAGCTCGGACGTTGACGTCGATGACCGAGTTGATCAAGTCGAGTGACATACGGTGTGCGCGTTGAGCATCCGGGATTCCTGCGCTGTTCACAAGCATCGTCACGGTACCCAACGCAGACTCCGCCTGCTCGACCGCCGACACGAGGTTCTGGGTATCCGCGACATCGACAACAATCGAAACGCATGTGCCACCCGCAGCCTCGATCTCCTTTTGGAGCTCCTTCAGTCGTTCCTCACGCCGTCCGGCGATCGCGACCGCAGCCCCCGCATTCGCGATTACGCGTGCGAAGCGCTTGCCGAGGCCCGACGTCGCACCGGTCACCAAAGCAACATTGCCGGACAAATCCGTCGAAAAATTCGGGAGCCCATATTCAGACATGCCTTGTTCCTTTTCCATCTATAGTTTCGGTCGCCGGATTTGACCGACGACAGCCGGCAATCAGACACCTTCGGTATCCGTACACCCTGACCGTCAGGCTGTTTGCGGTGCCAGGATTACTTGGGGCAATCAACTCACGGCAGGATCTTGCTGCGCGTTCCACGCCCGGACGCATATTTTCTGGCTCCTGCTACGCTCCCGGGCCGATCCCGGCGAACGCACATTGATTGTGAATCGATCGTCTCCTCGGCACCACCCTGCGGTCGGCAGGAGGCGTCGAGAATGGAGGCGAGGTTTTCTCGCAGCTCACGCTTCTGCCCTTCCGGCAATTCCAGCGTGGGATAACCATCGAGAGCTTCGAAGACCCGGTGTGCGAATTGCCCTGGCGTGAGACCGAATTCCACGAAGATATCTTCAGGTGGTGGTCCCCCGTATGGCAGCCAACGGCTGGAGTACTCGATCATCGAGCTTTCGAAGGGCGCAAGAGTGCTAGACCAGCGGTGTCTTCTCATTACATGAACTGTGTGTTTGGACATCAATCATCGATTCGGTGGAGCGAGTTCAAGCGTTCGCCTGAACTTCGCTGGAGAACGCGTCGCGAGCACTATCGTGGGTCGTTCAAAAGCGGTCAGAGCACGTCCTGGTGGGCGAACAGCACAGAGCTGACCACCGGCGCCACCGGCCCACCGATGAACAAAGACGTCTTGGCGTTCGCAACGGGGTTTGTCGATGTTCCACGTATCTGCCGCACCGCCTCGACTGCGAGTCCCATGCCGTTGACGAAGGAGTCGGCGATGTTCCCGCCGCTCGTGTTCACCGGCAGCTTCCCCGTCCCGGCAGTCAGGTTCTCGACAGTGAGGACCTCACCTGCCGCGGGGCCGGGGGGAACCAGTCCGTGATCGATGAGCGCCGCCACTGCGGGGCCGCTGAAGTTCTCGTACACCTGGACCACGTCGACGTCGTTCGGGCCGAGTCCGGCAGCCGTCCACAGACGGTCGGCAACTCCGGGGCGCCCGGCGGAACCGGAGAATCCGGCGGTCGAGTACTGCTCGTCGTTGTCGATTATCGACGTGTATCCGCCGGGTGCGCCCTGGGCTCCGGCCAGCACGTATGCGGCATCGGGGCGGATGGTCTTTGCTCGCTCGGCCGAGACGAGTACCAAAGCGACCGCGCCGTCGCTCTCCCGGGAGCAATCGTAGAGATGGAACGGTTCGGTGATGAACCGTGAGGACTCGTAGGTCTGCTCATCGAGTGGCTTACCGTACCCCTGCGCGGTCGGGTTGTTCTGGGCGTGCCGATAGGCTGCGAGGACCAGTGAGCGCAGAGCCTCCCGGGGGACGCCGTCGTGCTCGAGCAGTCGTTGTGTGCGCAGGGCGCAGACTTGCGCCGGGGATCCGACACCGTGTGCCAGGAAGTGGGAACCGAAGAAGTATTTGGCGTAGCCGAGGCGCCCGGTGTCGGACTGGGCCATTGCCCGGTAGACGACAACGCACTCGGCTTGGCCTGTGGCGATGGCTACAGCGGCGTTATTGACGGCAGCAGCGACCGGACCTCCACCGCCGCCCCACATCATGTTCGACCACCGCACCTCGTCGATCATGAGGGCACCACCGATCATGGCGCCGTCGTATCCACCGCCTGCGTAGGAGACGAACCCGTCGAGCTCTCGGGGCGAGATCCCGGCATCGGCGCAGGCCGAGACGATCGCCTCCAGGGTCATGCGCATTTCCCCGGCCGGCGCGCCACCGCGCCGGTAGTGATGTTCCGAGACGCCGACGACCGCGGCGGCCCCACGCATTGCGATTGTGCTCATGCCAATGATCCTTCCGTCGAACGACGCCACCGCAGCAGCGGCCAGGTGGCACCCTCGTCGTGCTCGACATGCCCGACGACTGGATCGCCGATGCGAATTTGATCAGTCTCGTCCCCGGTGAGAATGCCCAGGACTCGCCGGTTCCCGGCGTGCGGAAGCTCGACGAGCACGGTGACGTACGGGAGTCGGTCGGCGAATTCGGTGACGAACGGGTACCAACTACGGGCCCAACTGTAGACCGTGCCAACTGGTTCGACGCTCTCCCATCCAGGGTCGAAGGTATGGCATGAGCCGCAGATCCATTGCGGACCCCAGATCCACGCAGCGCAGCTCTTACAGCGTTGTAACCGTAGTTCCCCCTCGGTCAGTCCTTCCCAGTAAGGCAGATCAAGTCCGTCCGCCGCCGGGCCCCACGGCTCAGCCGTCATGTCGTCTGCCCTCCCTCGACCAGAAAATTCTTCACTGTTACAGCCGTCCGTTTATGTGCCCGCGTTTCCCGGATCGGCCGAATGTCGTCGATAGTCATGAGATTCCCTTCTTCGAGTGCAGTGTCGTCGTGTCGCTCTGCACTCGATGCCTTACGTCCTGGAGCTTTTACCTGCTCGATAACCACGAGCACGGATTCGTGGATCGAAGCTCATGCCTGTATCGCCTCGAAGATACGGGCACGCGTATCCGCCCGAGGCATACTGGTGAGTATGAGAGTCGTCAAACATGTTTGTTTCCAACGATGTTCAATATCTTCGGCGATCTTGTCGGCGGGCCCGATCAATGCCACGTCTTCCACCATCTCGGTCGGCACCGCTTGGGCCGCGAGATCTGGTCGACCACTCAGGTACAGTTTCTGAACTTCCTCGCATACGTCCGCCCAGCCCATCCGAACAAATACATCGGTATGGAAGTTCGCATCTTTGGCTCCCATCCCGCCGGCGTAGAGGGCAACCAGCGGTTTGATCCTGGCTGCCGCCTTGTCTACGTCGTCGTCTTCGGCCAGTGGACACATGCACGCCGCCTCGAACGTCGACGCATCGTGCCGAGCGTTCTCTCGCGAGAAGCCCTCGGTGAGCGCCGCTCGGTAGAAATCGTCGGTTTTCGGTGAGAACCAGAGCGGGATCCAACCATCCGCGATTTCGGCCGCCAGAGCCACGTTCTTCGGCCCCTCCGCGCCCATGTAGATCGGGATGTCTCGACGCAGCGGGTGCACAATCGACTTCAACGGTTTCCCGAGTCCCGTACCCCCCTCGAAGGGAAGCTGATAATGCCGTCCCTTGAAGGTGACCGGTTCTTCTCGCGCCCACACGGCCCGCATGATCTCGACGTACTCCCGCGTGCGCTCGAGGGGACGAGGATACGGTTGCCCGTACCACCCCTCGACCACCTGAGGCCCCGACGCGCCGATCCCGACAATCATACGACCGCCACTGAGGTGATCGATCGTCTGCGCGGCCATCGCAAGCGCCGTCGGAGTACGTGCCGCCATCTGACAGACAGACGTCCCGAGTTGGACGGTGGAAGTCTGCGAACCCCACCAGGCAAGCGGGGTCAGCGCGTCGGATCCGTACGCCTCGGCAGTCCAGAAACTGTCGACTCCGCACGATTCGATCTCAGCGATTAGGCGTTCGGCCCCTGCGGGAGGCCCCGCCCCCCAGTATCCGGCAGCGATTCCGATCTTCATGCTTCTGTTCTTGCCTTTCGCTCACTCAACGCGTCACAATGTTCTGGCGCACAACAACGTGAATCCCACCTTCATGGTTCACCGATACGTAACCCACCGAACACTTACCGTCTCAGCGCGCACCGGCGTCCTCCATGGCCGCGCCCAGCTCGGCCGCACCGTGCACCCGCTCCGAGCCGATGTGTTGGCCTACTTCGACTACCGGGCCCACAACGGAGTCACCGAGGTGATCAGCGGCCGACTCGAAGCGCTGCGTCGACACGCCCTCGGCTTCCGCAACCCACTTCATGACCGGATCAGGTCACTGCTGCACTACAGCAACCACACCCGCGCGATCGATGCGTTTCAGATCGGGAAGCGACTTCGATCCGAAGACGCTTCAGATCGGCACACTGGACTCAAGAACATTCGTTGCCAGCTCATGCCGACTCTCGAACATGAAGGCCACACCTATTCGTAAAGCGATTCGATCGCGTCGGCATACTTGGTCGTAATCGCTCGGCGCCTCAATTTCCCGGTGGGCGTGACCTCGGCGCTGTCGAACTCCCATACCTCTGGCAGCAAAATGAATTTCTTGATCTGTTCGTTGCTGTTCAGCCTGGCGTTTCCTCGGTCGACAGCGCGCTGAATCTCCTGCCGGAGCAGATCAGATCTGAGGATGTCTTCTGTCTCCAGCGACGACAGCTCGGGGTTTTCCGACACGAACTGTGCAAGCGACTGCCGGTCCACCGTCACAAGTGCGGTCACGTACCGCCGTGCTTCACCGACCACGACCAGCTGCGCGATCAGCGAACTTTCGCCAACTATCGCGGACTCGATCACCGCCGGTGACATATTCTTGCCGTGCGAGTTGATGATGATGTCCTTCTTGCGGTCGACAATCGTGAGGAACCCGTCCGTATCCAAGACCCCGATGTCACCGGTACGGATCCAGCCGTCGTCATCCAGAACTTCGCGAGTCCTGTCGGGGTCCTTGAGATATCCGGACATATTGAGGTCACCGCGAATCAGAATCTCCCCGTCGTCCTCGAGACTGAGTTCGACACCGGGTAGTGGCTTGCCCGCAGTCCCTGTCTTGAAATCGTGAACACGGTTGTAGACGCAGATCGAAACCTCCGTCGCACCATACGCTTCGAGCAACGGTATGCCGACCGCGCGAAAGAAATGCAGCATCTCGGGAGCAACCGATGCGCCGCCGATGATGACGACCTTCAACTCGTCAAGTCCAAGGCGATGAAGGATCGGCTTGAAGAGATCGGCATCGGCAGCCGAAGAAGCATTCGATTGCGAGCCATCGATTTCTGCGCTTGTCACGCCGGATTCTCCCGACTTCGAGAACGCGATACCCGATTTCAGGGCATTGTTCAAGCGTTCGCGGGTACCCACGGGTTCGGCGGCGATCAGCTGCTCGATGGCGACCTGCAATTTTTCGAACCAGCGCGGGGTCGACGTGAACATGTCGGGATGCGCATCGATCAGCGCCTTCGGAAGATCGGCATTCTCTGGGCAGACGGTCATCGTTGCGCCATTGACCACCGCGTAATGTAGGCCATTGATACGTCCGGCTGCGGACGCCAGAGGAAGGTACGAGATGATTGCCTTCTCAGGAATCGGAATGGCCTGGTGAGTGGCACGAAGTCCTGACATGATCATCCGATGCGACCACTGCGCTGCCTTCGGCGGTCCGGTGGTTCCAGAAGTGAAGATGACGCACGCAACATCCTCGGGATCAATGCTTCTCCAGACCGCATCAACGTCGAACGCGGGGTCTCCGGACATTTTCACGTCGTGGAGGGTTAGTTCATCGTGGCCTCCGTCGACGACCACTATGTGCTCGACCAGGGAACCGTCGGATTTCGCGGCCTGCCGAACCTTGTCCAGAAACCGACGTTCGGTGACGATTACTTTTGCTTCGGCATGCGCAACCTGATAAGCGATCTGTTCAATCGACGAGCTGTTGAATATTCCGAAGGGTGCAGCACCGAGAACACATACTGCACAATCGACTACGTGATTCTCGATTGTATTTCGAAGCATCATGGCGACACGATCACCTTTGCTGACGCCGAGAGCGGCCAGGCCGGCAGCCACCGACCGCACCTCCTGATCGAGGTGACTCCAGGTGAGCTCGACTTCCCCGCCGATGGTACGGAGGGCAATCTTCGAGGGATACTTCGCGACGGTGCGCTGGAATGCGGCGGCCAGCGTCAGGGCTTCGAGGGGCTCCCCAACGGCGGTACATTCCTTTTCGCGGTCAGACACAGCAGACATGGTATCGACACTCTCTTAATTCATTGACAGGGTTATCAGCAGAACCTGTTCACTCGGACTTCAGGCTGTCGTTCGTCGCCATAACTGACGCAATTTCCTGGTCCAACCGAAGGTGAATATGTTGGCACGATTTTTCATTTTTTCCGTAAAGGAATTCGCCGGCTGGTGCAGCGGCAGCGTTGCGCTGGATAGAGGCCTCCATCGGCCAGTCGTCGTCCTGGGCAGCTGCTCGCAGGATATCCCAACTGTGATTGATTCGACTACGAATTCGATCGTCGAGAGTATCCGGATCCGCCAGAAAGCGGATGTGCGTGGTGGATGACGACGCGGAATCTGTTGCAGGCCACACTGTCCAGAGTTCGATGTGGTCGGGTGTGCGAAACGCGAGGGTGTTCGGAAAAAGGAACAAGCCCGCTCCTGCGTTGCGGTTGAAGTCCGACACGGACCCCTCGCCGGACTTGACGGCCTTCTCGAGGCGCATTCGAGGAGCAAAGAATTCCCCGTGAAGTCCGTAGTCGCGCCACACGCTCGTATTCGTTGACGCCATCTTTCCCACAGTCAACGGATGCAGAAACTTGGGATGCAGTGCATCCACCGCACCATCAACGATCAGCTTCCAGTTGATGTCGAGCGTGAATTGCTCATCGATGAGAACCACGGAATTATCCCAATTGAACAGATCGAGCCGGGATTCGACCACCGGTCCCAGATACTGCTCGACAGATTCTGTTGGGTGACCTTCGAGGGTGACCCAGATGAGGCCGTGCCGTTCCTCTGCAATAATCCGGTCCAATCCGTGGCACTTGCGATCGATTGGCTCGAAGAACTCGCCGTACGGAATGTGCTTGAGCGTCCCGTCGCGATCGTAGGTCCATCCGTGATAGCGGCAGGTGAACGCCCTCCTCTTGCCCGATGCCTGCGACTCGACCGTGCCACCTCGGTGCTTGCAGATGTTGACGTTGGCACCGACGGTTCCGTCGCTGTGCCGCACGATGATGAGCGGGGTCCCCAAGACGTCTCGGGTGATGAAGCTTCCCGGCTCCGGAAGGTCAGAATGGTGGGCCACGACGAGCGGTTTGGTCCGGAGTACCGCGCGTTCCTGCGCTGCCCGTGAGTCGCTGATGTAGTGCGAAATCGGGACCCTCAACTCACTGTCCGCGAGATCGGTCGTGTCATTGCGGATATGCTCGACCAGTTCATCGAGTACTTCGTCATTGATAGTCATGTCTTACTCCATTTCCGTAGTGAGTGTCGAACGAAGAGCAGAAGACGCGGCCGGATTACGAGGCTCTCGCAGCGCTCTCCATGAGCCCAGCGCGTCGCGGAAGGCGTCGAGTTCAGGCCGGGCACCGTAGGTAGCGGCGGTATTATTCAGAGAGTCGTTCTTATTTCTCGATTCGAACTGAACGGCAGCCGCCAGCACATAAATCTAACATTTTATAGATATCGAACACAACGATCCTGTCCCTCGAATATTCACGAGCCGACCACAACAACTACGGCCGGTCAAGAGCCGGATGGAGTGCGGATTGCGGTGTCCTGCAAACTGATTCGGAGTACACATTCGGTGTCCGCACCCACCTTCGGCGGCAGCGACGGAGCGAACGGTTCACCCTCGACGCGTATCGGGCTCTTGACGAACTCGAGTTCCCCGACGCCTTCGTAGTCAACTCGGTAGGTATTGTCCCGTGCCGTGAAGTGGGGATCGGAGATCATGTCCGCCACGGTGTTGACAGGGCCCCCTGCGATTTCGTGCTTGAGGAATAGCGCAACCCATTCGTCGCGGGTCCGCTGCACGAAGATGTCCCGCAGTTCCCGATAGGCCCGAGCGGCGCGGGCCGGCGCCTGCGGGTCGGTGCTGTCCAGGTCGATCTCCAGCAGATCCGGGCGGCCAACGGCCACAGAGAAATTGCGCCAGAACTTGTTCACGTGAGAGCCGAACAGCATCGCCTCCCCGTCTTTGGTCCGGTATGCCTCGAGTCGCGGCCAGTCGGGCAGCCGCCCGTCCGGCAACCACGTGGGCCGCGGGATGGAGCGGTCTTTGTTCAGTTCGGCGTCCACCAGGTCGGGCATCCATGCCGCAGCGACGTCGATACCCGCGATTTCGAGTTTGCAGCCCTGTCCGGTCCGTCGGGCGCGGTGGACCGCCGCGAGCAGCCCCATCGCCCCGTACGCACCGAGGGCGTACATGGCGATGGACGGACTTGTCGACCCTGCCATTCCTTCGGTCGGCGGCTCCTCCGGAGTGTGGACCTCGCGCAATCCGGCATACGCGTCGAACACCGGCCCGCCGGTGCCGAGGTGGCTGTAGGGCCCGTCGGATCCCATACCCGAGACCGTGCAGAACACGATCGCCGGATTCGCGTTCCTCAGTCGGTCGTATCCGACGCCGAGCCAGTCCAGGTATCCGGCCCGCATACCCTCGACCACCGCGTCGCACGTCCGCGCAAGGGCGAGGAAGGTGTGCTTGCCCTCGTCGGAACGCAGGTCGAGGTCGACGCTCTTCTTTCCCCGATTCCACCGTAGGTGCATGAACGACGGTCCGTCCTCGTCTCCGATCGCTTGGCTGCCGCCGACGCGTACCGGGTCACCCAACGGCCCGGATTCGATCTTGATAACCTCCGCTCCCAGGTCGGCGAGGTGTCCGCCGACCGAAGATGGTGCCAGTTGCGCAACCTCCAGGATCCGCATGCCTTCGAGCAACGAGTATCCACTCATGCCGCGCCTTTCTTTAAAGATAAAGTGTCTGTGTGCATTTCAGGATTTTCGCCGATGTGGTGGGCTTACTGTGCGCACAGTGCCGCAGTACAGGTCATTGCGCGTGACATTGCGACTGTGCTGTCGAGGGCGCCCCGCCGAAGTGGAGTCGGACCCATCCGACACAGAAGAATTGTGAGGCAATTGATGGACGCGATTGGAGGACGCGGCGTCGTCGTCCAGAACGTTTCGATTCGGTGCGGGGCGGCCTCGTCGCTTGCGGCGCCCCGTTTCGAATCCCGAATGCCCTTCCATGAGTGCGATGTTGGGTCGTATACCGCGCTGGTCACAGGCGACGTGCTTGGTCGAGATGTCGGGCAGTCCCACCGCGTCGGCTGGGGTGAGGTCGTCGCGGTTGCGCCCGAACCATTCGCATGAATCCCTGGAGGGGCGTACGCGGCAGGCATGGGGTTGGACATCGTCGGAGTCGACGGAGGTGCACGACGAGCAGAGCGAGGTGAGCACTTGCTTTGTCCAGATCGAGCGCGACACTTTCTTTCCCATCCCGACGAAGACGTCGACGACCGCATGGTCCATGCCACGTTCACCGCCGGTGATCGCAAATACCGGCGACTCCGAATCCAACATCTGCGCCCCCTCCTTCATGGACGTGCCTTCGTCACTGGTGCCGATAGGCGCCTGCCGCGGGCGTCGAGGCGATAATTCAACTTAGTTGAGTGTGAGGTGGACCATACCAGCCCTGCGACGTCTGTCAAGTCGTCATCCCTGGAGGGCGGGGGTTTGCCAAACCTGGTGTTTTGCCCGATGTCGTGTCCATGCGGGCTGCACCAGGTGAGGGCCGCGGTGGACGGAACACCCGCAGCGCAGCGGAGGACGAAGTTGCGTGACGGCGGTCCGGGCGGTCCGGGCAGGCTTGTCCGGGCCCGACATCGGGTCGGGGGATGCGATTGGGTGATTGAAGGTTGCAGTGTGATGAGTTTGGGCAAGGTAAAGCCGAACTTCCCGACTGCCGGTCGTTCCGTCGCCCGGCACATGGACGGACGTGGACCGCTGCGGTGGCAACACGCGAGGCCGAGGACCGCTGCTCGAGTTCGCCGCAGACCTGAAGGGCTGCCGTGGCCGGGGTCAGAGTGCCGATGTGCAGGTTCCCGCCGGCACGATCGAGGCCGTGGCCCGGGGGTCGCGGCGTAGACCGGCCGCCCGTGCTCGATGCCGCCGCGTTGGCATCGACTACCGTGTGGCGTATGAGACGGCTACGGAATCGAGCGGCAGAATGAGCCGGCGCCCCAAGGTTGAGACTGGGCTCACCCGCGCCAGCATTACGCAGGCTGCGATCGAAATCGCGCAGCGCGAAGGGTTGTCGGCATTGACAATGCGTCGACTTGCCGTCCAGATGGGAGTCGACAGCGCGGCGTTCTACTACCATTTCAAGGACAAGGGCGAATTGCTCCGCGCAGTCGGTCGTATGTCCTTCGCGATGCTCGACATACCGCAGGAGTCGGACTATCCGGAATGGCGGGAGTGGTTTATCGCCGTCGGCAACCGGTATCGAGACCTTCTCGTACAGAACGCCTATCTGCGTACTCTCCTCCAGGAGAACTACGTCGCATGGACAAGCTTGCCCTTGTATGCGGTGCATCGCAAACAACTTCTGTCGGAGCGAATCCCGGAGGATAAGCACCATTTCATCCTCGAGTCGACCAACGCGTTCGTGATCGGATCGGCCGCCGTCACCGCGCACTACTACGATGCCGGCTCGGTCATCACACCCGGGGACGACGAGGATGTCGCTGCCATGATCCAACAGCGCCGAGACGAGTTCAATCTCGCGTTTCGCGTACTCCTCAACGGCTTGATCACCGAGCTGCGAACGGGATCAGCCCGTCGATGACGTTCTACCAAGACGAGGCCTCTAGTTGATCCGACGCGCGGAAAGGTGAGACGTAGGGCCCTTGCGGCAGGTTCGGCTTCGATTCGAAGCCACCCAAACCTGTGGAGGACCCCACGCCATCACCTCCTCAACCTTCAGCGACGTGCCCCCGAAAGCTTTGCGGAGAAGGCCGCGCTGCTGGAGGCTCACCGGCTCTTCCGGAAATGGAGTGCAGCAGGAGCTGTGAAGGTCCGAGGTTGACGCTGGTGTCGTTGACGTGAGACGGGCCTCAGGTGGCAGATGATGAAGGTTCCTACACCGAATCGTCATCCACACCCGGGAGCCCGATGTCCGAACCTACTTGCCTGCCCGCCCCGATCGTCGCCGACACGATCATGCGCACCATCGAACTTGGTGTCACGATCACCGATGCCGCCGTCGAGGACGAGGTCACCGTCGTGTTCTGCGACCTACTGGTCGACGGACCCGGCCGGTGCCTGCGGTGCGGAAACCTCGGCCGGTACCCGGACACGATCGTGCGGACGGTGACCGATCTGCCGGTGGCCGTCCATCCCCTGCAGTTGCGGTGAGCATTCCCCCGCTGTCGATGCGAGAACATCCCGTGTGCGGGGGAGGCGTTCCGACGCAACGTCGATCGATTTACCCGCCCGGGTTCGTCGACCACCCGCAGGTGTGCCCGACATGTGGTGCGACGGTTGATGTTCGACGCATCTCCGTCGAGGCGATCGCCCGCGAGCTCGGCCCGTCCTGGGGCATGGTCAGCGCGATGGCGGTCGACGCCACCACCGGGCTGCTCGCCACCGATCCCACCCGACTCGACTCGGTGCGGGGATCGGAGCATGCGTGGGCGGAGTTCCAGGGCGCGTCGACGAGCACCGTTGGGTCCACACCCGCCGGGCGGCCGGTAACGGGTATGTGGCCGTGATCGTGGACCTGACGCCGGTGTGTTCAACGGTGTCGGGCGGGCCCTGCTCGATCTGGTGTGGGGACGCTCGTCGACGGTGCTCACCACGTTGCTGGGAGAGCGTGATGTCGACTTCCGCGGCCGCATCGAGGTGGTCGCGATGGACGGGTTCGACGGCTACAAGACCGCTGCGACCAACACAGTTCCGGATGTGGTGACGGTGATGGATCCGTTTCATGTCGTCGCGCTCGCTGGGATGAAGCTGGATCTGTGCCGCCAGCGCGTCCAGCACCACACCTGCGGCACCGTGCCGTTCGGGTGATCCGCTCTACGGAATCCGTCGGGTGGCTCGTACCCGCGAGGAGTTGCTCAGCGACCGGCAACGCCGGCGGCTCGAGACGGTGTTCGTCGACGAACGGCACGTCGCGGTCGAGGTCACCTGACGGATACCAGGACATCATCGACGCAGACGCAGACGCAGACGCAGACGCAGACGCAGACGCAGACGCAGACGCAGACCGTCGCCGTGGCAAGACCAGGCTGACTCGGGTGATCGACACGATCCGCACCGGCGTCCCGGACGGTCTCGACGAACTCGCCCATCTCGGCCGCACCCTGCACCGGAGACGGGCGGACGTGCTGGTCTACTTCGACTACCGGGCCTCGAACGGACCAACCGAGGCGATCAACGGTCGGCGCGAAGCGCTGGGCCGTCATGCTCTCGGGTTCCGCAACCTACCGCACTACCGGATTCGGTCATTGCTGCACTGCGGCAACCTCACCCACGCAATCAATGCACTGTACAACCGGAAGAGCCGGCACACGGCCGCACCGACGGTCCGTACCCAGCTCGTCCTGCGGTGGTGCAACAATGCACCGTTCGACAGTTCGCCGGCAGGCCGAGCTGTCGAACGGTGCTGTCCGTGGTCCCGCGCCGTGAGGCGGCGGTGCGGCATCAGCCCTTGAGGGTTGGGCTTGCTGCGGATGCGGTGACCGGGGGCACGCTGTCCTCTGCTGCTGATGAGGAACGCCGGGCGATCACCACGAGCAGGATCGCCGCGGCCAGCGCGGGAACCGCCATCGACGAGAAGATCGTCGCCGCGCCGAGACTCAGGGCCAGGGCAATCGCGCCGACCGCCGGTCCGGTGATCGACCCGAGCCGCCCGATGCCTAGTGCCCAGCCGATCCCCGCACCCCTGATAGCAGTGGGGTAGCTCCCGGCCGCGATGACGTTCATGATCGCTGCACTGCCCAGCACGCCGAAACCTGTAATGAAGACCACCGTGAGCGTGAGCATCTGATTCGTCCCCATCAGGGCCGCGGTGAGCAGGATGAATGCTGCCGCAAAGGTGAAGCTACCGACACCCACCCAGGACGGGCTTCCGATTCGATCCCCGATGCGGCCGAAAACAATTCCGCCCACCACACCACCGAGAGAGAACAACGCGGTCGCAGTGGATGCCGTGGTCGCGGACATTCCGGCGTCCTCGAACAAGGTGGGCATCCATCCCATCAGGAAATACAAGACCAGCAAGGTGAGGAAGTACGCTGCCCAGAGCGCCGCGGTGGTGACCGCACGCCCACCGCCGAACAGTCGACTCATCGAGGCCTTCTCCGGCACCTCGGACGTGTGGTATACGAATTCGGTATCCGGTCCGAAGGACGTCGATACACCATCGATGGAACGGACATAGTCCGCGACCTTGCGACTCTCACCGTGGGTGGCCAGGAAGGCAATCGACTCCGGCAGCCACCGATAGGCCGCGATCGCGGCCAGCAGCGGGACGACGCCGCCGACGACGAAGAGCGACTTCCATCCGAATGTCGGGACGAGCGATGCCGCCACGATGCCGCCCAAGAAGGCGCCCATCGCCATTGAACTGGTCAAGACGGTAACGACCGTTCCGCGAATCCTTTTCGGCGAGACTTCCGACGAGAGGGCGAGCAGGTTCGGCGTGACGCCGCCGAGTGCGAGACCCGCAAGGGCCCGGAGTCCGATGAGCACCGGCATCGATGATGCGAAAGCGGTGAGCAGCGTGAGGATCGAGAATATCACCGTGCCGGCAATAACCAACCGTCGACGTCCCAGGCGATCGGAAATCGACCCGAAGATGATGCTGCCCAATACCATCGCGGCCGCGCTGACCGACATGACGATACCGAACTCCGCCGGGCCTATCTCCCAATCCTTTGCGATCGCCGGTACTGCGTAGCCGAGCAGCAGCGCGTCGAAGCCGTCGAGGACGGCCAGCACGACACACAGGGTGATTGTTCGTTTCTGAATCGCTGACACTGGCGAGCTGTCGATGATCTCCGCGATCGAAATAGGTCGGGGCATGCGTATGTTCCGTTCTGCTGATCCGAAAATTCATCACTGATGAGTGAATCGTCACAGGTAGCATAGGATTGTGATGTGCATCGCGCAAGAGGCAATTTCATCGTCGTTGAGTACGTCAGGTGGGCGCGCAAGCTTTTCGACGGGGGCACGACCTCGGCTCGACCGCTTGGCCATCTCGCGGGGCTAGTCGATCCTGCGGAATGCAATCCGCAAATATCCAACTGACCCTGGGTGAATCACATCGGTTACGGGCGTGTGGTGATCGCTGGTCTGCCCAGCTTTTCCGCCGGTGGGACTCCGGTCGTGCCGTCTCGGCGGGTCGGTCGATGTTCAGGTGGTCAAGGTTGGCCTTTGGCCGATGATGTTGGCCCACGGTTGAAGCCACTTGTCCTACCAAAGCCGGTGGGTGGGTAGCCGCAAGCGCGATTTTCGTTGCGGTCGACACAAGCGGGCCGGAAGACTGACGATCGTGCGTCGTAGCGTTGCCCCACGGGCACATGCATGCCCCACCGCCTGCAAGAACACCGATGGAGCGCAGAAGATTTGTGGGCGAGCACCGCGCAGAGCACCCACGCGGAGTTCGCCCCGAACCGCCCCGACGGCATGTGTGCGAGGGGTCCGTCGATGAGGTCGGCGAAGACGGTTTCGATGATCACGTGCCGGCGATGGGTGGCATCGGCATCGGCGGCCGGGGCGGTGGTGTTGGTCAAGAACGGGTGTATCGCCAAACTGGGAACAAATGCGTCGGGGAAGCGGGCCTTACCGACGCGGCGCACGATCAACCTCGCAGTGACCGCAGTCTTGCTGGAATCGAAAGCAGTGTAGGTAGTTTCGGTGACCTAGGATCTTCAGATCCGTGCTCCGGTGTCGGGGTCACGCACGGCACCGGGATAGTGCACCGGTGTCCACGCGTCGTCGGCTATCGAGCCGATCGCGCGTGGGACCGCGGTGTTCTTGGCCAGGACGAGCGAGAAGCGCACGTTTGATTGGTGGATCGAGGTTTACGTCCCCACCCCCCCGCGTGTCCGCATCGGGTACCGGAACCGGGTTGTGGGCGTCGTCGGCGCAGCCCGTCGGCGTAGGTCTGCCCGAATTTGGCGCACCATCGGCGGATCGTCTCGTCGCTGACCATGACATCGCGTTCGAGGATGTGTTCCTCCACCTCCCGGAAGCTGAGCGAGAACCGAAAGTGTGACCCCCACAGAGTAGTTGATGATCTCGTCCGGAGATCGGTTGCACTTGTGCAGCGGCATAGCGGTGTTCACCCTACCGACTCTCCCAGTTGTCACGAGGTGAACAACGTGACAGTGCCTTGTCGAGAAACTCGCGGGTCTACCTGGTGTTTTCAGCGATGATGAGAGCTCCGATTGCACGATCCACCTAACATCCCTACACTTCCTGTGATACTTCACTCATCAACGATGAATCACGCGATGACCTCGCACATC
Source organism: Rhodococcus sp. NPDC019647 (assembly GCF_044389235.1). Taxonomy (NCBI): domain Bacteria; kingdom Bacillati; phylum Actinomycetota; class Actinomycetes; order Mycobacteriales; family Nocardiaceae; genus Rhodococcus; species Rhodococcus sp. NPDC019647. The sequence continues at coordinate 69,837 of NZ_JBIRXS010000025.1, read as the reverse complement.
ACTCACAGCATTTGCCCTAAAGGGGGCCTAGGTACATCAGTTTGGTGTACGAGCCGCAGCTGAATGATGTTGCGGAGGTGTCGTGACCGGACGACAGGACGAAATGTCATGAGAGTACATCCCCTGCTCGCTGCCTTGATTGCTGCGGCACTAGCTCTTTCAGCTTGCAGCAGCAGCACGGACGGCGATTCGCCCGGGGCAGACACACCATCAACCGCTACTGCACCGGACTCTGCCGACTTGAGCGCAACCGCTCGAATCGACCCCTTGCCCATATCGGAGTGGTCGCCCGAGTTGACGGATTTGGTCCTCAATCTGCGGTCGACGGTCATCGGCGACGCCGAGGAAGCGGACGGTGGTCAGCCAGCCCACGAGAGCGGCGGGAACTCCGCGGGCGACAATGTTATCGGCACGTTGGCCAATCATCCCTCGTTGGCGATGGCATTCTTGCCTTTCAATAAGTACTTGCTTACCGAGAACACCTTGTCCACCAGACAGCGTGAACTGCTCATCCTTCGGGTCGCGCATCTGCAGCAGAGTGACTACGAATGGGCAAAGCATGCCCACATTGCCACGAGCGTCGGCTTCACACCCGAGGACCTCGAACGGGTAATGGAAGGCCCCCGCGCCGGAGAATGGTCGGAGTCCGAGCGCGTCCTACTGACTGCGGCCGACGAACTGCTCCAGGACGGCGCCATCTCCGCAGAGACATGGATCGAGTCGAAGGCTCACTTCGACGAGAGGCAAGTGACAGACCTCGTATTCACGGTGGGTAGCTACTCCATGTTGTCGATGGCGCTGCGTTCCTTCGCGGTACAGACGGAAGAGGAGTTGCGCGCGTATCTGCCCGATCACCCGTGACCGCCGCGACATAGACCAGATGTACTGCCCAGGCAGGTTGGTTGAAGGATCGCGACGACACGCGGTAACCGGTCATGGAACAGTGACGTGGCCTCGAAGCTGAGGAGGACCAGACTCGTCCTGCTCTCGACCCCGGAGTGGCGACGCTCCGAAAAAGATCGGGTGGTCCGTTCACGCGGGCTGATACGGGCGCGGGACAGGGTCGACCATGGCGGCGGTCCCGCCGGTGGACAGGCCTCGACCTCCGGGCGCAGGACGCCGCTCAGCTCGTCGGTGAGACTGTCGAGCTGCTTCGCGACGTCGCGGACCTGACGGCGCCGCCGGTCGAGACCATCGAGCCGGCCGGTGACCTCGACGCTGCCGATCCGCACGAGCGCGGGGGATCATCGCCGCAGGGTCGGGCCGAGGACGACCTCAAGAAACGAGTACGGGTGAATTGCTGTTCACCCGTAGTGCACCATGAGAAAGAATGCTCCACGCGAGAAATGTTGGTGAGGAACTTCCATGGATCCCGTAGTCACCCAGTGCACCTTCCGCGGTGCCGGTCTCACCCTCGCCGCCGACCGGTGGGATCCACCGACTCTCGGTGCCGGCGGGTCAGGTGTCGACCGAAAGGGTGTGGTGCTGTTGCTGCACGGCGGCGGGCAGACTCGGCATTCCTGGCGCAACACCGGACGCACTCTCGCGGCGGACGGCTGGTCCGCCATCGCTGTGGATGCGCGTGGACATGGGGACAGTGGGCGACCGACGGGGACTACGGCATGGATGCGTTGGTCGCCGACCTGACGGCGATCATCGGTGAGCTGGGGAAGAAGCCGGTTCTCGTCGGTGCGTCGATGGGTGGAATGACATCGTTGATCGGGCAGGGGGAGAATCCTGAGCTCGCACGCGGTCTGGTCCTGGTCGATATCGCTCCGAAGGTCGAAACCGGCGGCACCGCGCAGATTATGTCGTTCATGCGCAGTGGCCTCGACGGGTTCGACAGCCTCGATGATGCTGCGGCCGCGATCGCGGCGTACACCCCGAATCGTGTTCGCAAGCCCAATCCGGCCGGTTTGCACAAGAACCTTCGCCTGCGTGACGGCCGGTGGTACTGGCACTGGGATCCGGCGTTCCTGCGCCACGGCGACGAACCCACCCGCCAGGCCGATTCGATCGTGCGATACGAACGCGCTCGGGACGCCGCAACTGCGATCACCGTTCCCACGATGCTCGTTCGCGGCAAGCAGTCCGATGTGGTCAGCGAGGAAGGCGCGAAGGAACTACTCGAGCTGATCCCGACCGCCACCCTGATCGACGTCGCCGGGGCCGGTCATATGGTCGCCGGCGACGACAACGATGTCTTCAGCAGCGGATTGAAGGGCTTTCTCGACGACGTCGTGGTCGCCTCCCGGCACTGATGCCACTGTGATCTCGCCCGTGACCGACCAGGGGTTCTCTCGGCTCTGCCGGGGACGTCATCGCCATCTGCTGGCCGACGTCTACCTCCGTGTGAACGCGGCAGCAGCGGCCGCTCGGGCCACATGCGCAGCGCTGTTCGTTTTTGCTCCTCGGTGCCGGCAACTTCGTGTGCGACAACGAACGCCATCCATGTGTCGAGCCGTCCGTTTGTGAAATTCGCGTCTTGACCTGCCGAGGTCCGGGAGCTAGAAGATGCTGTATCCGCCGTCAACCACTACCTCATTGCCGGTGTGGTAGATCAATTCTGGATCCGCCAGGAACGCTGCGACGCCCTCGAAGTCCTCGGGTTGCCCCCACCGCCGGATCGGCGTTCGACTGGTGGTCGCATCCATGAACTTCTGGCTCTGTCGCAAGGTTGCGTTCATCCCGGTCTCGGTCCATCCCGGTATCAGGACATTCACCCGGATCCGATCCCGCGCAAATTCGACCGCCAGACTGCGACCCAGACCGATCAATCCTGTTTTGGTCGTGGCATACGCCGCTTGCGTTGCCGCGCCGTATCGCGAGACCATCGATGAGACAACGATGATGGATCCACCCTCGCCCTGTTCGACGAGTCGCTGCGCTACCGCCCTGGTCGTGAGAAACGTTCCGTCGAGGTTGGTGCGGACAACATGCCGCCAGTCGCCGAGTGAAGTATCCAGAAATGGTGCGGCAGAGGCAATGCCTGCGTTGGCGAATACGCCATCGATACGACCCGTGCGCTCAATTGTCGCCTGGGTTGCGCGCTCGACACCATCTTCCGACGTTGTATCGCAAAGGATTGCGAATGCGTCGATCCCCTCCGTGGCGAGTTGCTCAACCGCCTCGGCGTTGCGATCCGAAGACCGCGCCCAGATAGCCACCTGCGCGCCGGCTCGCCCGACACCGCGCGCCAGCGCGAGACCGATCCCTCCGTTACCACCGGTCACGATGAAAACACGATTGTGCAAGTTCATCCGAACTCCTCTCCTTCAGTTGACCGTGGCGACCCGCCGAGCCGTCGAACTACGGTCCAATTTTCCCGGTCGACGCGCGCCGACGTAACAGCGCCATGTCCACTGCCACGACATTGTTGAATTGGTCGGTGCGTATGGATTCCCAATTCGCGTGTATGCTCCTAGGATTCGTCAGTCCGAGATCGGCGGTGGCGATCGTCCGGGCACTACGACGGACGAGGCGAAACGGATCGCCGAACTCAAGCGCGAGAACCGAGATGCGCGTCGTGCCAATGGGATTCTGGGCACGGCGCCGGCTCTTTTGACGGCAGCGGAACTCGACCGCAAACTCGAGTGAACACGCTCAGCCTCAAGAAAACCCACGGCGTGACAGGCAGGGAAGCGTCCCGCCCGACGATCGTGCTGCAGCGGGTCTGCGAGGGGGTCCGCCGACGGCGAGGGCACGACACCCGACTGCACCTACCGCAGTCGGCCCTCGCCGGACCCGGTCAGCCAGCCCGGGACGCGGGCTGCGGCTCCGGTCGTCCGGCCCCGACCGTCCTGAGGTGGTGGTCGGTGGCGCCGAACATCGCGTCGACCGCGAGTATGCGCTTGTGGAGGTGACCGATCGGCAGCTCGTCGGTCATGCCGACCCCGCCATGCGTCTGGATCGCGGACTCGCCGATCACCCGGCCCAGCCGACCGACCTGTGCCTTCAACACGGCGAGGTCGTGCGGCTCGGCCTGCTCGGCCTCGGCCAGCGCGGCTGTATAGAGCAGCGTCGACCGCGCCTTGACGTAGGCGATCTTCATATCGGCGAGCCGGTGGGCCACCGCCTGGAAGGTACCGATGGGGACGCCGAACTGCTCGCGAGTGGAGGCGTACTCGGCGGTCCGATGCAGCAGTTCGCCCATCGAACCTACCGACTCGGCGGCGAGTGCCACGATCGCCCGGTCGAGAACCTTCATAATCACGTCGTGGGCGTCGGCTGTGAGGAGCGCGTCCGATGCCAGCTCTGCGTCGTCGAATCGCAGGTGGGCTGCACGGCGTCCGTCGACGGTGACGAACGGCGTGGCCGCGATCCCGGCGGTGGGCGGGTCGACGACGAACAGCGCGAGGCCGTCGGGGTCGCCCGGCTCGCCGTGCAGGCGGGCCGAGACGACCAGTATGTCCGCGTCGGCGCCGTGCAGCACCATCTTCTTCTCGCCCGTGAGCACGTATCCGTTGGCTGTCCGCTCCGCGCGGGTGGCCACCAGCGCCGGGTCGGGCATGCCCGACCCCTCCTCGTGGGCGAATGCCCCGATCGCCTCGCCGGCGACGATCCGCTCGAGCCGGTGGGCGGTGTCGGCGTGCTCTGGGACCGCGGCGAGAGCGGTCCCGGCCAGCATGACCGAGGCGACGTACGGTTCCACGACCAGGTGGGCGCCGAACAGCTCAGCGGTCGCAACGACGTCGACGATCGAGCCGCCGAGCCCGCCGGCCTCCTCGGGGAAGGGCAGGGCGTGGAGCCCGAGTTCGCCCAGCCCGCGCCACACCTCGTGCGACCAGCCGGCCTTCGAGCGCACGACGGCTTGCCGGTCCTCGAAGGTGTAGTGACGCTGCAGGTATTGCGACACGCTGGCGCGCAGCAGGTCCTGTTCCTCGGTGAAGCTGAAGTTCATTCCGGTCTCCGTTCGGTGCCGCGGTCAGTGGCGCAGCGTGCGCGCGATGAGGTCGCGCTGCACCTCGTTGGTGCCGGCGTAGATCGTGGTTGCGCGGCTGTTCAGGTAGTAGGGCATCGCGACGAGGGCGAGATCGTCCCCGAGTGGGTCGACCGGCGCGCCGACGTGCAGGGCCTCGCGCTGGTCGGGCAGCGCGTCCAGCCCGGCCACGCGGGTCATCAGCACCGAGATTCGTTGGGTGAGTTCGGAGCTCATCACCTTGTTCAGCGACGGGAAGGCCGGGTCCTGCGCGATCTCGTGCCCGCTGAGGGCGAGTTTTTCGAAGTGCTCGTAGGACGCGATCTCGACCTCCAGCTCGCCCAGATCGCGGCGGAACACCGGATCTTCGGCGAGTGTGCCACCGAACGCTGAGGGCGTGCGGGCGGCGGCCTCGCGGGCCGCACCGAGCCGATGGCGCAACATTGGGCTCTGCGCCGAGCCGCCGCGTTCATGCGTGAGCAGCTGCTTGGCCACCGACCAGCCGTCGTTTTCCGCGCCGACCCGCCCGGACTGCGGCACTCGGACGTCGGTGAAGAACACCTCGCACTGCTCCGGCTCGCCGTCGAGCCCGATGATCGGACGTACCTCCATGCCGGGGTAGTCCATCCGGTCGAGCAGTAGGAACGTGATGCCCTGTTGCTTGCGACCCTCACTGCTGGTCCGCACGAGCATGAACATCCGGTTGGCCAGGTGTGCGTGGCTCGTCCAGATCTTGCTGCCGTTGAGGAGGTAGTCGTCGCCGTCGGGGGCGGCCGAGCAGCTCAGCGAGGCGAGATCGGAGCCTGATCCGGGCTCCGAGTAGCCCTGGGTCCAGTAGTCCTCACCGGACAGGATCCCGGGCAGGTAGCGGGCCTGCTGCTCGGGCGTGCCCAGCTCCATCAGCAGCGGTCCGACCATCTGTAGGCCGTTCGGCAACAACGGCGGTAGACCGCGCTTCTGGTACTCGTCGGCGAAGATGTACCGCTGTTCCACCGACCAGCCCGGCCCGCCGTGCTCGATCGGCCAGGCAGGCGCGGCCCAGCCGCGGGCGTGCAGAATCCGCTGCCAGGCCATGACCTGCTCGAACGCGGGAAAGAGACTGGTCGTCTTGCGGCCGGCCTCGCGGATCTCCGGGGTCGGCGCGGTGTCCAGGAACTCCGCGACCTCCTTGCGGAAATTCTCGAGGTCGGCGTCCGGTGCGATATCCATGTGTGATCAGGTCCTTCTGTTCGTGAAGGCGGCAATGCGTTCCTGCATGTCCGGGCCCAGGCCCTCGCCCTCCATGACTTCCCACTGCAGCCCGGCGTCGAGCGGGCGGCCGTCCGTCGTGTCGAGCAGGCGCTTGTTGGCTGCATGCGAGAAGGGGGAGTTGGCGGCGACGAGGGTTGCCAGCGCCTCGATTTCTGCGTCGAAGGACGCGAGCGGGATGGTGTACTCGGCCAGCCCGATCCGAACGGCCTCTGCGGCGTCGATCATGTCCGCCGTGAACATCAGCCGCTTGGCGGTGGCGACGCCGACGCGGCGTGGGAGGCGCTGGCTCATGCCCCAGACGGGGGTGAGGGCGAACTTTGCGTGCGTGTCACCGAAGCGGGCGTCTGCCGCAGCAATGAGGAAGTCGGCGGCAAGCGCGACCTCGAGTGCGCCCGTGTAGCAGTGGCCGTGCACGGCGGCGATCACCGGCTGCGGCAGTTTTTCCAGCATCCGTAGCGTCTCGCTGTGCCATCCGGGGGAGGGCACCGACTCGCCGGCGGCGATGTCCGACAGGTCGTGTCCAGCGGAGAAGCACTTTCCTGCACCGCGCAGGACGACGCAGCGGACAGTGCTGTCGTCCCGCAAGGCCAGGACGTGCTCGCGGAGCTCGGCGAACAACGCCACCGTGAGTGCGTTGAGCTTGTCTGGACGGTTGAGCGTGAGCACCGTCCACCCGTCGTGGTCGGTGCGGACTACGAGTTCGCCCATCTGTCTCCCTTTCACCGTGTGTCGGTACTAACCGAACGCTAATAGTTTTGAGAGGGTAGTGTGCACACTCGCCAGCCACGGCACCCCTGTCACGGGTCGGTATAACGGTGTGCTGCGGATTCTGCTTCGTCGAGCCACCTTTGTATCCTTCGCGCAGGTAGGGCTGCCCCGGGCGCGGACCGGCACGCCATTTCGAAACGAGCTAAGTCGGATCAGAGACCGAGTGATTTGGCGATGATTGTTTTCATCACTTCGTTGGTGCCACCGTAAATGCGGGAGACGCGGGTATCTGCGTACAGACGCGCGATCGGGTACTCGAGTATGTATCCGTACCCGCCGTGCAGTTGTAGGCATTTGTCGATGACTCGGCCGGCTGCTTCGGTGCAGAACAACTTCGCTTTGGCCGCATCGGCGGCGGTGAGCTCACCGGCGTCGTGGAGCTCGAGGGCGCGGTCGGTCATGAGCTGCATGGCTTGGACTTCGGTGGCGGACTCCGCGAGCACGAATTTCGTGTTCTGGAACGAGGCGACGGGTTTGCCGAAGACGGCGCGTTCCTTCACGTAGGTGAGTGCGAACTGTAGTGCGGCGGTCGCGGTTGCGGTGCCTCCGATTGCGATGCCGAGTCGTTCCTGCGGAAGATTGTGGGCCAGGTAGGTGAAGGCCTTGCCTTCCTCACCGAGAAGGTCCTCGACGGGCACTTGCACGTCGACGAAAGACAGTTCGGCGGTGTCCGAGGCGCGCATCCCGATTTTGTCGAGCTTGCGTCCGACGGAAAAGCCGTCGGACGCGGTGTCGACGCACAGGATGGACAGTCCGTGGCGACGGTTGTCCACGGTGGGTGCCGATGTGCGGGCCACGACGAGGATGAGGTCTGCCAAAGCGCCGCCGCTGATGAACGTCTTCTGACCATTGAGGATGTAGTGGGTACCGTCCGGATTCAGTTTGGCGTGGGTGGTCATGCCTGCGAGGTCGGAGCCGGCGCCGGGTTCGGTCATCGCGATCGCGGTCATGATGTCACCAGATGCGAATCCGGTCATCCAGCGCTTCTTCTGCTCAGCGTTCGCATAGTTGAGCAGATACGGGAGAACCAGATCGGTGTGAATCGAAGTGTTTCCGAAGGTCACGCCTGCACGAGTGGTCTCTTCCGCGATGATCGCGGAGAACTTGAAACTGGTCTCCCCGGCGCCGCCGAACTGCTCCGGAACTTGAATGCCGAGAACCCCGAGATCGCCGAGTGTGCGGTAGAAGTCGCGGGGCGGATGACCTTGCTGTTCCCACTCCTGATGGACCGGTACAACTTCTTTCGCGATGAAGTCGCGGATGGTTTTCCGGAATGTGTCGTGGTCCTCGTTGTAGATCGTGCGCTGCACAGGACGTCCTTCGGGTACGGCGGATACGGGTGGGGTAGCTGCAGGTGTGACTCGGCGGCGGGTCTACTCAAAGGGGAGCGGAACAGGTAGAAGCGTCGATTCCTCCGACGAGCCGGATAGCGACGGCGCGGAGATGCGAATTGTGTAGTGTCAGTGTTTAGTTCGAGGAATGAAGGTTCTGCGGGACATTCCCGCCAGGTGGACGGGGTGTCGATGCAGTCCCTCGCAGCGTTGATGTGTTCGCGACGAACGGTCTATCTGGCAGCGATACTGTTGCGGGGAAGGGACGAAATCTACGAGTGTAATAGCAAAGTCGGGAAAGGTATGGGTGCCACATTCGAATGGCGCCCGGGCGTGCGAGACCCTGTATGGGTATCGTTGAACTGGGGCCACGGACAATGTGTGGCATTACGGCTGCGTGGCAGGATCCTGCACTCCAGCGTGCAGCAGTCTCGGCCTCGGTGACTTACTGATTCCTGAACGTTGCTGTTCGTTTCTGGAGAAACGCATCGACCGCTTCTCGGTGGTCCAAGGTTTGAGCACTGAGGATTTGTGTGCGGTTTTCGAGGTCGATGGCAGCCCTCATCGACGGTGATTCAAGGTTCGACCACAAGACCTCTTTGGTCATCCATACCCCGAATGGGCTGTTCCGGGAGATGGTCTCTGCGGTCTCGAGTGCAGCGTCGAGCAGGCGATCCAGTGGCTCGACCGACGATGCTAATCCGATCTGCTCCGCTTCCTCCGTGCCGATCGTGCGGCCGGTGAGCATAATTTGCGCAGCGCGAGAGAATCCGATCATCCGAGGCAGAAGCCAGCTCACTCCAATATCGCAATTGGAGAAACCCCGACGAATAAATGCGGGATGCAGGGAAGCATCGTCGGCAAGTATCCGGACATCGGACATCAGCGCGAGAGCAAGTCCGCCACCGGCAGCGGCGCCGTTGACAGCGGCAATGATGGGTGCACGCACGCTGCGGAAGGCATCCACCAAGCTCGCAATGTGCTGTTGAACCAGCATGCTGGATTGTATCCGCCCGAGGTCGTCGACTGCTCCCGGCGGGTCGTCGTAGCCGTGCAAGTCGACTCCTGCGCAGAAGGCACGGCCGGCACCTGTCAACACGACCGCGCGAACTGTGGAGTCGTGTCGCACTGCGGCAAGTACGCCGTGCAGTGCCTCGATCAGCTCCGAGTTCATGGCGTTGAGTCGCTCGGGTCTATTCAACCGAATTACAAGAATGCCGGGACGGGGCCGTTCGGTCAGTACGAGGTCGGGCATTGACGCTCCATGTTCCTTCGAGGGCCGCACACGCTGGGTATGAGGTAAGAGGTTGCGACCGCAATTGAGGCCAGACTAAATGGCAAAGTTTAAAACTGCAAGGTATGAGATTGGCATCCTTGAACTTTCGCGGAGCTTCCGGATCTGGAGCGTGTCGATCGCACGAGCGAGGTTGCCGCCGTGCGGCTGTGGTCGGTTCCCCCGTCGAAGTGGGCGGAAGCCCCGGGCATGTCGGCGCAGTCATTCGACCCGGAAGGTGATGGAACGCGTCCCATGCGGATGAAGTGGATCGTGATTCATGGTCGAGGAAGTTGTCTCTGTCATTGGGGCCGGATGCGTTGTGGGAAAGTGCCAAACCGTTGGTCTCACGTTTCGGCTTCCGGCCTCGCGGCGGTGGCAGTATGCGGCTCGACGGCCATGTGGTGTTCACGCGATCGTGTTCGTGTTGGCTGGCGGCTGGGCCTGGCGGAACCCGCCGTCGTCGGCCACCGTCGTCATTATCCGATCCTGGGACGGGACGCTCATTGCAATGAGAAGGTCCACGATGCTAACGTTGTCTCATTATTCATCAGTGTTGAGTAAGTGAGGAAGGCGAGCGCTTGGAACGTTGCAGTGGAGAGTCCACGCCTGGCGGATCGTCTCTTCGTCGGCGGTGAGCGGATGCCGAACGTTTCCGCAGGCCAGTTCGAGCACATCAACGCCACTCTGTTGAATCGACGGAAGAACGACCCTGCGAGCTACTTAATCCAAACCGACCAGATCCGGCCCCGACTCGGCCGGATTCCGTGACTGCGACATACATCAGCGAAACCCGCTGCAGTATATCGCGATCCACGATCGTTACGGAGGCTCTTGCCTCGGATGCGCCGGTTCGTGCCGACCGTCATCTCGAGCGCGTCCGTGATCAGTTCGGTGGTCCTGCCGACAGAACCATCGAAGAGATGGAATCCAAGTAGAAAAATATGTGTCTGACTTCTCTCATTCTCGGCGGGGATCCGTCCCGAGAATCGTGAGTGAATCCTGGAAGCGGTGCAGTGATGGCCCTCGATCCAAGAACCCCGATCCTGGTCGGCGGTGGGCAGGTTGACGAACGCAACGGTGGTGTCGAGCCCGTCGACCTCCTGGCGCGCGCCGCGCGTGCTGCTGCGGAGCAGGCGGGGTCGGTCCGATTGCTGGAGCTGGTCGACTCCGTGCGGGTAGTAGGTCTGCTCTCGTGGCGTTACCGCGACCCGGGCGCCCTGGTAGGTGAGCGGATCGGCGCGACCGTCCGTCATACCGGCTATTCCGGAAACGGTGGCAGCACACCGCAAGTGATGGTGAACTCCGCTGCGGAGGACATCTCGGCGGGCCGGACCGACGTCGTGCTCATCGGCGGCGCCGAATCGTGGCGCACCCGTACGAAATTACGTCAGCAGAAGCTGCGCCCCGAGTGGACGATGCAGGACGAGTCGGTTCCGGCTGCGAAGATCCTGGTCACGGACGTGCCGATGGACGCCGAGAGCGAACGGCGTATCGGCCTGGACCGGCCCTCGTACGTGTATCCGCTGTTCGAGCAGGCCCTGCGTGTGTCGGCGGGTCGTTCCCTCGACGAGCATCAACGGTTCATCGGTGATCTGTGGGTACGGTTCAGTGAGGTCGCGGCGACCAATCCGAATGCGTGGGTGAAACGCGCGTACACCGCGGACGAAATCGCTGTCCCGTCCGCCGACAACCGGATGATCTCCACGCCCTACACCAAGCTTCTCAATGCGAACAACATGGTCGATCAAGGTGCGGCAGTGCTGATGTGCTCGGTGGAGATCGCAACCAGACTCGGAATCCCCAAGGAGAACTGGGTCTTCCCGCAGTCGGGGACCGAAGCGTACGACACCTACGCGATTGCCGAGCGGACCGCGCTCGACCGATCACCGGCCATTCGTATTGCCGGTGCGCGGGCACTCGAACTCGCCGGTATCGGTCTCGACGACGTCGCACACGTCGACGTGTACTCGTGCTTCCCTTCGGCGGTACAGGTCGCAGCGAACGAACTCGGTCTGCCGCTGGACGATCCTGCGCGTCCACTCACGATCACCGGCGGACTGACCTTCGGAGGCGGACCGTGGAACAACTACGTGACCCACTCGATCGCCACCATGCTGACTCACCTGCGCGAAGCACCCGGTTCATACGGGTTGGTGACCGCCAACAGCGGCTACCTCACGAAACACGCGATGGGGGTATACCGGACCGAGCCGCCCGCCGGCGGATTCCGGCGCGTGGACGTACAGGCCGAGGTCGATGCGAAGCCGAAGACTTCGGCGCTGGTCTCGTACGAGGGAACGGCGACAGCGGAGGCGTGGACCGTGGTGTACGGACGCGGCGGCAACCTGGAGCGCGCGTTCCTCGCTGCGCGGACGCCGATGGGCGATCGTATTCTTGCGACTTGCACGGACGCCGAGAACCTCGCCCGACTTGCGACGAGTGACGTGGTCGGTGAGAAGGTGACGGTCGCACCCGGCGGAGACTTCCGCCTGGAATAGCAACGACGAAATGAAGCTGATCATTTGAGTTGAAAGCATCTGTCGGATACGCCCCACGGCGTGTCCTTGATCCAAGGAGTTCCCGTGTCTGTCCAAGGCTTCCGTTCCCTGTACGAACAGCATGTGGGTTATGTCGTCAGCGGAAATATGAAGGCGGCAATCGCCGATATGGTGCCCGGCAACCTCCCGCAGGTCTTCGACGGTGTCGATACCCCGCGCTCGGCCGTCGAATCGTTCCGGATCGTGGACGTCCGCGCCGAAGGTGATCTCATGGTCGGCGAGACCGTGTACGAGGTGAGTGACCGCACGATCGGACTCCGGTCGATCTGGGAACTCCACGGCGGACGCTGGCTCGCTGCCCGGCTCGAGAATTTCGACGTTGAAACAGGGGCGCAGGCATGACGGCGGCCGACGGACTCGACCTGCCGCACTGGGAGGGGTTCCTCGAGGACGAACTCCCTCTGCGGTTCCTGCTACAGCTGCCAACAATGGCAAGCGAGTGCCAGTGGCTCCACTGATCGACGATGGTCTGTGCCCGCCCGGTGAGGCGCCCGGCGAGTTCATGACGGTGGAGAATCTCACTGCTCTGGGCGGACAGCTTCCCGTCAGCGCCAGCGGCGGCAATCTGGCCGACTCCTTGGTCAACGGGCTGAACCTGGCCGGCGAAGCGGTCCGTCAGATCCGCCGAGCTCTCCGAATCGGGTTGTCGGCGCCGAACCTCCTTGTTCATGGGAGGGCCGGTGGCACCGCTGGTGAGTTCAGTGTTGTTCGGCAACGAAGACAACTTCTGACACGGTATTCGAAAGGTACGGATGACTACTGCATACGGTGAGATCGCAGATCGGAACGAACTGTTCATCGGGGGCCGGTGGGTGCCGCCGAAGTCCGGTGAGTCCACCGACGTGATCGAAGCTGCCACCGAGAAGATGCTGGCCCGAACCGCACTCGCCTCGAACGCCGATGTCGACGCGGCCGTCGCTGCGGCTCGCGCCGCCCTGGCTGGACCGTGGGGCACGATGAACGGTGCCGAACGCGCCGATCTGCTGGACCGGTTCGCGGCGGCACTGAAGGGGCGCGGCCGCGACACGGCTCGGTTGGTCAGTCGCGAGAACGGTATGCCGATCTCGTTGTCCAACGGGGCCAACGGGATCGGTCCTGCGGCGATGTTCTCGTACTATGCGGGTCTCGTCCGGGGTGACTCCGGTGAGGAGGTGCGACCCAGCGTATTCGGCGGACGTACCGTGGTGCGACGCGAACCGGTCGGAGTGGTCGCGGCCATCACACCGTGGAACTACCCTCAGCCGCTCGCCGCGATGAAACTGGCGCCGGCCCTGGCCGCGGGGTGCACTGTGATACTCAAGCCGGCACCGGAGACCGCATTGGATGCCTTCGTCTTCGCCGACGCCGCCGTCGAGGCCGGGCTCCCGGAGGGTGTCGTCAACGTCCTGCCTGCCGGACGCGAGACGAGCGCATATCTGGTGGAGCATCCCGGCGTCAACAAGGTGGCATTCACCGGGTCCACCGCAGCCGGGCGGGCAATCGGTGAGGTCTGTGGGCGGTTGTTGCGTCCGGTTTCCCTCGAACTCGGTGGCAAGTCTGCGGCGATCGTCACTGAGCAGGCCGATCTCGACCTGTTCACGAAGAACCTGCTCGAAGTCTCGCTGGTCAACAACGGTCAGACCTGCCACGCGAGCACCCGGATCCTTGCACCCCGGCCGCGCTACGACGAGGTCGTCGAGGCCGTGACCGAGACGGTGCGGACGTTGAGGGTGGGCGATCCTCTGGACAAGGCCACGCACATCGGTCCTTTGGTGTCCGCCGCGCAACGCGAGAGGGTGCTCGGGTACATCGAGGCCGGCCGCGCGGACGGCTACCGCGTCACCACCGGTGGGGGACGGCCGTCCTCGCAAGCGGTGGGCTGGTTCGTCGAGCCGACGGTGTTCGCGGATGTGGACAACTCCGCACGTATCGCGCAGGAGGAGATCTTCGGGCCGGTTTTGACGATCACCCCCTACGGTGACGAGGACGAGGCGGTCACGATTGCCAACGATTCGGATTACGGCCTCGGTGGCACGGTGTGGACCACCGACGAGCAGCACGGGCTCGAGTTGGCCGCCCGCATCCACACCGGAACCGTGGGTGTGAACCACTACGCGCTGGATCTCGCGGCGCCGTTCGGCGGTGTCAAGTCCTCCGGTCTCGGTCGCGAACTCGGCCCGGAGGGCCTGCACCCTTACTTCACCGCCAAGTCGGTCTACTTCGGCACCCACTGACCGGACCCTGACGTCATGACGAGCACACAACTTTGGAGCACAGGATGGCACTTCCTCTGCAGGGCGTTCGTGTCCTGGAACTGAGCGACGGCTTTGGTGACACCGCCGGCCGTTTCCTGGCCGATCTCGGCGCGGAGGTCGTGCGCGTCGAACTTCCGGGCGGGTCGGCGGCCCGTGCGGCCGAGCCTGTCCGCAATGGGGTGAGCATCCCGTTCGCGTTGCGCAATGCCAACAAGCTGGGAGTCGTCGTCGACGTGGACGACGAGGGCGGACGCGAGAGGCTTCGCGCGCTTGCCCGCCGGTCCGACATCCTGATCGAGTCGCTGCCGCCGGGCTATCTCGCGGCACGCGGAGTCGGCCCCTGCGACTTGCGGAAAGTGAATTCGACGCTCGTTGCGGTGTCGCTCACCCCGTTCGGCCAGAACGGCCCGTATCGGGACTGGGCCGTGACCGAGCCGGTGCTGTACGCGCTAAGTGGGGTGCTGTCGCGTTCGGGTGAACCCGGCGAACCGCCTTTGCTCCCGCCGAACGGGCTCGTCGACGAAACGGTCGGTGTGCACACGGCGTGGTCAGCCCTGCTCGCCTACTACGACCGCCTGCACACCGGGCAAGGGCAGTACGTGGACGTGTCGGCCTACGAGGTCGTCGTGCACGGCTTCGACCCCGGATTCGGCGTGCAGGGCTCCGCCGCCGCGGGACGATCCGAGGACTTCCCCCGCGGCCGGCCCGACGCCGCCAACTTCTATCCCGTCTACCGGTGCGCCGATGGACAGGTGCGGATCTGTCTTCTGGCCAAGCGGCAGTGGCGGGCGATGTTCGAATGGCTCGGGGAACCCGCGGAATTCGCCGATCCCAAGTACGACACCATCCCCGCGCGTTTCGCGGCGTCGGACCGGCTCAACCCGCTCATCGACACCCTGTTCGCACACTACACACGAGAGCAGCTGATCATCGAGGGAGCGGCGCGCGGTATCCCGATCGGGGGACTGAACACGGTCCCCGAGGTGCTCACCACCGAACACTTCGAGGTTGCCGGCACTTTCGTCGACACCGAGATCGCCCCGGGCGTGACCGCGCGGATCCCGTCCGGCTACGCCAAGATCAACGGTGATCGTGCCGGTGTCCGGTTCCGTGCACCCGAACTCGGCGAGCACGACGATGTCGTGTTCGCGGCGGGCCGCGACGGCCAAAGCTCGGCGATTCCCGCTCCCTCACACGGGGTCGGAGCGCGACCGTTCGAAGGCCTGCGTGTCCTCGACCTGGGAGTGATAGTGTTCGGCGCCGAACTCGGACGCCAGTTCGCGGACAACGGCGCCGACGTCATCAAGATCGAGAATTCGAACTTCCCGGACGGCCTGAGGCAGTCGCGCCGCAAGGGTGCGCTCGCCGCGTCGGTAGCGTGGGGTCACCGCAATCGTCGCAGCCTCGGGCTGAACCTCCGTACGCCGGAAGGTGTCCGGGTCTTTCGGGAGCTCGCTGCGGATGCGGACGTCGTGCTGGCCAACTTCAAACCGGGCACGTTGGCGTCGATGGGGTTGTCGTACGAGGAACTCGCGACGATTAATCCCCGGATCATCGTGTCGGAGAGCAGTGCCTTCGGCAGCGACGGGCCGTGGAACACGCGATTGGGATACGGTCCGTTGGTGCGGGCCGCCTGCGGAGTCTCGGCTCTGTGGCGCTCTTCGGACATCTCCGACGGGCTGTGCGACGGCTCGACGGTGTACCCGGACCATATTGCCGGGCAGGTCGCCGCGACGACGGTCTTAGCGGTGCTCATCGATCGACTCCGGACCGGGCGCGGCGCTGCTGTCGAGGTCGCCCAGGCCGACGTGGCGATCGTCGCTCTGGGCAACCAGCTTGTGGCCGAGTACCTCGACCCCGGGTCGATCACTGCTCCGGGCAACTCCGATCCCTACTCGGCGCCGTCGGGTGTCTTCCCTGCTGCTGGGGACGACGAATGGTGTGTGGTCGCGGTGCGCGACAATACCGACTGGCGGCGGCTGTGCGAGGTATTCGGACGACCCGAACTCGTCGACGACCCGCGTTTCGCGACCACCGCTGCACGCCTCGAGCGTCGTGCCGAGGCCGACCGGATCGTCGCCGAGTGGATTGCCGGACGTGGCCCGACCGAGGCGATGCAGGTACTGCAGGCCGGTGGTGTTCCGGCCGGTGCCATGATTCGTCTGCCGGAATTGCTCACCGACCCTCAGCTCGCCGCGCGTGGCGCGTACACCGAACTCGAACACGAACTGCTGCCGTCCCCGTTGCCTACCGCACGGCAGGTTGCGCACTTCGAGACGTTGCCGGTCTGGCCGCTCCGTCCGGCTCCACTGCCGGGCCAGCAGACACGGCAGATCTGTGAAACTTTGCTCGCGATGAGCGCGGAAGAGATCGACAGACTCGTCCAGGACGGGGTATTGCAGCCGACTGAGGACGATCCCGCGATGGCAGCGGCTCGCTGATTGCGCAGCAAATTTCGTAATGAAGTCACTGCAGGAGAGCGTGATGGCTCGTTACCCGTCAGAAGAACGGCCGATGGCGCGACGTTCTGGTGCCGTTCCATGGTCCCGAGGAGCTTTCTTCGTCGTAGGTCGAATCTTCAGCGCGACTTCGCAGCTGTTCTCG
Organism: Rhodococcus sp. NPDC019647; assembly: GCF_044389235.1. Taxonomy (NCBI): domain Bacteria; kingdom Bacillati; phylum Actinomycetota; class Actinomycetes; order Mycobacteriales; family Nocardiaceae; genus Rhodococcus; species Rhodococcus sp. NPDC019647. The sequence continues at coordinate 52,897 of NZ_JBIRXS010000025.1, read as the reverse complement.
ATCGAGAACGTGAAGATAGCTGCTGTTGAGTCGATCCGGAGCGCACGAAGAGCGCTATCGAGCTGTCGAGCAGCCGGATGGGGGTGCCATCGGATCACCGCGGATGTCCGCAGCGGGCATCAGGGGAACGAGTTTGTCCTGGGGTGGCGCACTGTGGATACCGAGGTGATGCGTCACCGAAAACTAGTTGAACAAGATTGCATAGCACGTGAAGTCCAGGAAGTGAGACGCTGATGACCATCTCTACCGAGCTCAGAAAACTTCGGGTGATCGGCAAGGACGTGCTTGCAGACGGTGTCGTCGCAATACGGCTCGCGGACCCGGACGGAGGCCCGGTTCCCGGCTGGGACCCTGGTTCCCACATCGACATCGTCATCGACGAGGCGACCGTGCGTCAGTACTCGCTGTGCGGCGACGCCGACGACCGCACGTGCCTGACGATCGCGGTCCTGCGCGAGGAGAACGGGCGCGGCGGATCGAAATGGGTGCACGACTCGCTGCAGGCCGGCGATCTCGTGTGCGTCGGCGGTCCGCGCAACAACTTCCGGTTCAAGCCCGCGCCATCCTGCCTCTTCGTCGCCGGCGGCATCGGCATCACGCCCCTGCTACCGATGCTCCGGGCGGCCGACGCGGCGGGATCGGACTGGCGACTGCTGTACGGCGGGCGTACCCGCAACAGCATGGCGTTCGCCGACGACCTCGTCGCTCGTTATCCCGACCGCGTCGACATCAGACCTCAGGACGAGTTCGGCATCCTTGATCTCGCCGCCGCGCTCGGCGCCCAGGACGCCGATACCGCCGTCTACTGCTGCGGCCCGGAACCTCTGCTACAGGCCATCGAAGACGAGTGCCGCGACCGCCCCCGAATCGACCTCCATGTCGAGCGTTTTGCAGCGAAGGAACGCCCCGCCGATGCCCTTGACGGAACGTTCGAGGTCGAACTCGCTCGAGCGGGCACCAGTTTGATCGTGGATGCGAACGAATCGCTGCTCGACGCATTGCTGCGTTCGGGAATGGACGTGCCGTTCTCGTGCGGCGAAGGTATATGCGGAACGTGTGAGGCCACGGTAGTGGAAGGCGTGCCCGACCATCGGGATTCGGTCCTCACTGAGGACGAGCAAGCTGCGAACGACTCCATGATGATCTGCGTGTCCCGGAGTTGCACGGCGAAAATCGTCTTGGATCTCTGATGGGTGCACCCGTAGTTCGTCGCGGGTTGCCAGGCAGTGGGGGTCGTTGAGGTCGTGGCCGCAGGCGCAGTCGAGTGCTTCGGCCGGGGTGCCCCCGCGGAGGCCGCTGGGCAGGAGTCTTCGTTGTCATCGTGGCCTGCCCGGCAGATCGCGAATCCCCGGGTGGTGGCCGATTCGGTGTAGCGCAGACGACCCAGTGGCAGCCTCGTGCCGTTGACTAGTTCACCGGTGACATAGGCGAATGCCCGTGGTAACGCACCTCCAGCCCGCGAGCTGAGGCCAGCGTTCGCCCGCGCGAGCAGGCGTGGGCGGACCGAGATCTTGGTCGATTCGGGCCGGCAGCCGATGCCGCCATTGCCGACGGCTCGGTATTTGTCTCGACGCTGTCCGTAGGTGGCGTATCCGATTCTGCCGTGAAGGAATCGAATGATTACGTGATCTGCCGCGCAGTGCGCGGCCGCGAAAAGTCCGGCCGAATTGGTGGCCGAGGTCGAGGCGTTGGCTTTGTGAACTGCTGGCCCGGGCCGACGTGCCGCTGACCCGGTGGAGCTGTCCGGAGCCGGCTCGTGAGGTCACGCCCCGAGGTATTGCCGGTACAATTCCGACCACCGACGGTGCGTCGGTGGTCGGCCGCCGACGGCGTCCAGGCTCGGCAGCGGACAGCGCAGTGTGCCGCCGGACGCGCTTCGGTCGATGCGGGTCGAGGCCGAGTACTCCCGACGCGGCACGCTGGCGTACTTCGCCGTCTACGACGTCCAGCCCGCCCGCGTGTTCGGTCGGTGCGAGCCCACCACCGGCATCGAGCCTTTCGGCCGGTTGGGGGAGCAGGTGATGACCACCGGACCCTACGCCGGCACCCGCCCCCTCGGCTGGACGTTCACTCGGACCGACTTGAACGAGCTGGTCAACCGCCTCCCGCCGCCACGATCCTCATGCGCCACACCCACTCGACGCACAACCTTGCCTGGTTGCGTGTCTGGCACCGACTCCGAGTGCCTGACCCCTAGCGGCGACCTGATTCATACCTTGTTGGTGAACCCAGCGTCCACGGTGAATGTGCCGCCAGTGGAATACTTTGCGGCGTCGGAAGCGAGATGCAGAACAAGATCGGTGACGTCGTTTGCATCTAGCGTGCCTGCCTCGGGAATCCACAAGGGATTCTGAATGTTGTCGATGATCTCGGGATGAGCTTGGATATGGTCTCGGAACGCGTCGTTGTCGATCATTGGGGTATTGACGCCGGTCGGATGAACCGTGTTAAAGCGAATGTTGTCTTTCGCATACACGTTTGCCCATGCACGCATGAGGCCGACGACACCATGCTTTGCTGCGACGTAACCCAGCGAACCGGGAGTCTCGTCGCCCATCCCGCGTAGTCCGGCGCTCGAACTGGTGATGACGACTGCGCCTCCGCGACCGCTTGCCTGAAGGTGCGGAAGCGCCGCGTAGACAGTGTTGAATACTCCCGACAGCATGACCTCGACAGCATCGTGAAAGGCGGGGATGGTCCGGCTCTCCGCGCCAACGATAGGCATGATGCCGGCGTTGGCGAGGACGATGTCGAGCCGGCCGAACTCGTCGACCCCGCCTTGGACCAGTCGGGTCACGGCGTCGAGGTCGCGGACGTCCGCTCGGTGTAGCGAGGCTCGTCGGCCGTGCATCTCGATCAATCGCGCGGTTTCGTCGAGATCAGCCGGTGTTGCCAGCGGGTACGGGACCGATTCGATGTTCGCGCAGATGTCGAAGCCGATGATGTCGGCGCCCTCTTTGGCCATGCGCACGGCGTGGGACCGTCCCTGGCCGCGCGCGACGCCGGAAATCAGGGCGACTTTTCCGTCCAGAAGACCCATTTGATCAGTCCTTTGCTTCTCCGGACCCAGCTCGCATCGATACTGTCGGCACTCGACAGCCTTGCGCTTCACGGTCATAGATTCAACGTTGTTGAGTATTGGGAGGACCGTATAAGCCTCATGGGGAGGTGTCAATCCCCGCCTCGCTATCGCGCACGCGCTCGGTCGCAGCTTTGGAGGTTGCTCACAATGGCGGCGAACATCCATGGCTGGCGGTATTGCGGTGGAGGTGAGAGTCTCTATTTCAGACCATATTTCGTGGGTTCGGCACTTTGAAACCGTAGCGTTCCTGGGTCTGTGATCTCTGGGTGCACACGCTCGACGTGACCTTGCTGTGCCGCGAGCTGGACTACCGATCGTTGACAGCGAGAAGTTCCGAGATGTGCTCATTGCGTGACTACGGTCACAGTGTTACCGTTTCGACGACTGTGTATTCATCTAAGTTGAGCTCCTCTTATCAGGAAGACATCCCCATGACTGCTACATCAGACAAGTCCACGGTTCTTCCCGGTCACTTATTGATCGGGAATGAGCGACTGACCTCGGCCTCGGGGGGCAGCTTCGATCACGTCAATCCCAGTACGGGACGGGCTCAGCGGTCGCTCCCGTTGGCCGGCCTGGCAGAGATCGACCGCGCAGTCGATATCGCTCGCGCCGCCTTGCCCGCGTGGTCACGCTGGAACCCCGTGGAACGACGACGCGTGCTGCAACGTTTCGCCGAGCTGATCCGGGCGGAGTCCGAGAATCTCGCTGTTATTGCGTCGCTGGAAATGGGTGCGCCTATAACCCAATCACCGTTTCTCGTAGATTGGGGTGCGGACTGGATCGAAGAGGCAGCCGGCTGGGCGGACCGGCTTCACGGCGACGTATCTCCGTTGTCTTCACGCAACGTCCATGAGTACACCTCGGTCGAGCCGGTCGGCGTCGTTGCTGCACTACCATCGTGGAACGCATCGGTCGGCGCCTTCGGCATGACTATCGCCGCACCGCTGGCAGCGGGGTGCACAGTGGTGGCAAAGCCCTCGGAGCTTGCACCCTTCGCTGCTCTCCGAATCGGGGAGATCGCTCTTCAGGCAGGCGTGCCGGCCGGGGTCCTCAATGTGGTGACCGCTGGGATCGAGGCATCGGAGGCACTCGTCTCTCACCCAGGCGTGGACAAGATTACGTTTACCGGCGGGCCGAGTACCGCCCGCCGGATCGCAGAGGTAGCAGCACGAGCACTGACGCCGGCCGTCTTCGAGTTGGGCGGTAAGTCTGCGAGCCTTATCTTTGCGGACGCAGACATCGATCGCGCCCTCTCGATGGCGACGATGGTGGCTATGAACGCTGGCCAAGCATGCACGTTGGGCACTCGTATCCTGGTGCACGAGTCGCGTCGAGACGAGTTCATGGAAAAACTCGTAGCCGCGGTGAGTTCGATCCCGATCGGTGACCCATTCACCGAGGGTGTTGCCATGGGCCCCGTGATCAGTGAGAAGGCCGTCGACCGGATAACGGGCATGGTCGAGCGAAGCCGGACTTACGGCGAAGTCATCACCGGAGGCGAGCGGTGCGGCGGCGAGTTGGCTGACGGCTTCTTCCTCAGCCCGGCCGTCGTCGCACTCCCCTCAAATGACGTCGAGTTAGCGCGAGACGAGGTCTTCGGCCCTGTACTGGGCGTGCAGACCTTCGTAGACGAGGAAGAAGCCGTCGCGATCGCCAACGACTCGGATTTCGGCCTGGCCGGTTACCTCTTCACCTCCGACATCTCGAGGGCGCACCGAGTGGCCGGAGCGCTCGACACCGGCAACGTCGGCGTCAACGGTGGGTGGGCGCCCGCGGGCCCCCAGATCGGGTTTGGTGGTCGTAAACAAAGTGGATATGGCATCCAGGGCGGGCTGCAGGGAACTCTTGAGTTCGTATCTTTCAAGTCAGTGCAGATCGCACTCTGAGGACAGCGGATTACAGTGTGACGCAGCGGTTAAACTGTGCAGGGCGGCATCGACTACTCTGCGGCGAGTGAAGCCGAATCTGCATCGGAAGGCAGAATGCGTTCACGCACCAAGATCGACGGCTTAGAGCGTGTCTCACGTGGATGGCTTTTTGAAGCAAGCCAACGCAGATTGTGTACGAGCGCGGCGCAGAGCACCCACGCGGAGCTCGCTTCGAAATCACCCGGCAGCCTGTGCGACAGGGGTCCGACGATGAGATCGGCGGAAACGGATTCAATGCTTGTATGCCGGAGGTGGGTGACATCGGCATCGACCACTGGGGAGGCGTGGTTTGTGAAAATCGGGTGATACTCCCACACCGGGAACAACGCGTCAGGGAAGAGGGTATTTGACGCGTCGCACGCTCAACCGAGCGGTGGTCGGAACCCTGGCGAAAGTAAAAGAAGTGTAGGCGATTTCAGAGACCCCACTTTCGAAGATTCAGCTTCAGGTTCCGGTGTCGGGTCGCGGGTCGCTCCGGGGTATTTCACTGGGGTCCACACCTCGTCGGTAATCGACCCGATCGCGCGTTGGATCGCGGTGTTCTTACCAGACGTGTGTGAAGTGTATTTCGCGCGCAGGAATGTTGAGATGACCGCGCGGGCGCCGTGAGACCCGACAACTACTCATCAAATATTGCCCCTCTCACTATCGGACTGCGCAGGCCATTGCGAGCAGCGCTTTCGGAGGAGGCGTCAAGGATCAATCCCACTTAGCTTGTGGTAACTGTGCTGTTAGATGGAGGTTTTGGCGTGTCATTGTTGGCCGTGCCGGCCCGCGACTGGCTAACGTCGCGGCGTGAAAGATACCGACACGGTGCCGCTGATCGATCAAATCTCGTTGGGCGTGTTGACCTCGTCGGTACCACGTGACGACATCGAGGTCGTGCTCGGCGAACACGGGGTTCGGGCGAAGCGCCGCGGCGGGTCGCTACCACCGCACGTGATGATGTACTACGTGATCGCGATGGCGTTGCACGCCGACCTCGACTACGAAGGTGTGTGGCGCAAGCTGACCGAACCGCTGCGTTGCTGGGGAACGTGGGATCCGAGTTGGGACATCCCGACCTCGGGTGGCATCACCCAAGCACGTCAACGGTTGGGGTTCGAGACTGTCAAAGCCCTGTTCGAGCGGATCGCGGTCCCGGTCTCAGAGTTGTTGACAACCAACGTGTTCTGCGCTGGGAAGCGGCTGGTGTCGATGGACGGCATGGTGTTTGACCTGTTCGATAGCACAGCCAACCGTGAAGAATTCGGCACCCCGACCGGCGGCGCGTTCCCGCAGGCGCGGGTGGTGACGTTGACCGAGAGCGCCTCGCATGTGAGCCTGGGCGCGCAGATCAGTGGCGTGAGCGGCAAGGGCAGCGGTGATCGCAGTGCCGCGGCCGAGTTGGTGGGTTTACTCGAGTCCGACATGCTGTTGATCTGCGATGCGGGGTTCTACAGTTTCGACCTGTGGTCCAAGGCCTACGAAACCGGGGCTGAGCTGCTGTGGCGTGTGGGTGACATCATGGAGCTGCCCGTGCTGGAGTCCTGCGGGGACGGCTCGTACATGACGTTGCTGTTCAACCCGACAACACCGAAGCCGCAACGCGCCCAGTTGATCCATCTCGCCGGTGGTGGGGATGATCTGGTCGGTGAGGAAGGTCGGGTCCAGTGGGCGCGGGCCATCGAGTACGAGGTCGACGACCGCGGGTTCGGTGAGTTGATCTGTTTGCTCACCACATGTTTCGAGCCGAAACATACTCCTGCCGGGATGCTCGCTCACGTCTACCACCAGAGGTGGCAGCACGAAGCGGCGAACCGGGAGATCAAAACGCAGATGCGGGGAGCCGGGCAGATCCTGCGGTCCCGGTCCCCGGAGATGGTGCGGCAGGAGATCTACGGGTATCGCCTCGCTCATTACGCGGTCTGCGCGTTCCTCTGTCAGGCCGCGACCGAGACCAGTATCGATCCAGGGCGGATCAAGTTCACCAACAGCATCCGTATCATCGCCGACAGGCTCGCTGATCCGGATGCTTTTTCCCCTGACCGTCAACACCGGATCCGCGCCGAGATCATCGCCCGTGTCACCGCGAAATGTAACCGCAATCCTGTCCGTCACCGCAGCTATCCCCGTGTGGTCAAACGTACCCGACCCAACCTTATCCGGTGAAGCGGTAGGGACACAGCGGAACCCGCTATAGCGGGGCGGCGGTGATTCGCTTGGCGAATCAATCGTTCATCACGCCGGACGCTGGGAAACCGCTGGTCACAGCCCTTCAAGCCGCCAGCTAAGCGGCATTGCGTCAAGAATGCCTTCGATGCTGACACGAAACCATCACTGCAGCAGTGAATTCTAAGAAAGCCCCGTTGACATTTAATCCCAATGCCTTTAGTTTCAATTCATGACGCAGATCACAGCTCAAGAGCAGATGATCGATGCCGCTGAAGAACTGGTCGCCGAAGGTGGGATCGCAGCTATGACTCTGCGTCAGGTCCACGCACGAGCGGGGCAATCCAATAAGGTTGCGGCGCAGTACCACTTTGGATCGAAGTCTGGACTGATCGCGGCGGTGGTGGAACGCCGGATGTCGATAATCAACGAACACCGGCGGGTCATACTGAGTCGTATAGGGTCGGCCGGGAGGGTGGTGGCATCCAGAGAGCTCATCGAAGCTCTGATCATGCCGTTCGTGCAGGAAACCGTGATGCGTGAAAATAGTTACTACGCAAGGTTTCTGGTGCAGTGCACGAACGATCCGCTCTTCGTGGACATGACCTACGAGAAATCCCATGCCGACACTGTTCGAGAAGTGATGGATCGGCTCGTCGAGCGGAGTCCGCTACCGGTGGAGACAGCACGAAACCGTGCCATGAACATGGCACACTTGATCGCGGTTGCCGTCGCCAGGATCGAAGGCTCCAGCACCGAGATCGACGATCTTTCTGCGAGAATCACTGATCTCGTCGACTCTTGCGTTGGCCTTTTCGAAGCTCCGACCACACTCGTCGACCTGTAGGGCTGACCGTCCTACAGGTTACCGGTTAGCTCTCTGCCTAATCGCAATCAATGATCACGCACAACGTGCTGCACCATATGGCGCGTCGTGAGCGATGTGCACGGCTGCGACAGTCTCCGTTGACTGGCTCCGAGCAGACACATTCATCCTCCGCGAACAGTTCAGGGCGCTGTGCCCCGTACCTCAACCACATCACCCATCTGGCTATTTCGCCATATCTACAACCGAAGGAATCCTATGTTGCGCCAGCACCCCATCACGCCCGACTTCGTTGCCGCTGTTGGGCTGGGACCGATCCTGTCCCGCTTGTCGACGGACTCATTCGGTCCGCAGACCTACGACCGAATCACGGTCACTCCCGCGACTCCGACGATCGGTGCCGAAATCAGCGGGGTCGACCTGGGGATCTAGATGAGGAGATGTTCGCCGAAGTCGAGCGTGCACTGCTCGAGTGGAAGGTCCTGTTCTTCCGAAACCAGCACATCACCCGCGAGCAACACCGCCACTTCGCAGCCCGTCTCGGCGAGATCGAAATCCATCCCTTCTTTCGCCATGCGGAGCCTGGTCAGACCGCGGCAGACGTCAACACCCTCGCGCGCGACACAAATAATGCCGGCTTCGAGAACAACTGGCACAATGACGTCACATTCTTCGAAACCCCCTCCAGAGCAGCGATTCTCCGGGCCATTGAGGTCCCTCCGATCGGCGGCGACACGTTATGGGCCGACATGGGTGCCGCATACGATGCTCTCACCGACGAGGTGAAGGAGCGCCTCGATACGCTTCGTGCCGAACACGACTGGATCCATACCTTCGGCCGCTATATGCAAGACGATGTGCGCGAAGCGTTCCGCGTGGACTACCCGCCGGTGGAGCACCCGGTGATCCGGGTCGTCCCGGAGACCGGACGGCGAGTGTTGTTCGTCAACGCCCTGTTCACCACCCGCATCGTCGGTCTCTCCGACCAGGAGTCGAATGACCTGCTCGACGGCCTGTACCGCCATATCCAGCGGCCGGAGTTCCAGGTTCGTCTCAGATGGCAACCCGACACGATTGCCTTGTGGGACAACCGATCCTGCCAACACTACGCAACCAGCGACTACTTCCCTGCCCGACGGGTGATGGAACGTATTTCCGTCGTCGGCGAGCGCCCCATCGGGGCGTCGTCATGATCGCGAACGCATCGGTGAAAACCTGCAATCCGTCTCACGGATCGTACCGTACCGACGGAGGATTCTGATGGCGCCGCATCCGGGAAAATCGTCTTCCCCGCCCGCATCACCCACCGTCGACATATCGGCCTCGACTATGCGGTCGACCGCCGACAACCTGTCCAAACGCCGCTCGATCGTCATTGTTTTTCTACTCGTCTTGCTGATCGAGGTCTTTTCGTTCGAGTTCATCATGATTGCGCCGGCACTTCCGAACATCGCCGCGCACTTCGGCGTCACCAGCGTGAGCGTCGTGTACGCCATCGGACTGCTGGTGGGCGCGGTCGTGGTCCCGGTCTTCGCCAAACTCGGTGACCGATACGGCAAAAAGAAAGTACTGCTCAGCGCGTCCGGTGCCGTCGCCGTCGGTGCCCTCATCTGCATCGTGGCCCCGACCTTCGAGATCCTGCTGCTGGGGCGCGCCGTGCAAGGCATCGGCATGATCGGCTCGGTGATCACTTACGGACTGATTCGTGATCTCCTGCCGGCGCAGTGCGTCCCTCTCGGTATCGGCGGCATCGGAGTTGGGTTCGGTGTCGCTGGTCTACTTGGCCCGCTTCTCGGTGGCTGGCTGATCGACAACAGCGGATGGCAGGCAGCCTTCTGGTTTTTGTTCGTATACGTCATCATCACCGGCCTGCTGGTAGCGGTGTTCGTACCGGAAACCGATGTGCGTGCCCGCCACAAGGTCGACTACCGCGGTGCACTCATTCTCGGTGTCGGGGTAGGGCTCCTCATGTACGCCGCAACGTTCGAGAACTACCGGATCGCGGCGGCAGTCGTGGGGCTCACCGCTTTGATCAGCTTCTATTTTATCGAGCGGAGGACCGCTGAACCACTGATCTCGTTTCGTCTGCTTGTCTACCCCCCGGTATGGACAACTCTCGCGGTCTGCGCACTCCTAGGCGCAGCCATCGCCGCCGGAAACGGAATCCTGCCCCAAATGCTGCGAGCAACCTCCTCCCCAGGTTCCGCCATGCCGGGCTTGGGCTTGACCGCCATGGAATACGCGCTCTACCTCGGCATCCCGATAGGAGTGAGCGGCGCATGCACCGGCATCGCCGCCGGCTGGTGCAGCCGCCGATGGGGTCCGCGCCTTCCCCTCCTCGCCAGCGGGACGTTCTGGCTGGCCGCCTGCGCGCTCCTGGCCGGGGGAATCGCCACGAGCGTTAGCGCGGTCATGACCGTGGGACTCCTACTCGGTATGGGACAGGGCTGCTACTACGCGTCCTCGGGCAATATGTTGATCGAAGCCGTACCGGCGACCTCCCAAGGCATCGGCGCTTCGATGAAGTTCCAAGCCGAGCAACTGTCAGGCTCGCTGAGCCTGGCGGTCTTCGGGCTCATCTTGGCGTCCTCGGTCCAAGGCATCGACCCACAGACCTCCATGGTTCAGTACGACATGGACGGGTTCAAGATCGTGTTCTTCATACTGGCTCTCGTCTGCGTCGCAGGCGTTGCCGGAGTACTTCGCATGAAACACGGTCGTACCCCGGCCAGTGGCGGTACCCTCTCCGACCGGCCCGAAGTCGTCGACCTCGAAAATACCCACTGATCGGCGGCATCCGAGATCGACCGCGCCTCCACGGACCCGGACGGTGCGTTACCCCGCCGCCCGGGGCCTAAGTAAGTGTTTGGAAAGCTGTTCGATTTCGGCCCTGAAGCCGATCGGTGACTCATGATGGGGCATGGGTTCTCGTAAGCAGCGTCGCAAGCCGAAGCCGTATCCGTCCGATCTGACCGATGCGCAGTGGGAGTTGATCGCACCGATGGTCCCGGTGCCTTCGGCTGGTCGCCCGGCCATCCACTCGCGCCGCCGAATCGTGGATGCGATCTTGTATGTGAACCGCACCGGCTGTTCCTGGCGCCAGTTGCCGCATGATTTTCCCAAGTGGGAGACGGTGTACTGGTACTTCAAGGTGTGGAACGAGTCTGGGGTGACCGACCGGATCCACGACGCACTGCGGGCGCGGGCGCGCGATCGCGGTGGTCGGGATCCGATGGCCTCGGCGGGGATGGTCGACGCCCAGGCGGTCAAGGGTGGCGACACCGTCGGCACGGACACGCGCGGTTGGGACGGCGCGAAACGAGTCAATGGGCGCAAAAGGCACTTGGTAACCGACACGCTCGGCCTACTCGTGGTGGTGTTGGTGACGGCGGGGAGTGTGCAGGACCGTGACGGCGGACGCGCGGTGCTGGCGCGGGCGAAGACGGCGATGCCGTCGATGGTCGTGGTGTGGGCCGACGGCGGCTACGCAGGCAAGCTGGTCGCCTGGGTCGACACGCACTGCCGCATCGCATTGGATATCGTTCGGAAGCCCAAAGGGCAGCGTGGGTTTGCTGTCCTACCGCACCGCTGGGTGATCGAACGGACGCTGTCGTGGCTGGTGCGCTGTCGCCGCCTCGACCACGACTATGAGCGCCTCCCCGCCCACTCGGAGGCGTTCATCAAGTGGGCCATGATCGGGCTCATGACACGACGACTTGCACCGACACCCGGACGCCGCCCATGGCAATCGACCCGCGCATCGTGACCATTTCCAAACACTTACTGAGAGCGCGAGGCGCTGCAGCGGGATCGAGTCCGGGTCCGATCTCGATGTCCGCCTCCGGGACGAACGTTTGCACGATGTGCGCGAGTTCGGACAGACTGACCTGCATGCCGCTTCCCACGTTGTAGATCGTGTGTCGGAGGGTAGCTGCGTCGAGAAGTGCCAGGAGGCCACGGACTATGTCCTTTACATACGTGACTTCGGTCTGACTATCGCCGCCCACATCGCGGTGAAAGGCTTCGCCCCGTACCGCGGCATCGATCATGTCCGATAGGAACTGAGGGTAACTTTGATGGGGGCCGTACGCCCCGGTCACCCGCGGAATTACCAGGTCGAGATCGAAATGCTTCGCATACTGGACGGCGACGATGTCAGCGGCCGCTTTGGAGGCACCGTAGAACGCCACGGGGCGCGGGCTAGCCTCTTCGTTGACAGGACCCCCCTCAGGACTATGGGTGCCGTAGACCGACCGCGTGCTGACCGCGACGAGGCGACGGATGGGCAGGGACCGCGCGATGTCGCACAAGGCCCATACCGACTCGGCGTTGACCTTGAGGAAGTGACGTGGACGAAGTATCGACTCGGGTTCCGCGAGCGACGCTGCTGTGTGGACGATGTCGGTGACACCGAACTGCAAGACCGCCGAGGCGATTTGGTGCGAGTCGCTGACGTCGCCGACAATGTAGGTAACCGGAGGCGAATCGAGACCATTCGTAACGAACTGCGGAAGGCGGTCGGCAAGATCAAGAGCCACCACCGCCGCGCCGCGCTCTAGGAGCGCTCGAGTCAAGTGTGAACCAACGAAGCCTGCGGCGCCGGTGACTAGGACGGTATTCGACATGGAAAGCTCGCCTCCTCGGGTAGTTCACCATTTGCAGTTGTGCTCGCATCCGCCGGCCCCAGATCGTCGGATCTTCCAAGGCGCGGGAAATTCGCCGTTGAGGAGGAGGCGACGCCGAACAACCGCCTGGTCGTATTTTGCACGTCACCCCCCGTTGCTGGCTGTCGGAAACAGAGGAGATCGGCCTTCCCTACGCGCTGCGATTGCTTCAATAACGTCGGGGCCGAGGAAACAAAGCATCTCGTAGGCGGTTGACTGGTCGAAGATCGGGCCAGCGCTCCTGAGCCAGTTGTTCAATGTGCGTTTCGTAAGTCGGATAGCGAGCTGCGATCCTTGTGCGAGCGTCTCGGCCACTCGGAGAGCGTCGTCAAGAACCTCCTTGCGAGGTAATACCTTGGTAACCAGTCCGATCCGCTCGGCCTCGGTGCCGCTCACCTGGTCACCAGTGAGCAAGTAGTAGCGCGCTTTAGCCATTCCGACAAGGAGTGGCCATATGATTGCAGAGTGATTTCCAGATGCCACGCCGAGTTTAACGTGCCCCGCTCCCAGCATGGCGTCCTCGGCGCAGATCGAAATGTCCGCAAGCAAGGGCACCACAAGTCCGGCGCCCACTGCGTTGCCGTTAATGGCGGAGATGATTGGCTTGTCACAGTTGATCATGTTGTAGACGACATCACTGATCTCCGACAGCATCGACGTGACTTGATCGTAGTTGCCAGCCATGCGCTCCACCATGTCTAGGTCCCCGCCGGAGGAGAACGAGGCGCCGGCGCCGGTGACGACGACGGCCCGAGTCTCGGGATCGGCCGAGATGTCGCTCCACACCCGGGCGAGCTCGGTATGCATGGTTTCGTCCGCAGCGTTGTCGGCTTCGGGTCGGTTCAGCGTTACCAGGAGTACTCCAAGGGCGGGTCGCTCGAAGGTGAGTCTTCGGTATGTCGCATAGTCAGTCGTCATTTGCGCTCCTTGTTCGTAGTGGTGTCTAGAGGGGTCGACCCTCATCGGGTCCGGGTCTTTTTCAAGAATTGGTGTGAGCTGTCATAGGTATCTTCACCTGGTCGGTGGGTCGTGATTGGGAACTACCGCTTCGCAGTGCTAGGCCGAACTCGGCGAACTCAGTTCAGATTTCGATCTCATGGTTGAAACCGCAACAGCTGACAACGCAAGAGTCGGCATGGTGTACCACAAAATTGCGGGGGTACCGCCGACGGCAACCAAAGCAGTCGCGATGAGCGGAGCAAAGGCCGAGAACAACAGGTTGGCGAGAGTGAATGAGATCGCGCACCCCGAAAAGCGGAACCTGGTCGGGAACTGCTCGGCGAAAAGGACCGGTTGCATTCCATAGAGGAATAGGCACGACCCGACGGTGAGGACGGCGAACAGAATTAATAGCGGCAGTGCCCCGGCAGCGCCGATAGTGAAGAATGCCACGCTACCTACGGCGACACCGACCAATCCTGAGAAAAAGACTCGTTTGCGGTCGAACCGGTCGCTGATCCAGCCTCCTAGTAGGCAGCACGGAAGAGACACGAGGTTAGCCACCAGGAGGACACGGAAGCTCGTTTGACTCGAGATGCCGACGCTGTCGGTCATGAAAGTCAACCCGTAGACGGCAATAAGGTCGAAGCACATGGAAGGTCCCGCCCACGCCAACGTCAGTTTGAGTACCGTGCGCCACTCACTGCGCAGCCCGGGGAGCCCGGCCGAGTCAGCTGAGGAAGGTGTGTCACCGCCCGATGGTGCGTCACTCGTCTGATCCGCAACGAAAGCCGGTGTCTCTTCGATCTTTCGCCGTATGTAGACGGTCAGAGCCACGAGCAGGATGCTTGACAGGAACGGGACGCGCCAGCCCCAGGTCATCCACTGCTCCTCGGACAGAATGCCGGTCATGACAACCAGGACCATGTTGGCGACGATTTGACTGAATGGTGCCCCAACGTTGACCAGAGCTCCGAGCAGACCGCGTCGCCCTGCGTCCGCATGCTCAACGGCCATAAGTTGGTTGCCGGTAACCTCGCCGCCGAGCGAGAAGCCCTGAATTAGGCGGAGACCGACGATGATCACGGCAATACCTATTCCCTGGCCGGTCGGGAGCAGGCCGATTAGGGCCGACGAGATCCCCATGATGAGGAGCGTCACGTAGAGGACCGCGACCCGGCCGACTCGATCTCCGAGATGGCCGAAAAAGATCGCGCCGATCGGCCTGGCGGCGAAGCCAAGTCCGAACGTCGCAAACGATGCCAAGAGACTGCCAGTTTCACCGAGCCCGGAGAAGAAGAGATCCGGGAACAAGGTAGCCGAGAGAGCGCCGAAGATCACGAAGTCGAAGTACTCGAGCGACGATCCTAGCGCCCCGCTCACGGTGACGCGTTTCTCCATCACGCTGAAGCGGCGGCGACGTTGTGGCTTGGTTGGCGGGCTTGGGCGCATCGAACTCGTGGTCATGTCGGTTCCACCTTCCAAACAGAGATTAGTCGGTCCTGCGAATGCGTTTACGTATCTACGAAAGTAACCAGGATGTGGCTGCGCTGAACAACTGCAGTTTCCATTGATTGGATTAGTCGATTCCGGCCACAGGCGCCTTGACAAGTTTCGCGTCACTAAACTCACAACCCTGCCAAGGGGCTTGCCCGTCTAATCAATTCTCAACATCGTTCCTTTTGTTTCCTCGATGGAAAAGACAGTGAAGAAGGTTATGGCCGCGCAGACAATAAAATAGCCAGCGGGTGCCATAGAACTTCCAGTAGCGTCGACCAGGAAGGTCGCAATGAATGGCGCGGTTCCACCGAAGAGTGTAACCGCAATATTGTTCCCGAGGGCTAAGCCGCTGTAGCGCACCGAAGCTTTGAACATCTCGGCCCACGCTGCATATGACACGCCCAGAACCATCGAGACGCTAGCAAACAGAACCGTCTGCCCTACTACTGCCTGCCAAACTTCCTCGCCGGCCATTAGACTGAACATCGGAACAGCGAGGATCACGGCAGCAGCACCACTGCCAGCAATGACCTTTTTTCGGCCGTACGTGTCGGCGAGGTAGCCGGAGAACGGTAGAACAGGAATACCAACGATCAAGGCAATCGACGTCGAGGCGAACGCCAAGGTCGATGAATGGCCTCCCACGGTTTGCAGATATGACACTGAATAGACCGAGCCAATATAGAAGCCACCGGAAGTGAATGATCCAAGCAAGGCGACCTTAACGACATTGCCGCGCGATGTCTTCAACAGTTCCGTGATTGGCAGCTTCTTGACCGCGCCCTTGTCCTCCAATTCAGCGAACTGCGGAGTGTCTTCCATTTGGGATCGAATCCAGACACCCACGACGCCGAGTACCAGGCTCAGCACAAACGGCATCCTCCATGCCCAGGCGAGGATCTGATCTTGGGAGAACGCCGAGTGTATCGCTAGGCCTACCAGAGAAGCTGCCAACGATCCCAAATAGCTGCCGGTCAGGACCAACGAGGTCTGGGTCGCTCGCCATCGTGATGGGGCTGACTCTGCTACGAACACGTTGGCTCCTCCGAGCTCTCCCCCTGCGGCGAAGCCCTGAAGACATCGCACGAGCACGAGCATTGCGGTTGCCCACAGGCCGAAGGTGGCGTAAGTCGGTAGGAAGCCCATAAACACTGTCGCGAACACCATTAACAGAATTGTCCAAGACAGTGCATTCTTGCGGCCGTACTTGTCTCCGAGATGTCCGAAGAATATTCCGCCTGGCACCCGAAGGAAGAACGCAACGCCAAATGCTGCAAAGGTTCCCAATAGGGCGGCCGATGGATCTTCCGTAGTGAAGAAGAGTGCGGCGAGGGTCGTCGCCATATAGCCGTAGATGCCGAAGTCATAGTATTCGACGAGCGTTCCGACAACTGCGGCGCGCACGACCCTTAGTGTCGACTGTTGTGCGGGGCCTGACCTCGGTTCAGCCGCTCCGCTGTCTGCGTCCTGCACGACCGGTTGGTTTGTCACCGTGCAAACTTCCTTTGTATGGGTCCGGATTGGATATTGATGATGGCCGAAGCCGGCGCTCGTTACGTATCTCCCTCGGGATCCAGGGGTTCAGTGCCGCGCTCAGCACTCGGTGCCGGTCGCGATGTGACTGAGATCGAAGATTGCTGATGTCCCTGTATGTATAAAGATTGCGTGCGGGTACGGCGTCTCCCGCCCTGCCCCTCGAACCTCACGTGGACACCGGGGGCATGGGCAGCAGAGCAGCCAGGCCCTGGCATGAGAATCAGCCTTCGCCGTCGCGCTCAGGATCCTCGTGATGCCAAACACGTGCAGGTCTGTGAGAGACCATCCAGGCCGAGAAACTGGGTGTCCACCGTGGGTATTGCACATGAGAACTAGGGGACGCGAACAGCTAGCCGCCTCGGACGGCGGCGCTGCTACCCCCGTCGATGACCAGGTTCGCGCCGGTAACGAAGGACGCGTCCTCGCCACAAAGGAAGCGAATGCCCGACGCGATGTCGGAGGGCTCGGCCATTCGTCCAACAGGCGGCATGCTGCTGGGCTGCCACCCCGACGTGCCCGCGTTGTCGGTGCCTGCCGTGACCATCGGAGTGTTAGTGAGTCCCGGTGTTACGACGTTAACGTTGAAGCCGAATGGTGCCACTTCCACCGCGAGGACCCGAAAGGCCATGTTCAGCGCCGACTTGCTTGCGGCGTAGGCGCCATTGCCTGCTCGCGGCCGGACGGCTGCGGTGGAGGAGACTGCGACGATGCGGTGGCGACGGGGATTCGCCAGCGCCGAAGTTCGTGTGCTCGCGATGAAACTCTGCGCCATAAGAACAGGCGCACGTGCGTGCAGGTCGAACATCTCGTCCCACGAATCGACACGCAGTTCCAGTAAGTTGCCCGGCTGCAGTACACCTGCGCAACAGACGAGGGTCTCAGCGTGGGGCAAGGCGGCAATCGAAGTTTCGATCGCCGACCGGGCCCCGGGCACCGTCGATAAATCGGCGGCCACAGCATGAATCTGACTGTCCGTATGGATCTGATCGATGGCATGAAGGAGACGCGAGTGGTCTCGATCAACTAGTGCGACGTCATAGCCCTGGCTCGCAAAGAGTCGGGCCGTTTCCAAACCGATCCCTGAGGCTGCCCCCGTGACGATTGCGGCGCGGTAGTTGTTGTTCATATCGGTGCCCTTTCGAACCGCTGGGGTTCGAGCTTGTAGGTCTGGCGCGCAGTTCCGGCGAAGAGCTTCTCACGCCAGTGCGGGGCATAGGACGCCGTGACGAGCTTGAAGGAGTTCCACAGCGTTACGTAGTCGCACAGGTGGGAATCCACCGGAAAGTTGCTCTCGAACATGCAGCGCTCTGGCCCCAAGGTCTCGATGCAGAAACGAAGCTCCGGCCCCCAGTAATCGGCGATCGTTTGCGACGAATGCGGTGCGCTTGCGAGGAATGATGGCTCGACGAACACGGGCATGCCGATGGCGCCGAGTTTCAGGACGATGTTGGGGCACTCACTGACCTCGTGAATCCCACGCCGCCAGGACTCAAGCACCTCGCGCCGCCGTCCTGCGTAGGGTCCGTTTGCGGCAGGTCCGCCCAAGTGGTTCAGGACGATGGTCAGTTCGGGATGCTGTCTGGCCATCTCGCATAACTCCAACAGTTGATGGAAGTAGCACCACGTCTCGAAGACCAGGCTGCGCCGTGCGAGCTCGGCGACGCCACGGCCGAAGGCAGGCGCGAGCAAGACCCCGGCAGCTGGCTTGCGGGGACTGACGTAAGCATCGACATGGGGATCCCATGACACGGTGTACCTGACGCCCTTGAACCTGCTCCCCGCGGCCAGAAGGTGAGCGTCCAGTACCCGGCCTGTCTCGGCGCCGAGCAACATATCGGCGTAACCGACAATGCCGCTGAGAAGTCCGGTCGACTCCTGGTTCCCCTGCTCCGCCACCCAGGAGGTTTCGCCCACTGAACGTAGCTCGTGTGGACCCTGGTCGTGATAGTGCGATAGGCACTCCACGTATACGGTCTCGGTGACAGAATGCCCGCCGCTGACATCCTGGCGAAGGTCGTCAAGCGAGTACGCGGTCGCAACGGCAACGGTCGTGCCCGCATCGTCGGGATCTCCTGGCGCAGGTGGCACACGTACTTGTCCGTCTGGCCACAGGTGGTGGTGCGGGTCCACGATCACCAGATCTGGTTCGAGTGCATCCTCAGCGTGTCGTCGGGTGGTGATATTGGCATCGGTCTCGGTGGCGCTCATCGCTTCACCTGCTCTTTCGCTGGCACTTCCGCGTAGAAGGCATCGCTCCGGTCGCGTTGGGATCTCGTCCAAGAGGGGTCGATTGGGAGGAACATTTCGCCGTCGTCGCGTCGGATCCAGTCGATAGCGACCACGCGGGAGGTGATGCGCCACCCCACGCCCGGGCGGTCTTCAAAATGGTCGACGTATCGACACGCGACGGTACGTCGGGCCGAACGCGATAAGGACGTGGCGGAGGTGGCGTAGGCGTCGAACCCGCCCGGCGACACCTCTTTGAAGCTCATGCAGTAGCTCTCAGTGTGCGCCGTTTGGAGATCGTCTGTGAGCATCACCCGGACGTTTGTCAGCACATGGAATGACGAAGACACGTGCTGGTGACTATCTCGCATCCACTGCAGCAGGTCGGGCACCGTTCCATTGAACGCTCCGTGGGAGTCTGTGGCGTCGTCGTGATAACACTGGCGAACCAGGTCCCAGTTTTTCCGATCGACACCGTGGCAGTAGTCGGCGAGAACGCGGCGCACGTTGTTTTCGGCGGTCAATCGATCCAACATGGACTGCGCTTTTGGTTGTAAATCCGTCATAGAGGCATGTCCTTCGATTCTGTCGGGAGCACCAGCGAGATGCGTAGGTCCACGTCTACTAAGACCCCGTTGGGCTGGTCTTTGCATTTACGACGCGGCACGCTGGCCTTCGATCTGGCCTGAATGTCGACCATGTGAACCTCACTTTGGCTGGGGCGGTGACTCGTAGCCACGTCGCCGTCGCAACGTATGAGGACGTGACTGCCGACACAAGGGCTTCTTCCATTCAATGAAAGGGTGCGTAGCCGGGGTTCTGGAAGTTGTGGATGCGATGCACGTCGTCGTCTCCCAGACTTGGGGCTCCCAGACTCTGCGAGATGGAGCGTGACGCTGCCTTGAGCATCGGGACCCAGGGCTGGTGGTCGGCGTCATGTTGGATGACGATCGACAGTGCTGCGACGACCTCGCCGTCGGCCCCGTGAACTGGGACAGCCAACCCCTTACTGCCGACATTGATTAACTCGGAGGCCACTCCGTAACCGTTACGTCGAGTGGCCGCAAGAACGCGCCTGAGCCGCGTGGCATCGGTGATCGATCGTGGCGTGAATTGAGTGAACTCACCGGCCAACACATCTGCTCGGAGGTCGTCCGGGCCGAAGGCGAGAAAAACCAGTCCTGCAGAACAGGCGTAAGGGGGGAGTCGCGTAGCGATCTTCGCAATGTTTGGCACCGCGCCCCGAGAACTGAGTCGTTCGATGAACAAGATCTGGCCGTCGACGAGCACAGCAAGCTGAACGTGTTGCCGGACGACGACGTGGAGGCTCTCCAGCACCGGCGCCGACGCTTCGCGCAACCCAACTCGAGAGCAACGTGTGGCGAGCTCCCACATCTCAGTTCCCATACGGAAATTCCCAGAGTCGTGCCGATCGAGCATTCCGTGATTGACCATGTCATGGACGAGGCGATGCGCTGTTGAAAGGGGGAGATCAGCGCGCTCAGCCAGCTGTGAGATTGTGAGTTCAGGACTCGCCGGTCCGAACGACTCAAGGATGCGCATGACGCGGGTGAGGATCGATTCCCCAGATTTACTACGGGCCATTGCATGAGTATGAGCGCACGCCGCTCTGCCTATAGATGCGAGGTCTATTCGGGGAATAGGGCGCAGTTGGTCGTGTCCTCTATCTTGCCACGCATCTCGGGTTTGTTCACCGGAGGCACCGTCCGACGCACGACCGCACGACCGCACGCTCCGCGTGCTTCGGCGCGCCGCAGACGACAGGTATCGATGTCCATGCGGGTAGTGGTGCCGGTGGAAAAGTAATCGCCTACGCTGTCCCGGGTGAGTGCGTCGATAGTGGCCCCGATGATTGTCGCTCAGCCAGATCAAGAACTTTCCGGTTTCGGTGATCTCCTGCATCGCGTTTCGACTTGCATCGAAACTCGTCGTAGTACCCAACGTTTATGGGCCACATTCGATAAATGCCTACAAATTGCGACGGTGGCCGAATACGGCCGGTCCGGTCCGGCTTCTTCGCAGCAGTGTCGGCGGCATTCCTCACAAGGGCCGAGCATCCGCAGTTCGGCGGAAACTGGGCGTGCGACCGGATCTCGGAATGCACTCAAGGAGTGGCATCGAGCGAGTGGCACGGGGTGTAGGACTGTTTCGAGTTCGGCGACCATGGCACTGAAGTGGCCGGCAGGGCACACACCGCGTTCTGTGTGGATTTGGCCCATTGGTTTCCGCGGGTGGAGCCGCGGCGCCGGATGGGCGCAACGTGCGGGCTGCACGGTGAGGTCGAATGCAAGAACGGGTGGACGCTCGCGGAGGCGGCGGGTGACACCGGCTCGGGAGGGCATGCAGCGGCTGCTCAATTTCTAATTCTAGGACTGTGACGAGCTGTTGCTGACCTATGTCACCCCAACGGGTCGAACGCTGACCGACCGAGAGCTGTACCTGCCCAAAGCCTGGACCGACGACCGCGCCCGCTACGCGGACGCCGGGATTCCGCCGCCCCCGAGTTTGTGACCAACCCGAGCGGGCGCTCGCGATGCTTGAGCGCGCCGTCGCCGCCGGTGTGCCGGCACGATAAGTCACCGGGGACGCGGTATATGGGCAGGTGCGCCGACTCCGTGCCCTGCGAGGCCTCGAATTGTCCTACGTGCTCGCAATTTCGCTGAAACAGCGGTCTTCACCGTCGATGCGCCGAGCTCCGGGCCGACGAGGCGATTGCGGCGTTGCCTGCCCAGCGTGTGGCTCATTAGACTCCGCTCGGGGTGGACCGAAACCCGCCATCCAAGTACTTCCTGCCGAATGCTGCTTTGTTGCTGCTCATAGCTGTATCGCAGGTAATTCCTCACGCTGCCGGTCTCACCACCGATGCCTCGTCGACCAGATTATGGGGACTGAGAGTCAGTCGTCGATCGGGGCGAGCGAACAGTACCACCCGGCGAGTGGCGCGTGGCTGACGTGGGCTGCGCGGTGGCCGCAACGACGATGTGCGACCGGCGGCGCCTTCAGCGGCAGTTCGCCGCGGTCGCACGCCAATAATCGACGAACTCGCACGGTTTTCAAGGTTGAAGAGTCGTAAAAGCGGGCCTCGGCTTTCTCTCATTCCTCACCTTCGAAATCACGCCATCGGACAGGCGGGCTTTGTTATTTCTCGATAGCTCTCCGGGCGAATAAGCAGGAACCCAAGCAGGGCCTGTGCGGGCTCAGTCTCGAAGTACAGGCCGGAAATGCAATATAGCCATTTCGAACCAACGAGTCCATTCCACCAGCAACTGATCAATGTGGGAATGAACGACGTCGTCCGTTGCGGCAGAAACGAAGTACAGCCCAGTTCGAAGAGCGAATCCACTCGACTGTTCCTTCACCTGGGTCATGAACCGCGCTACCTCTGTCCCGTCGGCCAACCGACCGACGCCAGCTGATAGTACTTCGTAACCCGGCAACGGGTCGATCGGTGCCGAACCAGAGTCGAATGTCGCGTACATCCGAAAAGGGACGTGCCCGAGTTCCTCTACGACAAGATAACACTGATCGGCAACTCGCCTCGGGTCGTCGACCCACCCGAACCGGTAGTGCTCGGGAAAGGCGGGAAAGACAACGTCAGGAAGGTCGTCCAATGCGGTCGACCACCATTCGGTAAACTGGGCTTTCGTCAAGCCAGATATTTTGAAGTCAACCTCCGACGCTCGCCACGATCCGTCAGAATTCGCGGCCCAGTGGCGCCACCTGGCATCGGATTCGTCGAGGTCCCTTCTGAGCAATCGATCCATTTCGTCAGCCGTTAAACGAGCCTTCAACAACCGAAGGGCGCGCCGCGCGGATTGTAATTCGAGGTCGTCGATATCTCGTGCAGCTGCCTGGCCGCCGACATATCCGACGATCTGTGGATAACCGCCTTTTAGACTCTCCACACCTGTCCCTCCAACTGCATCGTGCATGACGATCTTTTTAAAGCGTCAAGATTCAAACGAGATCAAAAGACGGTGAATATGACCCACGACAAGAGTGGGCCGATAACAATCATCGAAAGACCCCATAGCAGCAACTTACGCAGGAGAGACGGCCGTTCCTCGGGCATGGCGTTCGCCAGGACGAGCGCGCCTCCGATACCCATGGGGCTGGCGTCCACTATCGTACTTGCGATAGTGACTGGTCCGAACACGCTGAGGGTACTCATCCCCGCAGAGGAGTACACATCCACTGCCAGAGGCAGATTGACTCCAAGCACGCCCAGAGAAGATGCAAATGCCGAGGTGATTGCACTGACAAACGAGAGAGCAAGGACCGCCTGCGCAGGCGACTCGAATCCGGCCAGCAGATTGCCGATCGCCTCGAGGGTTCCAATCTCGGTAAGTACTGCTATATAACAAAGGACTCCGGTCACCAACATCATTGCGAACCATGGCATTTTCTGGACGAGACCGTCGTTCTTGCGTTCGAACACCAGCGCCAAAACAACACCGAGCGTCAGTGCGACATACCCGACATCCAGTCCGAAGCCTGCCGCCGATACAACGAGCACCACCAGCGACGTCATCGTGCAAGCCTGATACAGAGTCGGTCGACCAAGAACTGCCTTCTCGGTCGAGAGCGTCATCGTAGTGCCGGAACCTCGCGGACGTGGACCTCCCGAGCCGTCCCCGTTCGTATCCGAATCTACTGCAGTAGTCGGGCCGATCTGCCGCGGGGCCCGAATGAGTTTCAATCCTCCGAACAAGCAGAATGCTGCCACGCAGACAATGCCATGCACCGCAAGGTGACTAAGGAAAAGTTGCATCGGGAACGACGGAACACCAGCCTCGGTCAGCACTCCGTCCGTGAAGATCCCGTCGATTGCAATAGGACTGAACACACCTGCGATAACTCCATGTATCACCATCAGCCCCATAAGCAAAGAACTCACCGAATAGTCACGAGCAAAGCGCATCGCAATGGGAAGGAGCAACGCCGCTACGGCGGCTGAGTAAGTCCCGATTGCCACCGCGAACGTAGCCAAGGCGAAAAAGATGAAAGGCACCATGGCGACTCGACCGCCAATCAGTCTCAAGAGGCCTTCCATCACGTAGTCCATCGTGTGACTCGCATTCACGACAGTGAAAAAGAATGTGACACCGACCAACAGGAGAACGACGCTAGCAGGGAAACCTTCCGAGATTGTATCGACAGGCAGTCCAGCGATAGAGGTAATGAGGAAAGCGGCGACCAGGGTCAGAATTCCCAGATTTATCTTCCACAATGTCGCTGCAACGAACGTTATTGCGAGAAATATCAAGGACAGGATCTGTATGGAAGTCATTGTCACTTTCCGGTTCGTAGGATGCGGGACCGTGCGGACTCAGCATGTAAAGCAGTTTTCGGTCGTTCCGCTCTCGACTGAGTAAATTCCGACAGAACCACATGACGCCCGTCCTTCAAACGCGAAATCGCGATCGCCGAAGCCACAAGCACGACAAGTGTGAACGCCATGACGAGATTCGTTCCGCCAACTGCGACCAACGCGGCTGCGAGAAACGGGGACGGTGCTGAGAAGATCAGGTTGGCCAAGGTGTGCGAGAGAGCTGCGCCGGAAAATCTCACCTCTGTGGGGAACTGTTCCGCGAACAGAGCTGGTTGCGAACCGCTGATGAACTGGGTTGAGCAGAGCGTAAGTGCCACTATCAGACCAGTTGCGATCACGCCGCCGCTTCCGGCGACCGTAAAGAAGAGTGCAATCCCGGCGAAGCTCCCTGATATCCCGCAAATCATGACGGTCTTACGTCCGATGCGGTCGGACAGCCAGCCACCGGCCACGCAGGATACAACCGACAGACCATTTGCGATCATCAGAATCAAGAAAGTTGTTTCCGAGGACATTCCGGTATCTTTTGACAGGTAGCTCAATCCGTAGACCGCGACGAGGTAGAACGCCAAAGCTGGTCCGCCCCAGCCGAGTGTCAGCTGGGCAACCTTGCGCGGATGCGTGACGAGCACGCGGAGACCGGTATCTTTCGCCTGCTTCCCCCTCTCCGCCGCACGTTGTTGCGCCACGAAGGCTGGCGTTTCTTCCAGCTTGAGTCGGATGTATACAGCTGTTGCCACAATCAGAACGCTTCCAAGAAATGGCAACCTCCAACCCCAGGATTGAAATTGATCAGTGGTGAGGTTTGCACTCAAGGCAACCAATGTGAGATTGGCCAGCACTTGGCTGATCGGGGAGCCCATGTTGATGAATGAGCCCAGAAGCCCGCGCCGGCTGGGATCCCCATGCTCCATAGTCATGAGCTGGCTACCTGTCGTTTCACCTCCAAGTGAGAAGCCTTGAATGAACCGCAACCCCACGAGAATGGCTGCGATCGCGAACCCGTGCCCGGTCGGGAGCAGTCCGATGAGAATCGACGACCCCCCAATCAGCAGCAGCGTCGCGAAAAGTATCGGTCGACGTCCGAATCGGTCGCCGAGTTGCCCGAAGGCGACGGCACCGATTGGCCTGGCAGCGAATCCGACGCCGAACGTCGCAAACGAGGCCAGGAGCGCTCCTGTCGATCCAAGCTCCGAGAAGAAGAGCGTCGGAAAGATTGTCGCGGCGAACGCGCCATAAACCGCGAAGTCGAAGTACTCGAGCGCGGAGCCGAGCGCGCCGCTTGCTACTGCGCGTACCTCCATCGGACCAGCTGGCCGAGACTCTTCTCTAGAAAGCGTGCCTGAATCGTCAAAACCTCTTGGTGGAGTAGGCGTCACTGATCGCTCCCAATCCTGAAATGCCGCTGTCTGATTGAACGGTGCGAAGGTCCGAAGTGATTCGGACAACTCAAGGAGCATGAACCTGGCCTGCGCTGCGACTCCTAGGTCCGATCCACTGAGTGCAGCGCTTCCGCGGTTGCATCCCGATATAGGAACGCAGATCCGTAAGTACGCATAGATTATAGTGTGATTTGCGGCAAGTCAACGGCAAGCTGTGGCGCGAAACACAAGGCGATGGCGAAGGCGTTCAGATGGGTCACATAAGAAGGCCGACAGAGTTCGCAGCATGAGCAATCAGCGCTTCTGGGTCATCCGCACGCACATGCGCGCTCTTCGAACCCCTGCTTCTGCCCGCCGGTAACACCGCAGGCCGTGGTAGTCGGCCCGAAGACCTTGTTGCCGTTTGGTACTCGGCGCCATCTTCTATGTCGTGCGGGGTGGTGTCGCGTGGCGGCAACTGCCGACGGAGGTCCCGTCCGCAACCGCGGTGTACGCGATCTTCGCCCGGGGTCCGTGTGGGAGTGTGGCGGCGGATTCGCGACGAGTTGTGTGATCGCGCCCGTGTGCGGGCGGCGGCGATCATCGACACTCAATCGGTGCAGGGTTCCAAACATCGTGCTTGGGTCGAGTCGTAAATACGATGCGGACAAGAAGACGAATCGATGTTAACGGCATATTGCCGTGGACTCGAACGGGCTGCTGCTGGCGGTAGCAGATACCCAGGACCGTGACGGTGCGTTCCGGGCTCCTGGCTGCGCTGGGCGCTCACTGCTCGACGATCACTCTGGTGGGGGCTGTCGGGGGCTGATCGAGGCGTCGAAAAATGCTCTGTCGCTGGCTGTTCAGACTTTCAAGCGCGTCGACGGGATCAAGGGATTCCCGGTTCTTCCGCGCAGGTGGGTGGTCGAGAGAGCGTTCGCGTGGATCTGTAAACACCGGCGCTGCGTCTGCGACTACGAGACGCGGCCCGATCTTCACGAGGCGATGGTCTACATCGCCATGGTCGCGACCGTGTCACCCGGCGCTCGCCCGGGCGTCGTAGCCTGTACCCGAGTTTTCAGATGCACTCTAAGGCAACGAAGAACACCGCACAAGCTCGGATCGGTCCACCCTCGACTGTGCTTTGCGGCTGATGTTTGGCGTGGCTGTAGTGGCTGTGTGCCCCGGCGCTAGTAATTGCTGCTCGTCCCTGCTGGGGTCAGTTCTGTGATGCGTCGCGTACGGTGACGGACTTCGTCAATTCGAGAGAACCTCGAAAGAAGACCTCTTGACAGCGACTAAACTCACCCATACGCTACATAAATACGAATTACCGTTCGTAGTGGTGAACGAGATGTTGAGAACCTCAAGCTACCGGCCGATCATCTCCCACCCGAAAGTCATTGCTGTAAGGGGATCCGAACTCGGAAGAGGGTTCGAGCGGCCCTCCATACCTCATGAAATAATCGAGGAGATGCAACGATGCCGAGTTCAACGGCCGTCCCGACGAACCTGAGTGGGGAAGAACGGGAGAATGTAGTCGGCCGGGTGTTCCGGCGGATCCTGCCACTCGTGTTTCCGATCTTCATTCTGTCCTATCTGGACCGGGTGAACCTGGGGTATGCCCAGCTGGGCATGGGTGCCGAGCTGGGGATCACGGCAGCGGGGTATGGGCTGGCGTCAGCTGTCTTCTTCATCTCGTACTTCTTCTTCGAGGTGCCGAGCAATATGCTGGCGCAGCGCTTCGGCAGCCGGGCATGGCTTACACGGATCATGATCAGCTGGGGCGTGATTACCGTGTTTACGGGGTTCGTCACCAACGAGCACATGCTATACGTGGCGCGGTTTCTGCTGGGCGTCGCCGAAGCCGGGTTTCTTCCGGCCATGGTTCTGTACCTCACTCAGTGGTTCCGCGCTCGTGACCGCGCCCAGGCGATGGCCTGGCTGTTCCTCGCCCACCCGATCGCCTTTCTCCTCGGCGGTGTGATCGGCGGGCTTATTCTCGACCACGTGCACTGGCTAGGCCTCTCGCCGTGGCAGTGGGTCTTCATCCTCACCGGTGTGCCCTCTGTGTTGTTCGGTTTTGTGACCTGGAAGAAACTCCCCGAGTCCCCGGCGTCCGCGCGCTGGCTGAGCGACCGGGAGCGAAGGTGGTTGGTGCGGGAGCTGGACGAGGAGGGTGGTCCGTCCGCCGAGCCCGGTCTGCGCGCGCAGCTCGCAGCCCTGTTGAACGGTCGTGTGCTTTACCTGTCGATCGCGCTGTTGACGTTCGGAATTGGCTTCTATGGCTTCAATCTGTTCGTTCCGCTAATTCTCAAGCAGATCAATCCCGATTTCAGTGCCACCAATATCGGCATGGCGGCGATCGCACCGTATGCCTGTGCTGCCCTCGCCACGCTGCTCCTCCCCAAGTGGGCGAATTCGCCGAAGCGGAGCCTCATTGCGGTCACGGTTCTCTCCTTCGCCCTCGCGCTGGGGCTGACCGGTGTCATCGCCTTCCGGCACCAGCCGGGGTTGGCGTTGGTGGCCCTCACGCTGGCTGCGATCGGCAGTTTCGCGTTCCTCCCGCTGTTCTGGGCCATGACGACGACGACGCTGTCCAAGACCCACGCCATCGTGGGTGTCGCCGTCATCAACTCGATGGCTAACCTCGGCGGTTTCATCGGCCCGTACCTCGTCGGGAAGGGCACCTCGGGGTCGACCGTCACGTCAGGCCTCCTCATACCGGTCATTTCATGTGTGGTGTGCACGGTGCTCCTGCTCTTCTGGAAGAAACTGTTGCCCTCCGGGCCGTCGTTTTCGACTTAGTCGGAGCCGTCAGGGACGATGCGGTTCCGCCGGCCCCGACGAAATGAGATCACGCGTCGGCGCGGTCCGCACGTGAGGTCTGGCCGTATGCGATGGAGAGTGATCCCAGCCAAACAGATTGACCTACCGCAGATCCGTCGAAATTTAGCAGCCAACGATGAGGAGCAGATACGTGACGAACGCAGAATGGGAACCGGCCACCGACGCTGACGAGCAGAGCGAGTTGCCCTTGCAGGGGACGCGCATTCTAGATCTGACCCGTGCGCTCGCCGGGCCCTTCTGCACCGCACTACTCGGCGACCTCGGAGCCGACGTGGTCAAGGTGGAGACCCTCGCCGGCGAGGTCGTACGCCAGTGGGGGCCCTACCAGGACTCGGAAAGCCTCTACTTCATCGCGGCGAACCGGAACAAACGGTCGATCGCCATCGACATCTGGTCCGACAGGGGGCAAGAGCTGCTGCGTTCGCTGGTCGGCCACTTCGACGTCGTCGTGGAGAACTTCCGCCCCGGGGTGCTCGAGTCGCTGGGCATCGGACACGACTGGATGAGCGAGCATCACCCCGACGTGATTCTGGCGTCGATCAGCGGCTTCGGGCACGTGGGCCCGCGAAGCGGCGAAGCATGCTT
The DNA here is from genome assembly GCF_044389235.1 of Rhodococcus sp. NPDC019647. Classification (NCBI taxonomy): domain Bacteria; kingdom Bacillati; phylum Actinomycetota; class Actinomycetes; order Mycobacteriales; family Nocardiaceae; genus Rhodococcus; species Rhodococcus sp. NPDC019647. The sequence goes on along the minus strand of NZ_JBIRXS010000025.1, from coordinate 23,893 downwards.
CGATCAGGTCGCCCAGGGGATGGGCGGTCTCATGTCGATCACCGGCACCGACGAGTCCGGCCCCATGCGATCGGGGGTTCCGTTGTCGGACATGCTGACTGGCATGTTCGCGGCAATGGGGGTCTGTGCCTCGCTCGCAGGGCGTCGCCGCGGTCAGTCGGTGCACACCTCACTCCTCGAGAGTGTGATCGCGGTGCTGATCTTTCACGGACAGCGCTACCTCTCCCTCGGAGAAATACCGCCACGCGTAGGCAACGACCATCCGGTCGTCGTTCCATGCGGGGTGTTTCCCACAGCAGACGGGCAGATCAATATCGTCGCTGGGACCGATCCCCAGTGGGTCGGGCTGTGTAAGGTCCTCGGCGCAGCCGAATTGGCCACCGACGAGCGGTTCGCCACCCCGAAGAAGCGCTACGCGAACAAGGCGGAGCTGTTGCGTGAGATCGAGGCGCGGCTCGCCCTGAAAAGTTCGTCGGAGTGGTTGTCGGCGTTGACCTCGGCGAGTATCCCGTGCGGCCCCATCAACGACATGGCACAAACTTTCAGTGAGCCGCAGGTGCAGGCATTGGGCGTCGTCGAGGAGGTCAAGCACTCAGTTCTGGGCACAATCCCGGTCGCCCGCGGACCCCTCTGGATCGGGGGCGCCCCGACACCGGTCCGGCGGGCAGCGCCAATGCTGGGCGAGCACACCGTGGAGATCCTGAACGAATGCGGCTACTCCAACGACACCATAGCGAGTTTGCGCGCCGACGGTCTCGTCGCCACCGAATCCCGCCCCGACTGAACGATCACAGGCCCAATGACCCTTCACCAGACAAACACTCCGACACCCATCTACACGACAGGATCGCTCGTCGAGCTGCTCGAATTGGAGAAGATCGAGCAAGATGTCTTCCGAGCGAGCGCCGTGTACTTCGACCCGTATCCGCTTTACGGTGGCCAGGTCGCTGCCCAGGCGCTTCGTGCCGCGGGACTGACTGTCTGCGGCGGGCGGTTGCCGCACTCGTTGCACGGGTACTTCCTGCGCCCCGGTGACGCATCGCGTCCGATCGTCTACCAGGTGTTCCGTGAAAGGGACGGCCGCTCTTTCTCTGCCCGACGGGTGCTGGCACTGCAGGGAGAGAAGGCAATCTTCAGCATGTCGACCTCCTTCCACGTGGTCGAGGACGGGCCACAGGCCCAGGTACTCGCCATGCCTACGGTGCCGCTTCCCGACGACTCTGCACCGTACCGGTTCCCCAGACTGTTCTCGTTCGAAGGGCGGCGGGTCGACCAGCGTTTTCCGCACGACGAACTCCTGACCAGATTCTGGGCGCGGTGCACCGAGAACCTGGGCGGGGACCCACTGCTCAACGCCTGCGCTTTGACCTACCTGTCCGACGACTCGAGCGGCGTCGCTCCGCTCGATACGGACAGCCACCGGTCGTGGGCGAGCTTGGACCACACAGTCTGGTTCCACCAACCCGTCGCTGTCGACGAGTGGATGCTTGTCGACCTGGTTCCGCGTCGGGTGGGAAAGGGTCGCGGTTGGTACACGGGCTCGCTGTACCTCGCTGACGGCACGCTGGCCGCAAGCCTGGCTCAGGAGACGCTCTACCGACCTGGGTCGGACCCATACTTCGAGCACTACCGCTAGGTCGTCTCTGTGCCCGCGATGCGTCCTCATATGAACTGCTGACGGTCGCAGATCAGCGGAAACAGATGGCTCCGGCTGTTGTCTCCGATCGGGTCTTGACTATGGTCGCTGTATCGACCCGATAAGCGGAGCAGCAGGCTCCCAGCTCGTCCGTGCACTACATCGTGAAGGGTCTGGTGGCCGCAGGCTTCTCACCGATGACAGCACGTATTCCCTCGGTCCCGCAGTCGGTTAACCCTTGTGATGGCGCTCATTGATCCTGGATCTGGCAAACTTTCCGTGAAGCCACTGCCGTGCTGCATCATTCGAGGCGGATGACACGTTTCCGCAGCAGGTCGAGGTTCGCCCCGTCTATACACCTGCCGGTCAACCCGCTCACCGCCAGCCGTGCCCATATCGGTATTTATGTGCGGGAGTTGACCGAACGATCCAGCCATCGAGGTGCGAACGTGGTGTCCCTCGATTCCGGCTGCGGGCTGGCCAACGCCACGATCCAGCAGCGGCTGATGCCGCCGGTGCGACTGTTCTACGACTACTTCACGAGGGAGGGGCTGCGCGAGCTCAATCCCGTTGGCCGGGGCCACTTCACGTCCGTCCGGCGCGGTGTCGGTCATCAGCGCGGGTTGGTGCCCCGGTTGACGAAGCTGGCGGTGGATTCCCACCGAGGGGCAGGGGGCGGCCATCTTGACCGTCGCCGCCACGGAACCGATTCGCAACCGGGTGATGCTCGCCCTGGCCTACGATGCCGCGTTGCGCCGTGAGGAGCTGTGCGCGCTGCGCACCGACGATCTCGACCCCGCCCACCGCACCTTGCGGATCCGGGCGGGGACGACGAAGAATCGGCTCGAGCGGGTCGTGCCCTATTCGGCTGCAACCGGGGTGTTGCTGTCGGGCTATCTCGCACACCGGGCGAGTCTGAGCCGGGCACGCGGACCGCTGTTCTTGTCGGAGTCCCGCCGCAATCACGCCCAGCCGCTGACCCTGTGGACGTGGCCGAAGGTGGTGCGCCGGATTGCGTTGGCCGCCGATGCTCCGCGGTTCTCCACCCACACCACCCGGCACCTGTCTCTGACCGATCTGGCCCGGATGGGATGGGAACTGCACACGATTGCGACCTTCGCCGGGCATCGCCACACGGACTCGACGCTGCGCCACGTCCGGACGGGATCTGGCCGACAAGCTCGGCCGCGGCATGGACCACATCCACGCCCGGCGCATCGCGATGCTCACCGGCATGAACACCACCGCGGCAGGAGCTCCACAGTGACCGCGCCACTGTCGGGAATTCCTGACGACGTACTCGAATCACGCTGATGTTCACCGCTAGTCGAGCATCGCATCGATACCACCATTGAGGTCCGAGTCGAGGAAGTCACGGCGATCGGTGAACTCGGTGTGCGCAACCTGCGGTGGCTGCAACATCACGATCCGACAGCGCCGGGCCGGCGCGGGATCGAACGATTGCTGCAACCTCTGGAAGCGGTCAATGCCGGTTTGGATTCGCCTGCCACTGCGCATCGGCGGCGTGCCATGGCCGACTGGTCGCGGTGCTGCTGGTGTGTTGCGCCGAGGTGGAGCGGACCTTCTAGGGTTGGAGCACGCAGGAATGGATCGATCTGCTCGGCCGGGATCGAGCCGAGTTCCGCCGGCGCGCACCCGCTTGGGTCGGCGACGAGGTCTGCCACTACCTCGCTGCGCACGCCTACCTGCTGGGCTCCGAGTTCCACCGGCTCGGCAGCTTCCAACGACTGACCTATGGTCGAGCCGGCCCGGACAGGCCGAAGTGGTGGAGCTTGCCCCCGGCGATGAGTCGCCCGCGGTGCCGGCAAGGTCCTCGATCGGACGTCGGGTCGACCGGTGCTGGTAGAGCAGGGCGGCCCGGTTCGGCAACCACCTGAGCACTTACCAATGACCCAGAAGCTCAGTCGAGCGGCTCCACGCCTCTTAGGCGCAACTCCTCGACGTCGAGCTGCGTCTGGATCCGGTGGGCGACGACGTCGTCGATCATTCCCGACTGACGCATCGACCGAAGCACGTCCCGTTTGGGCGTCATCAGTGCCAGGAGGAGTCGGGAGTACTCCTCGTCTTGGACGAGGGGTGTCGACGTTGTGGTCGCGTCAACCTGATCACGGCGCCTGCGGTAGCCCGCGACCAGTCGGTCTCGCACCTCGTCGCCAATCCCCAGACGGCTGCTCAGTTCGGGAGCGGCCGTCAGGGCCGCATCGAGCAGCGCGCGCTCCGTTGTACGCAGCTCGTCGGGGGCCGCCGCGTCCTCGGGAAGCCGGGCCCACGCCGCGACGCGCGGCAGGAGCGGACCCTGGACCAAGAGGGTGAGGACGATGACGCCGGCCGTGACGATGATGATCTCGTCCCTCACCGGGAAGGGACTGCCATCACGGGCGACGGTCGGGACGGACAGCGCTAGGGCCAGCGAGATGGCGCCCCGGAAGCCGGCGACAGCGCTGACGACGCGGGCGCGGTAGTCCATCCGGCGCTCATGCTGCGACGGACGCCGGTCGAGCAACCTGATGATCAGCACGCTCAGCGTCTGGAACACGAACCGGATCACCATGAGGCCGAGCCAGACCGCAACGACGCAACCGAGCAGGCGGACACCGTCCCCGACAGGGATGTTGCGCGTGACAGCATGGGCCTCCAGCCCGATCAGCACGAACAACGCGCCGTTGAGGACGTAGGAACCCAGTGGCCATACCGACTCGGTCGTGCGCCGTGAGGCCGCCGTGCTGATGCGCGTCGAGGCGTAGGCCATGACGAGCCCGGACGTCACCACTGCCAGGACCCCGGAGGCATGGCCGAGCTCTGCCACCAGGTAGGCGACGAAGGGCACGAGCAGGAGGGCGACGTTGATGCTCGTCGCGTCGTGCAGCCGGCGCAGGAGCAGGTAGAAGACGAACGCCACTCCGACTCCGGCGAGCACTCCCCCGACGTAGGACCGAAGGACGAGACCCGTCACGTCCAGGGACGAGTAGCTGTCGCCGGCCGCGATGCCGATCGCGATGCCGTAGACGACCAGGGCCGTTCCGTCGTTGGTGAGACTCTCTGCCTTGAGGATCATGAAGTTGCGATGGGGCAGCGAGCGGCCGAGCGCGCCGACAGCCGTGGCGTCGGGCGGCGCCACGGCCGCGCCCAGGACCAGCGCAGACGCCCATGGGATCCCAAAGGCATGGGCGATTCCCGCGACGCCGAAGGCGGTTGCCACGACGAGCAGGGTGCTCAGGAGGACGACGGCACGAAAGTCCCGCCTGATCGCCCGAAGCGAGGTGGTGAGGCTCTCCCAGAACAACATCACGGGGAGGAAGAGCAACAGCACGAACTCCGGAGGCAGCTCGATCTCGCGCAGCTCCGGGACGAATCCAAGGACGATCCCCACACCAAGCAGGAACAGGGGCGTCGCCATCCGCAGGCGTGGGGCCAGCACGCTTCCGACCAGGACCGCCGTTCCGAGGACGACGGTGATCTCAAGCCCGTTCATCAGGACGCCGACCGTGCGAAGGACTGGCTGAATCGCTGCCCTCCCAGGACGAGACTTCGCGCGCTGCCGATCCGCTGCCGTTCGTAGTCGGCCAGTGCCTCTCCCACGGCGTTGCGGTCGAGGCCGGTTGTGAGCGCGCTGGCCGCGGCCTCTGCATCGCTCAAGGAGGCGCTGAAGCCGGAGCCTGTCATCGGGCTGGGCACGTGGGCGGCGTCGCCGATGATGACGATGCGGCCTGCGGCGAGCTTGTTCGGCACGTACTCCGCGATGGGGATGCCGATGATCGACCGACGTTCGACGCCGTCGCGAACCGCGCTGCTCCAGGGCTCGGGCCAGCTGTACTGAGCCTCGCGGGCAAGCTCGGTGTAGGTCTCCGAGGGGATGTCGATGGGCCTCAGCGAGTGCTGCACGACGTTGTTCTTCACGCTGCCCATCGCCTTGAACAGGTTGTTCCTGGTGGCGTCGTACCAGGCCCAGCCGAGTCGCCGCTGGCCGGGCGTGGCCTGGCCGTCAGGCCCGGGGAGGGGGTAGCCGAGCATGAGCCCGTCATGGCTGTCGAGGAACGCCACGTCGCGAGGCCACCGTGACGACGGCGGCAGGGATGCTTCGTCGCTCACGCCGAGCCAGATGATGTAACCGGCGAAGGCGGCATCGGGTGCTGTGGGCGCGACCGCTCCGCGTACGACGCTGCTGTGGCCGTCTGCGCCGATGACCGCCGCGCCGGTGAACGTGCGGCCGTCGTCAGTCGTGACCCACGCTCTCTCGTCGTCTTGGCCGACGGTCTGGACTCGGGCGCGGTGGTGCAGGGTGATGCGCGGGTCGGCTGTGACGGCGGTGGTGAGGTGGGCGTGGACTGCCGTCCAGGAGTGGATGCCCGGGGTGACCGAAGTCGCCGAGCTGGACGGCTGGGTCGGGAGTCGTACACCGGTGACGCGTTCGAGTCGGGCAGGGTCGACTCCCACGGCGGCTCCGGTGCGCGGGTCGGCGCCGGCGCGCTCGAGCATGGTGACCTCGATGCCCGAACGTGAGAGCGCGAGGCCGGTCATGAGTCCGGCGAGCGAGGCGCCGACGACGATCACGGGATCGGACTCGTTGGCAATGGACATGAAGGGACTTCCTTGGGTGTTCGTGGGGGTCAGGAGTAGCCGGTGGGCTTGCGGACGGTGTACGGCGCCTCAAGGGCGGCGATCTCGTCATCGGTGAGGCGGACGTCGACGGCGGCGATGGCGTCGGCGAGGTGGTACTCCTTGGTGGCGCCGACGATGGGCGCGGAAACGACCGGGTGGCGCATGACCCACGCCAGGCCGACCTGGGCCATCGAGATGCCACGGTTCTCGGCGACCTGCTGCACGGCGTCGGCGATGTCCTTGTTGCCGTCGCCGTCGAAGGCGGACTTGCCAACGGGATCGTTCTGCGACCGCTCGGTCTGCACCCCCAGGGGCGGGCGACCCGGCCCTTGGCCAGTGGGCTCCACGGGATGGCACCGACGCCCTGGTCAGCGAGCAGCGGGAGCATCTCGCGCTCCTCCTCGCGTTGCATGAGGCTGTACTGGTTCGTCATGGAGACGAACCGGGTCCAGCCGTGCAGGTCGGCGGCGTACTGCATCTTGGCGAACTGCCAGGCCCACATCGAGGAGGCACCGAGGTAGCGCACATTGCCCGCCTTGACCACGTCGTGGAGGGCCTCCATGGTCTCCTCGACCGGCGTCCCAGGGTCGAACCGGTGGATCTGGTAGAGGTCGATGTATTCCGTGCCGAGTCGCGTGAGGGAGGCGTCGACCTGCTCCATGATGGCCTTGCGGGACAGACCGGAGCAGCCGGGACCGTCGTGCATCTTGGGGAACACCTTCGTGGCCAGGACGACGTCCTCACGGCGGGTGTAGCGGTCGATGGCACGCCCGACGATCTCTTCGGAGGTGCCGTATCCGTAGACGTTGGCCGTGTCCCACAACTAATCCAGGCCTCGACTGCCTGCCTGAAGATGGGCGCGGCGCCGTCGTCGTCGAGCGCCCAGCTGCTGAAGCCCCGTGATGTGTCACCGAAGCTCATGCAAACCAGCGCGATGCGGCTGACCTTAAGACCAGAGTCACCGAGACGTGTGTACTCCATGGTGTTCTCCCTGTGTGGTGTGGTGTGGCGGGTGGTGTGATCCTGTTCAGACAGCGAGCTCGCCGGCGAGGGCAGCGGCGCGGTCAGGCTCGGTAGGCCCCTGGTCGGTGGTCGAAGCCGTCGCGCGCAGGGCGCCGAGGACGGCGAGCGGTACGAGGCCGAGGAGCACCATGACGGCGCCGACGATCTCGGGTCCGGTGGTTCCGAGGGAGGACTCGAGGGCTGCTCCGGCGACCGCCGACCCGGCGGCGATGCCGACGTTGAACGCCGAGACGGCCAGGGCGGCGGCCAGCGAGGGTGAGTGGTGACCAAAGCGGACCGCGAGGGGGGTGGCGATGGCGGTGACGGCCATGCCGGACGCGCCGAGCAGGACGACCAGCACGATGGTCGGCACGGTCATGGTGGACAGCGGGATGAGCAGCAGGAGGACGGCTGTGGAGCTGAGGGCGATGACCGTGAAGGTGCGCAGCGGTCCCCGGTCTCCGAAATGGCCAGCCAGGTTGGTGCCGATGAGCGAGCCGACGCCGAAGCCGACCAGGACGAGCGGCACAACGTCGCCGGACAGGCCGGTGCGCTCGGTGAGCAGCGGCGAGACGAAGCTGAACGCGGCCATGAAGCCACCGGTGACCAGCGCGGTCGCGGCCAGGACGAGCCACAACCGTCCCTGGGTGAGGACGCCGGCCTGCTCGCGCAGTGACGACGCCGTCTCGCGGTCGCTGTGCGGGACGAGGCGGGCGATGCCGGCCGCTGCGAAGGCCGAGACGACGGCCAAGCCCCAGAACACTCCGCGCCAGCCGACGAGCTGGCCGACGAACGAGCCGAGCGGGACGCCGACGACCGTGGCGAGGGCCACGCCGCTCATCAAGGTGCCCATGGCGCGGGCGCCGTTGGCGGCACCGACGGCGGCGACCGCCACGGCGGCGGCCACGGCGAGGAAGGTGCCGGTGGCGAGCGCGGTGACGATGCGGGCGATGAGGACCACCGTGAAGGACGAGCTGATCGCGGCGACGACGTGGCCGGCTGAGAAGACCAACAGTGCGGCGACCAGAGTCGAGCGCTGCGGGACACGGGCGGTGGCGATCGCGATGAGCGGGGCGCCGACGATCATGCCGACCGCAAAAGCGGTGATGAGCAGGCCGGCGCGCGCGACGCTGACGTCGAGGTCCGCGGCCAGCTCAGGCAGGAGGCCGGCGATGACGAACTCGGTCGTTGCGGTCAAGAACGTGCCGACGGCGAGGAGCATGACGACGAAGGGCAGTTTGACGACGGCTGTTGCGGTGACCGCTGCGCCGTGCTCCGTGGACGGGTGCGTGGAGATGGAAGGACCTTTGCTCTGGGCGGCTCGGGGGCCGCGCGGTTCGAGGTCCCGCGAAGGCGGGCAAGAACCATGGAACCCGTCCTCGCGTCGACGTGGGAGCCTCGCTCGTGAGGGGTCCTGGCAGGGACCCCCAGCCCCCCGCGAGGTCCGCTAGGCCTGCGTCTCGTCGCCCGGTGCGGCTGCCGCCTCGGTGGAGGTGTGGCGCTCCTCGGCGAAAGTCGCGGCATAGCTGGCGAGGAGTCCGAGCTTCTCCTCCGCAGCGCTTCCGGGCGGGGCACTGTAGACGGTGATCGCGAGCCCGTCCTCGCCCGGAACATCCATCGACTCGTGCTCGAGGGCGAGCTCGCCGACCACAGGATGGTTGAACCTCTTGGTGCCCTCACGGAACAGGTGGATGTTGTTGGCGCCCCACATGACCCGGAAGGCGTCGCTTCGGGTGGACAGCTCCCCGATCAGGTTCGACAGCTCGCGGTCGTAGGGGTTACGTCCTGCGCGGACCCTGAACGTCCCGACGGCGCCACGGGCGACCTGCTCCCAGTCGAGGTAGAACCGCCGTGCCGCGGGGCTGCGGAACACGAAGCGCGCGGTGTTCTCGCGGGCGACGGGGTCGTCGTACCGCTCGGCGTACAGGGCCCGGCCGAGCGGGTTTGCCACGAGGATGTCGAAGGTGTCGTTCTGCACGAAGGCGGGCAGCTCGGGCATCTTCTCGACGATGCGCGCGACGCTCGACCGAACGACGGGACGAGCAGGCTTGGCGCCGCGGCCCAGGCGCGCAGGCGAGGAGTTCGCGGCGCGCGCCAGGTCGAACAGGTTCGTACGTTCGAGGTCGTCAAGCTGCAGAGCTCGTGCCACCGACTCCCAGACACTGTCGGAGACACCCTGGAGGTTGCCGCGCTCGAGGCGGGTGTAGTACTCCACGCTGACTCCCGCCAGAGTCGCAACCTCATTGCGGCGCAACCCAGCGACGCGGCGTGTGCCGTAGACCGGCAGGCCCGCCTGCTCGGGCGTCACCTTCTCGCGACGCGACATGAGCGCGACATGAGGAAGTCGCGCACCTCGGCTCGATTGTCCATGCCCTCGAGCGTAGGCGCGGCGCGCGGGAGGTGGGGGTCCCTGCTGGTACCCCTCACGGCAGAGCCTCCCGCGCGCACGAGGATGCGCGTTTGCTGGAGGCATGTCCCGCATCTTCATCACCGGCTCCACCGACGGGCTCGGCCTGCTCGCGGCTCGCCGACTCCTCGACCAAGGACACGACATCGTCCTGCACGCCCGTACACCGCAGCGCGCCGCCGACGTCCTGGACCGCGCCCCGCAGGCGAGCGACATCGTGGTGGGAGACCTGTCCACCTTCGCCGCAACCACCGATGTGGCTGCACAGGTCAACGAGCTCGGCCGGTTCGACGCGGTCATCCACAACGCCGGGATCGCCTACAACGACCCGCGGCGCATCGAGACCGATGACGGCATCACCACCATGTTCGCCGTCAATGTCGTTGCGCCCTACCTCCTCACAGCGTTGGTCACACGCCCGTCGCGGCTCGTCTACCTCAGCTCGGGCATGCACCGAGGAGCAGACGCCTCGCTCGACGACCCGCAATGGACGTCGCGCCGCTGGTCGGCCACGCAGGCCTACTCCGACTCCAAGGCCCACCTGACAAGCCTCGCCCTCGCCGTGGCGCGCCTGTGGCCCGACGTCCTGGTCAACGCCGTCGACCCCGGCTGGGTGCCCACGAAGATGGGCGGCCCCGGAGCCTCCGACGACCTCGACCTCGGCTCCCTCACACAAGCGTGGCTCGCCGTCAGCGACGACCCGGCCCCCACCGTCACCAGCGGCTACTTCCACCACCAACGCCTTCAGCGGCCCGACCCCGCCACCACTGAGCCGCAGACCCAGGACGCGCTCCTGGCCTACTGCCGTGACCTCACCGGGGTCGCCCTTCCCAGGACGTCCTAGCACCACACGCCAGCTGGTCGAGACACGCCTCGCTTGCACGCAATGACCGACAAACCAACGATGCAGAGGAACGAATTCATGACTGAGACCAACACTTGGTTCATCACCGGCGCAGGCCGCGGCATGGGCGTCGACATCGCGCGAGCAGCGCTTGCTGCGGGCCACCGCGTCGTCGCCGCCGGCCGCGACACCGAGACTGTGGCACGCGCGCTGGGCGACTCCGACTCGCTGCTCGTGGTGAAGCTCGACATCACCAAGCCCGCCGAGGCCGAGGCAGCCGCCCAGGCTGCGATCGAGCGATTCGGACGGATCGACGTACTGGTGAACAACGCCGCTAACTTCTATGCCGGCTTCTTCGAGGAGACCAGCGATGAGCAGGTGCGTGCCCAGTTCGAGACCAACGTGTTCGGTCCCATGAACGTCACCCGCGCGGTCCTTCCGCTCATGCGCCAGCAGCGCGCCGGGCATGTCATCACCATCAGCTCACTTGCTGGATTGACCGGTCTCGAGTTCGTCGCGGCTTATGCGTCGAGCAAGTTCGCCATCGAGGGATGGATGGAGTCGCTGCACTTCGACGTCGAGCCCTACGGCATCCGGACCACCCTCGTCGAGCCAGGCTTCTTCCGCACTGAGCTCCTGGTCGAGGACTCCTCGACCGTTTGGCCAGCCCTGTCGATCGACGACTACGCAGAGCGCACCGCGGCCGCCATCCCGAATTGGCGGTCGATGAACGGCACGCAAGCAGGTGATCCGGCCAAGCTCGGAGTCGCACTCGTCCAGATCGCCGACACCGACGAGCCTCCACTTCGCTGGGTCGCCGGTGCCGATGCGGTCGCAGCGATCGAACAGAAGGCTCACGACCTGCTCTCGCAGATCGAGGCCCACCGCGAGCTCTCCTGCTCGCTCGCCCACGACGATGCCTGACCACCCAGACCAAGGAGCACACCACCATGACCACTGGCACACCCGCCCAGCCGCACGTCACTCTCAACAACGGGGTCCAGATGCCGGCCCTGGGCCTCGGGGTCTACCAGAGCGCCCCCGAAGAGACCACCGACGCCGTCCTCGCAGCGCTCAAGACCGGCTACCGCCACATCGACACCGCGGCCGCCTACTTCAACGAGGAGCAGGTCGGTCAGGCGATCGCCCGCTCCGGACTTGAGCGTACCGAGATCTTCGTCGAGACCAAGCTATGGATCAGCGACTACGGGTACGACGCCGCACTGCGCGGGTTCGACAAGAGCGCCCGCAAGCTCGGCGTCGACCAGATCGACCTGCTCCTGCTCCACCAGCCGCTCGCCGAGGACTTTGCGCAGACGATCGCCGCCTACCAGACCCTCGAGACCCTGCTCGCCGACGGCCGCGTCCGCGCCATCGGCGTCTCCAACCAGACCCCCGCCGAGCTCGACAGGCTCATCGCGGAGACCGCCGTCGTCCCCGCGGTGAACCAGATCCAGGTCCACCCCTACTACACCCAGCCCGATTGGCGAGCCGGCAACGACCGCCACGGCATCCTCACCCAGTCGTGGTCACCCATCGGCGGCTCGTACAACTACGGCAACGCCGACAAGAACCCGCTCGAGGACCCCGTCGTCGTCGCTCTCGCGGAGAAGTACGGCAAGACCGGCGCACAGGTCGTGCTGCGCTGGCATCTCGACCACGGCTGGTCCGCCATCCCCAAGTCGGTCAAGCCACACCGCATCGCGGAGAACTTCGACGTCTTCGACTTCACCCTCACCGCCGACGAGATCGCCTCCATCGACGCCCTCGACACCGGCGTACGTGGCGGCCCCGACCCCGACAGCCTCAACCTCGCCGAGCACGGCTGGGTCATCCCCGACTGAGGATCGCCCGGGACCCCGTCGCCGCCCCAGCCACCCACAGTGAAAGGACCGAACTCCATGCCGACCGAACGAGCCCGCCTCAACCGCACCGAGCTGTTCTCGACGCCGGACGCACCCCTGGCCGAGACAGACCCCGAACTGAGCGAGATCTTCGACAACTTCGCCCTCGACCAGGTGCTCGAGGACACCGACCTACCGGTCCGCCTGCGCCTGATGGTTCAGCTCGCCGCCCTGATCGCCGCAGACAGCACGGATCAGTACCGCACCATGCTCGAGGCTGCGCTGGCCACGGACGTCACGCCGGGCGAGGTCAAGGAGGTCGTCTACCAGACGGTGCCCTACGTCGGGATGGGCCGCGCGTCGGAGTTCCTCACCATCACCAACGACGCCCTCGTCCAGCGCGACATCAGCCTGCCGCTCCCCGCGCAGAGCACCACCACAGTCGAAGATCGCTTCGAGAGGGGCCTGGTGGCACAGAAGGAGATCATCGGCGCCGAGACCATCGACCGCCTGTACGACAGCGCCCCAGCTGACGAGCTGCACTTCCAGCGATACCTGTCGGCGAATTGCTTCGGGGACTTCATCACCCGCGGTCTCCTCGACATCGCGACTCGCGAGCTGATCGTCTTCGCGGCCTTGGTCTCGCTTGGCGGTGTCGATCCCCAGGCACAGTCCCACGCGGGCGCCAACCTCCGGGTTGGCAACACCAGGGCAACGATGCTCGCCGTATTGACCTGCCTGCTCCCCTTCATCGGCTACCCACGCACGCTCAACGGGCTGCGAGCCCTCAACGCCGTGGCGCCGGCTAACAGCTGACCATCAAGACATAGGACATATCAGCATGGATCTCACGCCCGTCAGCCCCACTGCCAAGGCTCCGGCCCACGCTTTCACTGGCGACGTGTACGTCACCCCCCTCAAGCGCAGGGACGACGAGTCACGCCTGATTGCCAGTCTCGTTCGTTTCACCCCGTGCGCCCGCACCCACTGGCACTCGCATGCTCTTGGTCAAGCGCTCTACTGCACTGAGGGCGAGGGTCTGGTCGTCAATCGCGACGACCGCGTGCTGCGCCTCCGTGCCGGTGACACCGTCTGGACCCCACCGGGTGAGGAGCACTGGCACGGGGGCACGGACGCGACCGTCATGTGCCACGTCGCGATGCTCGTCGGTGACGAGGACGGCGACGGCACCACGTGGCTCGAGCCCGTCACCGACGAGCAGTACGCCGACGCGCACCGGGTCCAACCGACCTGAACCGACACCCCTTCGCTCGACCCCGAACTGGAACGAGGAAACATATGTCCCGCCTTGCAGGAAAGACCGCGCTCATCACCGGCGGCAACTCAGGTATCGGCTTCGGCACTGCGCGCCGGATGGTCGAAGAAGGTGCATTCGTCTACATCACCGGACGCAACCAGGAACGCCTAGAGGAGGCCATTTCCAGGCTGGGTAGCAACGCCCGTGCCCACCGCGCCGACGTCACCGACCGAGCCGCGATGGTCGCCGTGGCCGAGGCTATCCAGGCGGAGCGCGGGACGCTCGACATCGTCTTCGCCAACGCCGGCGCGGCTTGGTACAACACGATCGACAAGCTCACGGAGGAGCAGATCGACAATGGCCTTGCTCTTGACATCAAAGGGACGATCTTCACTGTCCAGGCTGCACTTCCCCTGATCCCACCGGGAGGAGTGATCATCGTGAACACCTCCATCACCCAGGACATGGGCCTGCCGACCTTCGGGGTATATGCCGCCGCTAAAGCCGGCCTGCGGAGCCTTGTCCGCACGTGGACCAACGAGTTGAGGGACCGTCGGATCCGCGTTAATGCCATCAGTCCTGGCACCACTCACACCGAGGTGTTCGAGAAGGACATGGGCGTGGAGGCAGCCGCCGCGTACCTCGAGCGCGTCGTCGAAGAGATCCCGTCCGGCCGGGTCGGCCTACCCGAGGACATCGGGAACGCCGTCGTCTACCTCGCCTCGGACGAGGCAAGCTTCGTCAACGGCGCCGAGCTCACCGTCGACGGCGGACAGGTCCAGATCTACGCGGGCCACAACTGAAGATTCGTGTTGAGCGTCAAGACCTCTCCAAGGGCGCGAATGGGTCTGCTGCTCGAACTCGGACTCTGCAGCATCAAAGCCGCGACCTTGGCGGGGCTCTGGCGCTTCGCTCGGCTCTTCGACGGCCGACCCGAAGCGGGAAGTGACACCTCCCGCCGTGTCCTGGGCCTCGACTTGTTGAGTTGATGGGCCTCATCAGTTGGCGGCCCAGCGCCCTGCTTTCGACCGAGTAGCTCGAACGAGCCTGGACGCCCTGCAGAGCCCCTTCGACAAGACAGTGATGTTGTGCATCCGCACCAACGCGTCCGCGACCAGTACCTCGACAGCCATATTTCGGACGTCGACGAACGTGTATGCGCGCAGAGCGATCTTGCTCGAATAGCGCGGGATGGGGTTGCTTCGCCAGCAACGACGTAACTCCCGACCTCAGTGGCGTTGCAGTCCTCGTATTCCACAACGAGAAGCAGGTGGCGGCGATTGCCGTCGCCGGACCGACCACGCGGATCTGTTCACGTCTCGACGAGATCGCCAACGCGGCAATCAAAGAGGCGCATCGAGTGACGGAGCGCTTGGCTTCGATGTAAGTGGGCTGAAGGGCGGCGGGTCGGTCGGCGACCGACTTTGCGGGTGCAGGGTTGCGTTCAATGTGTTCGCGCGACCCGTCGCGCATTATGTCTGCCGGGGTGTTCAGTCATTGGGTCGGATTTTCGCCGCCGCACCTGAGTAGGTCAGGATGCGGATCGTGAGTAGCCGGATCCTATTCGACGGATCATGCGTTCGTTGTGAACGCTGGCAACCAGACAGCTTCGGTTCTTGGGCGGCAGGATTAAACTGCCTGCCGTCCGGGCCTATCGTGCGTCAACTGTAGAAAGAGCCGTCATGTTGGTGCGGCGATTTCGTCGAGGAGTCGTGCGAGTCGCTCGGGATGCGTGAGGAAGGGGGAGTGTCCTCCCGGGAACTCGATCGCCGGGCCTCCAAGTCTTTCGATGCTTACGCCCCGTGACCACTCAGGATTGGTCGCGCGATCTGCCTCGCAGACGATGTAGGTGCTCGGCACCTCAGGCCAGGTCTCGAGGGGGCAGATTTCGGAGTAGCCAGTAGTCGCGACGGGTAAGCATCGAGAGTAGGCTTCGCGAGCCAGCGAGGGTTCGACGTCGTGGTAGTAGGCGTCACGGGCCAGTTCCCAGTCGATGAGACTCCTTCCCTGGTCATCGTAGGTAATCCGGTTCCACGGAAAAGTCTTGGCCTCGGGGTGGATCTTGAGGTAGTCGACGTACGACATGCCGGGCATCGGGACGTTCGCGGCAACGAAGACCAAGTGCCGCAGGGGGGCCTGGGTGGCCAGGACCGGAAGCATTAATCCTGCCAACGAATGGCCGACGACGACGAGATCGTCGGCTTCGGCCCCCCTCATGGATTGGGCGACCACGTCGGCCCAGTCCTTGACGCTGGCTTGGGGATCATCCATCGGGATGTCGGGTGCGATGGTGTGGTGTCCCAACGATTCGAGCACTGGGCGCACCAAATTCCAGTGCCAACCCCGGTGCCCACCGCCGTGGACCAGTACGAATGTGGTCATCAGGTCCCCCTCGTGGCATTGTGCTGCGACGCGATGGACGTCCGACTGCGGTGCGTACTGTCGGCTTCGATAAGTGCCTTCTTCTGGATCTTGCCCATTGCGTTTCGTGGCAGCTCTTCGACGATCCGCACCTCGCGGGGACGTTTGTGTACGGACAATGATTGTGCAACGAAGTCGATGAGGGCAGCGTCCTTCAGGGTGTCACCGACCACGTAGGCGATGATCCGTTGTCCGAGATCAGGATCGGGGCGACCAATTACGGCGGCCTCGCGTACCCCGGGATAGCCGAGCAGTGCCTGTTCGACCTCACCTGCGCCTATTCGGTATCCACCGGATTTGATCATGTCGACGGATTCGCGTCCTACGATCCGATGGAATCCTTCTGGGTCGATTACGGCTATGTCGCCGGTCTTGAACCACCCGTCTTCGGTCATTGATTCTTCGGTCTTGGTCGGATTGTCGAGATAGCCGTCGAAGAGGGTGGGCCCGGCGATCTCGAGTTGCCCGAGTGATTGGCCATCGTGCGGTGCAAGGACTCCCGATGCGCGTAGGCGAGTTCGAATTCCGGTGATCGGGAGTCCCACCCAACCGGGCCTGCGGTCGCCGTCGAATCGTGTGCTGGTGGTGATGAGTGTTTCGCTCATGCCGTATCGCTCAATCGGTGCGGATCCTGTGAGCGTTGTCAGCGCGTCGAAGACCGTCGCAGGCAGCGGGGCGCTTCCAGAGACCAGCAACCGTGCGTGGGTCAGGGCTCGAGCAGACGATTGGTCTGCGCAGACGCGGGACCAGACTGTGGGGACACCGAAGTACATCGAGCCGCGTGCCGCGGCGTAGTTTACGGGCTTGGGTCGAACGGTGTGGATGAGCGGAGAGCCGGCGCGGAGGGCGCCCAAAACGCCCAGAACCAAGCCATGCACGTGAAACAGTGGAAGTCCGTGCACCAAAACATCTTCTGCTGTCCAGTGCCACGCGTCGATGAGTCCGTCGAGTCCAGCTGCGATTGCCTTGCGAGAGAGAATTACTCCCTTAGGTGCCCCCGTTGTTCCGGATGTGTAGACGATCAACGCCGGCAGATTCATGTCAGGTTCGGGATAGCTGACAGCCGATCGCGCATTCGGGTCGACCTTGATTACGGGCAAGGACACCTCGTCGCGGGGTTGTCCGAGCCAGAGTTCTGACCCTGAGTCGACCAGTATGTGCCGACGTTCATCAGGTCCCGAGTCGGGTGGTACGGGCACTGCTGCGACACCAGCCATCAGGCATCCGACTGTGGCCACGATTGTGCTGATATCCGCACTTGCATCGACGGCTACGCGTTTGGCTCCCGCGACTTGGTCGGCAACCGCAGCTGCGGCTGCCGTGAGCTCCTCGGGCGATAACCGCTGATCGCCCACCCTTACCGCGGTATCGCGGTTGTTCCGCGGATCGGACAGGGAAGTGAGAAGTGCGGACATCTGCGGCCCCTTTCGAACGAGGATGGCTGGGGAAGTGTAGGCCGCTGCTCTGATTGGCGGACTCAACCCCATTTGCACCGCACTCGTTCCCGAATATGAATGTGGATACGTTATTACGAATCGATGTGGGTGTCAATGGGTGCGCGCTTCTGCTTTGCTTTGTTCCCTCGGATGCGCTCCAGATGCCTCGATAGTTCGAAGGAATCGGGACGCATCCCCTGCTGGAGGATCGCGAATAGTGGTGGCGCCGAACGCGGCACCACAGCGCGGCCACTACATCGGGGGCCTGTCCGCGGCCGGGTGGAAATGGGGCGCCGCGCGTGAACGTGATTGATGACAGCAGTCGAAGGAGGATCACCTTGGCGGTGTTCGGCGATGCAGAAGTGGAGAGATGCAGGAGGTGGTTCACTCTCGCTGAACGTGTCCTCAACTGCGCCATGTAGATCAGTAGACTCGGATGTGTTGTTCGCAAGCAGGTCTGCTCATCCTTGAATGGCGGTCAGGAAGACAATCTAGGTAACCTCCACCGGCAGGGCGGATGCGGAGCGTGAAACGATGTTCCGTGACAGCAGGACCTCGACGAGAAGGATCACGCCAGCGGCGGCGATGAACCAGCCGGTGCGGTGGATTCCTTCATCCCCGATAACGTGTCCGGCGGTGACCTGGAGGACGACGGCGGAGAGGTTTGCGCCGATGTTCTGCACTGTGCGGTACATGCCGATGGCGGTGCCGACTTCGGCGACGGAGGTGACCGAGTTGATGAGATTTTGGTTACCGATGTTGTTGAATCCCTGGGGTACCCCGAGGACGGCGGCCACGAGAAGTAACACGATGATCGGGGCGGTGGAGCGCTCGACGGATGCGAGCAGCAGACCGCCGACGAGCAGTGCGCAGGTTCCGACGACGAGCGTGCGGCGCGCACCGAAGCGTCGGTAAGTCCACGAGGCGACGATCGTGGAACAGATGGCCACGGCGGCCACTGGTAGCATCGTCAGACCTGCTTGGGTGGCACTCATTCCCCTCGCGTACTGCAACCACTGCGGTATGCCGAAGAAGACGCAATAGAAGGTCGTGTAGGTGAGCAAGGTGCGGGCTAGCGTCGCGCTGAGGGCACGGTTGCGGCTGAGGGCTCGGACGTCGATGAACGGTTCGCCAGCCCGCCGTTCACGCACCACGAAAAGCGCTAGGGCCACAGCCCACACGGGTATCAGCCACCAGACCGGCTCGCCGCCCAGCGATAACAGGAACAACATGGTCGTGGTGATGAGCGCGAGAAACAACGTGATGCCTACGATGTCCAGCGAGTTCAGCATCTGACGTCCCGACGCTGAGGTGCCACCCACGAATCCGACGTCGGCGAAACGCGTGACCGCGATTGCGCTCAACACGACTACAGGCAGGTTGATCCACAAGATCGACTGCCACCCGAATGTTCCGACCAGAAGCCCGCCCACCGTGGGGCCGAGCGCAGCTACAGCCTGACTGCAGATGACAAGGGTCATGAGTGCTGTGCGCGGCTGCCGACAGTAGCGTTCGGCATAGCCGCGGATCATGGTCATCGCGTTGGGGAAATGGGTTGCCATGCCGACGCCGAGAAGGATGTATGCGGCGATGAGCCACCCCACATCCGGCGCGAGCGATCCGACGATCGAACCGACCCCGACTAGCGCCAGCCCGACGAGATACACCCGACGGGCACCAAACAAAGCGCCCAGCCGTCCTCCCATCGGTGCGGTGACAGCGGTCGCGATGTAGAGGGCAGAGATCACCCATGAGATCCCTGCTGATGTCCCGAAATGGGTCGCCATTGCGACGATCGCGATGGCGATCATCGAGGCGTTCAAGGGCTGGAGAATGGTGCCCGACGAGACGGAGCCGCTCACACGGAACGGGACGGAGGGGGAGTCATTGGTTGCTCGGGTGTCGGTGACGGTCACGACTGCATCAGTGACTCCTGACTCCGTGAGGGTTCGGGGGTTTCGGCGAGGCGGCGCAGGAGGCGTCCCGCGATGAAAAGCAACTCGCGTTCGGCGTCTGTGCACCTGTCGGCGAGCACGGCTGACAACCATTCGCTGTGCTTGGCCCGGTCCTCGACCAGGGTCTGGTGACCGGCTGCGGTGATCGCGACAATGCTTGCTCGCGCATCCTCTGGGTCGGCAGTGCGGGAGAGCGTGCCGGCCTCCTCGAGCGTCGAGACGGTGCGCGCGATGGACTGTGGTGCCACCTGTTCGAGGTTTGCGAGTGCGCGAGCGCTCATCGCACCCTGTCGAGGTGTCCCAGAGCCTGCAATTGCGTGGGCGTCAGCAGGTGTCGCGCCCGTTTCGTTCGGATCCGGCGGGTGAACAACACCACATCCTCGCGAAGCTGATCGATTCGATCTTCGTCTTCCATATCGCCCCATCGTTGAGTCTATTAGACAGGGTAACTGGCTAATGATCGGACGTGTACGCGGAATGCGCAGGACGTTTATCACATTTATTAGGCAGTAATGCTGATTAAGTCGGATGGTTCGCCGCGGGCGTACCGCCGCGGCGTCGGACTCGGCTCGACAGGATTCCCGCGCGCTGACCTGCACCTACGCCGTCAAGTGTCGGGACAAAACCGCGGACCGTACGGCACTGAATACCGCAGCTCGCCGCTGAGGGTCCCTGCCGGTACCCCTCACCGCGGAGACTCCCACATCCGGCGCGTCCCCGGTTTCATGGTGCATGGCCCGCTTCCGTGGCCAGCTGGGCCTGCCGCCCACCGCTTGTGCCTCACTGATGTAAAGGTTCTACCGATATGTTCTCTCGCAGAGAGAAAACCACCAAACTGCCATTCGTCGTGTTACTGCTGGCCCTTGGCACCTTCCTGATGAGCACCACAGAGTTCGTCATCGCGGGTCTCTTGCCCGAGATGGCCTCCGATCTCGGGGTCGGCGTGCCTGAAGCGGGCATGTTTATGACGGCTTTCGCAATTGGCATGATCGTCGGTGCGCCCACGATCTCGATCGCCACCCGCCCGAGCGCTCCACTCTGGTTCTGTCGCTGGTGGTCTTCGCTGTCGGCCACGTGGTCGCCGCCCTCAGCCCCTCCTTCACAGTCGTGGTTGGAGCCCGCGTGATCACTGCGTTGGCCACTGGCGCCTTCTTGTCTGTCGCCGCAGTCGTAGCCACTTCCACAGCGGGGCCTCGCGCTGGCTCGCGCGATGGGCGTAATGATGAGCGGCGTGAGCCTGGCTATCGTGGCCGGTACCGCTGGGTTCGTGGGTCGGTCAGGCGATCGGCTGGCGAGGAATCTTTTGGTCGTGGGCCGCCCTTGCCGCTGTGGCAGTTGCTGGTTATCGGCCGATTCGCTCCGCCCGAGGAACGCCGCGACGTCGTCCCTGTCCGCTCTCAGCTCGGCGTGCTGCGCCAGGGCAAACTTGTGGCTGGTCCTGGCCGCCACCGCACTCGTCTCAGGCGGGTTCCTGGCCGCCTACAGCTTCATCTCTCCGCTGCTCACCGAGCGGACCGGACTCTCCGCGGGCTCCGTGCCGTTGGTCCTGGTCGGCTTTGGTGTCGGTGCCCTGGTGGGCACAATTGCGGCTGGGCGGTTCGGCGACCGCAAGCCATTGACGACTTTCCTCAGCATCGCAGTCGGTTCCGGGCTTGTCATACTCCTGCTCATCCCGCTGTCGAGCTACGCCTTGCCCACCGTCGTTCTGGTGGTGCTCCTGGGTCTGACGGGTATGGCCGTGACGTCTATTGCGACCCACCTGGCTGTGCGCTTTGGACACTCCGGCCCCGCACTGGCCGCAGCTCTGACGGTGTCGGACTTCAACGTGGGGATCGCCGCTGGCTCATGGCTTGCGGGCCCCGCGCTCGATTCCCCGCTCGGCGCGACCGGCCCGGAGTGCATCGGCGTGATCATGGTCGGCGTCGGCTTGATTCCGTTGATTGTCCTCGCCGCAAAGCGTGCAACGCGGTCCGATACGTCAGCGGTATCCGTTTCCGTGCTCGGACAGGACAAGGAGGCCTCGGTAGGGACTCACGTGGCTGTCTGAGCCCTCGCTCCTTGCATCGCACGGCGTTGCTCCCCCCGGGCGAGCGAAACGAGTCGGTGCTCGCAGGTTTCCTGCGCATGAGTGAATGGTCCGTTCAATTCGCGTCCGCGGCGGTGCAACGCATATCAGGAACCAGATCGAGAGGGCGGGGGATACGTATTTCGGTCACTTCGCAGCCAGGCATGAGCATCGCGCAGGCGGGCCGCGCTGCACCTGCGTCAACCGGCACGTGCGATTTGACCTCTGGGCATAGCGCACACGACCACGGCAGCCGGCACTGTGGACGAGCAGGTCGGGCAGTGATCCGCGACGACCCAGAGCGGTTGACATGACTGCGGTCACACTCTAACGTTGCGACGTAATTACGTACGCGCATTCATGATCATGAATACCGGTGAAGCTGGGGAGTTCCTAATGAGTAGGTTGCGTTACTTAGGTACGGCTTCCAGTCTTTCGCTCCTGCGGATCGTGCCGACAGGTGCCGCGGCGCCGGTCGCAGTGCAAAGCCAGATGGCAGAACCGGTGAGGTCAAAGCCAACTGAGGTGCAGGCTATCTGCGGCCGATCGCGTCGGATGAAAATGAACCCCCACAAGGTCCTCCGCTGTCGTGAATCCACAGATGACCTTCATGGCACCCGCCTCGAGGCCGAGCAGGTTGGGCTCCGCGTACTGCCCGGTTCAAGTAGATGTGACGACGTTCTCTGCGACTGTCAAAATGTAAGAGAGATTAGGAGTACCTCATGACGACCTCTTCACCTTCTGAGGAAGGCCCGCCGTCGGCATCGACGGCCAGCGGTCGCCCACCGGCCCGGCCAATGGAAGTTCGCGCCGTTGCGAGCGGTGCGTTGGGCTCTGCCCTGGAGTACTTCGACTTCGCTGTCTATGGGGCGCTCGCAGCCACCATTTTCCCGAGCCTCTTCTTTTCCGACCTCGGTTCCACTGGGGCGTTGCTCGCGTCCTTTGCCACGTTTGGTGTCGGGTTCGCGGCCCGACCGGTGGGTGCCATCGTTTTCGGTCATCTCGGTGACCGATTCGGGCGCAAACCCATCCTCTTTGCCACACTGATGTTGATGGGTGGATCATCGATTCTGATCGGTGCTTTGCCAACCGGCAAAGGCGTCGGCATCGCGGTGTTGCTCGTGGGGCTGCGCTTCATCCAGGGTTTCTCGCTCGGTGGTGAGGCCATCGGGAATCAGCTGATGACCATGGAGCACGGTGACAAGAGTCGACGCGGCCTCCTGGGTTCGTTCATCACGATGGGCTCACCGATCAGCCAGGTCATGGCCAACCTCTCGCTGGTGATACTGAGCGCGATGCTCACCACCGAGCAGTTCGAATCGTGGGGCTGGCGGATTCCCTTCCTCGGCAGCATCTTGGTCGTGGTAATCGCGGTCTTTATTCGACTCAAGCTTGAGGAGACCCCCGCGTTCATCGCGAACCAGGAAGAGGAGGCTGAGTCACCGGCCGCGAAGCCCGCCGGCAAGGGTTTGCGAGTGCTCAAGACGCATCCGCTCAAGGTCACTCAGCTGGCGCTTTCGTGGGGTGGGCCCGCCCTCTCCTTCTACCTCGTTGCGGTATACGGACTGAATTACCTGACCAAAGAGACCGACATCTCGCGCGACACGACCTTCACGATTCTTATGGTCGCCAACGGAGTCTCCGTAGTGGCGTGCTTGTTCGGCGGATGGCTCTGCGATCGAATCGGCCGCAAGCCGATCATGCTCGGAGGGATTGCCGGTGCCTTCGTCGGTATCGGACTGTTCTTCACGGTCGCGGGGTCCGATGTCCTCGTGACGGGACTCATCGTGACGCTTGTGCTGAGCTCGGTCCAGTTCCTCAGCGGTGCGCAGCCGGCACTATTCGCGGAGCAGTTTCCCACGGAGAGTCGCTTCTCCGGCGCCGCGCTTTCTCACACGTTCGCCAATCTGATCTTCTCAGCGCCTTCGCCGTTCATCGCTGCAGCATTGGCCGCGGTCGGAGGCACGAAGCTCGTCATGCTGTTCACTCTTGCAGTACTGATCGTCTCGGCGATCGCAGTAACCAAGTTGCAGGACGGACGTCACCTCAACCTCGAGGAGTTCACCGAGTTGGAACTACCGCGTGAAACAGAACAGGCTCGCGCCTAACCCAGCACCGGTGGTTGCTCGGTAGTCGCTGGGCAAGGCGGTCGAGCCGGGATGCAGTCTGTCGGAAGCGGAGCGAAGTCTCGGCCAACGAGCCGTGGATGAGCCTAAGGCCGCTAGCCTCGGGGACACCGATGACGTGAACGAACGTGAGTCGCTGGTTTGTGTTGGGTGGTCGCACCGCAAGGGTGCGGCCACCCAACTAAGCCTGAATCCACCGACGTGATGCCGAAGCCCGTTCCGGCCGGGCGAGTGGATGTATGGGCAGTTGCGGGCATGCGGTGACCGCTGGTCTGCCCA
>NZ_JBIRXS010000024.1:0-118720 GCF_044389235.1 Rhodococcus sp. NPDC019647 | reverse complement strand
GTCATCGCACTCGCGATGCTCAGCCTCGGGGGCGCCCGCCCACAATTACCCGGCCGAACCCACCCACGAATGAGTCAGTAGAGCCCCTTTTTGGTTGCTCCAGCTACCAGAAAGGCGCACGGGCGCGAAGCGCCTCACCACTTCACCGGCATCTCCTCCAGCCCGGACACGAAGTTGGCGGGGCGGCGGCGCAACGGGCCGTCGTCGACGAGCGTCATGTCCGGCAACCTCGACAGCAGCTGTTCGAACATGATCCTGGCCTCGAGGCGGGCCAACTGGTTGCCGAGGCAGAAGTGGGTGCCGAAACCGAAGGCGACGTGCGGGTTCGGTGACCGTGTGATGTCGAAGCGGTTCGGGTCGTCGAACACGGTGTCGTCGAAGTTCGCCGATTCGAACAGCAACATCATCTTCTCGCCGCGTCGCAGCTGTGTGCCGAAGAAGTCGACGTCGCGGGTCACCGTGCGGCACATGTTCTTGATGGGCGAGGACCAGCGGAGCATTTCTTCGATGGCCGCCGGAATACCGTCCGGGTCGCGCACCAGACTCGCCTGCTGATCGGGGTGACGCATCAGCTGTTCCATCCCGCCGCTCAGGACGTGCCGCGTGGTTTCGTCGCCGCCGATCAATATGAGCAGGGTCTCTCCGACGATGTCCTCGTCGCTGAGGCGGTGTCCGTCGATTTCGCTGTGCACCAGAATGCTGGTGAGATCGTCCGTCGGATTCTTCCGGCGGTCGGCGATCGTGCGGTGCGTGAATTCGGTGAATGCCACGTAGGCGTTCAGCTGGGCCTGCAGGCTTTCTTCGGTGACGTTGCTGCCGAGTGCATTCATGAGATCGTCGGACCATTGCAGGAAGGTGTCGCGTTCTTCGGGGCGCACACCGAGCATGTCGCCGACCACGGCCATGGGTAACGGCGCCGCCAGATCACGGACGAAGTCCGCCTCGCCCTTGTCGCACACCGCATCGATCAACTGGTCGCAGATCTCGCGAATCCGGTCGATCTTGGCTTCTACCTTCTTGCGGGTGAAGCCCGCGTTGACCAGGCGACGATGTTGCAGGTGCTGTGGGTCGTCCATGTCGATCATTTGTGGCAGCGGACCGACTCCGGGCCTGATCCCGCCCGCGTTGGAGAACAACTCCGGATCGCGCTCCGCGCTGAGCACCGCTTCGTAGCTGGCCGCCCCGAGGATGCCGTCCGCGCGGTACACCGGTTCGTGGGCGCGCATCCAGGCGTAAGCCTCCCGCGGATCTCCGAGTTCGCCCGAGTAGAACCGCCCGTCGATCAGATCGAATTCCGGCCTGTTCCCCATCGACGTGCTCCTCAGCATTGAATCCTGCGAACCGTGCCCCGATAATAGAACGTGTTCTTACTATGACACAGAGGTATAGCGGCAAGTTCTCGCTGATCGGCGCCTCAGAATTGACACGAGTTCTCACAACTGGAGGTCGGCACGTGGGTAACAACGACGGCGACAGCGGACTCGCCAAGATGTCGGTGCTCGTCACCGGCGGCGGAAGCGGCATCGGGTGGGGCGTAGCCACGGCGTTGGTGGCAGCAGGAGCGCACATCACGATTTGTGGGCGCAATGGGGAGAAGCTGTCCTCCGCGGCGGCCGGGATCGAGGCCGACAACCCGCCCGGGACCGTCGACACGGTCGTCGCCGACGTCACCGCCGAGGACGAGGTCGTCCGCGCGGTCGCGAAGGCGAGCGAGCGCACCGGACAGCTGGACGGGGTCGTTGCCTGCGCCGGCGGAAACGAAACCGTGGGACCGGTGACGCAACTCGACGTCGACGCGTGGCGACGGACGGTGGATCTGAACGTCACCGGCACGATGCTGACGATCAAGCATTCCGCACGCGCCCTCGTCGCCGCGGGTGGTGGATCCATCGTGACCATCTCGTCGATCGCCAGCAGCAACACGCACCGGTGGTTCGGCGCCTACGGCCCGTCCAAGGCCGGCGTCGACCACCTCACCCGACTCGCCGCGGACGAATTGGGTGCGTCCCACGTGCGCGTCAACTGCATCCGGCCCGGCCTGACCCGCACCGATCTCGTCGCGCTCATCACCGACGGCGGCCCGGTCCTCGACGACTACATGGCCAACACACCCATTGCCCGAGTCGGTGAAGTGACCGACATCGCCGCCCTCGCCAAGTTTTTACTCGGGCCCGCATCCACGTGGATCACGGGCCAGATCATCAACGTCGATGGTGGTCAGATGTTGCGGCGTGGACCCGATTTCAGCTCGATGTTCGAGCCCATGTTCGGTGCGGACGCACTGCGCGGAGTGGTCGCGCCGTGAACTCACATCAGGTGCTGGGCAAGCAAGTCGACATGCCGGTGGAGATTCGGCAGGCGTCGGCATTCACGGCGATGTACTCGGTGCCGACCGGTGCCGCGCAGGAACTGATCGACTACACCGGCCTCGAGATACTGCAGTTCCGGCCCGGACGCGGCATCTGCGCGCTGGTGTTCGTCGACTACGTGGACGGAGATTTGGGCCCCTACAACGAATTCGGCGTGACCTTTCTCGTCCGCGACCACCGAACCGACAGCACCTCGGTCACACAGGATGTGAAGGCTCTGGCCAAGGGCCGGGCAGGTGCCTTGATCCATCGGCTGCCCGTCGACGGTGAGTTCACCCTCGCAGCCGGTAGGGGAATTTGGGGTTTCCCCAAGGTGCTGGCCGATTTCGACGTCGATCACGTCAGCTCCGTCAAGCGGGCGTCGGTCAGCCAGGATGGCCGGCTGATCGCTCAGTTGAGCGTTGCCAAAGGCATATCGCTTCCCGGTTCCGGTGCCGGTGCCTCCCTTACGGCGTACTCACACCTCGATGGGATCACCCGGTTCACCACTTGGGACATGAACCCGAGTGGTGTCCGATCCCGGCCAGGTGGCGCGGAGCTCAAACTGGGCAGCCACCCGATTGCCGAAGAACTGCGGTCGCTGGGCCTCCCGAAGCGGGCGTTGGTCACGTCGTCCATCCCCAACCTCCGAATGACCTTCGGCGACGCGCAACCGGTCTGACCGGGAACCCCGTGCTCCAACTCACAACAACGGAGTTCTGTATCGACAGCCACGTCGGCCCTGCGACCCAACGTATTTCACGCCCCTCTGTCACATCACCGACGTGCGGTGAAACGACGTCGCAACACGGTGCGCCGACAGTGTCTGTATGAACGATGCCGCGAGAGAACCCGGAGTTCATGTCAACGCGTGCGAGGCGTGCGGTCGGCTCCCGCACCCCCGCCGCGTCCGCCTGGCACTTGCCAAACTGTGCGCCGTCTTTCCCGTCGAACTAGTGCTCCATGCCTTGGTCATCCATGTCCACGTGTCCTACCTCGTCACCGTCGCAGTGCTCACCGTCAGCACGACGGTGTTGGTGATCTGGGTCGTCGAGCCGTCCGCGATGAGACTGCTCAGCGGGTGGTTGCACGGCCCGCCCGAGGGGAAGCACAGCCATTTCGCGACCGGACAGTCGCTCTGGCGCATCCGCGTCCGGGTGAGCGACCGCCCGGGACAGCTCGAATCGCTTGCCCACAACCTTGCGAAGCTCGACGCGAACATCCTCACGGTGCATGTCCATCACCTCGAGGGCGGGTCGCTCGACGAGTTGATTGTCGGCGCGTGCCGGGGCACGTCACCGGACGCACTGTCGACTGCCGTCGAGTCCGCGGGCGGCCTCGACGTCGGCGTCTGGCCCGCTTCGGCGCTCGCGTTGATCGACGGCCAGACCAAGGCGTTGACGCTGGCGGCGCGGGTGGCGGCCGATCCGTCCGAACTCCCCCTGTCTATCGCAGAACTTCTCGGCGCGCAGTACGTCGACACGGTCAGCGACCGGACCCACTCGAACGCCCACCCCGCCAACACGGCGTTCCTCGAAATCCCGGCCCGTGACGGGAACATGCTCGTCTTCACACGGGCTGTCGACGAGCCGTTCACGCCAGCCGAGGTGGCCCGTGCGCAGCGCCTGAGTGAGCTTGCGCAACAGACGAATTCTGTTCCACCGCTGAGCTGACCGAGAATTGTCGCTAGAGCGACACCGTCGACACTGTCTCATCCTCCGACCACACCGGACGCCGATCGAGCACGGTGGCAAGACCGAGAACAGCGAGAGCACCCACCGTGAGTGCGGCACCCATCCAGATCGGCGAGGTGAATCCGAGTCCGCAGCGATGGTCATGCCACCGAGCCACGCGCCGAGTGCGTTCCCCACATTGAAGGCGGCGATATTGAGCTCGAACGTGCACTGCAGCGCGACCACGACCTCTCCGTGGTCGAATACACGGTGCTCGACGCGCTGAACCGCCAGGACGGCTGGCATATGCGGATGGCGCAGCTCGCTCGCGGGCCGCGGCGCTCAGCAGCAGTGCCACCACCAGGTTGGTGAATCGATTGGAGAACCGGGGCCTACTCACCCGCATTCTGTGCGACGACGACCGTCGCGGTATCTATACCGAGCTCACACCTGCGGGCCGAGCCGCCTTGGACGCGGCGCGCCCCACTCACGATGCCACGCTGGAAGCGGCGCTCGATCAGGCCGCCGAGGTTCCCGAGCTCGCCCATCTCGCCCGTGTCCTGCACGATCTGCCCGGGCGAGCGGCGACGCGCGCATCGGCACGCGTCGCCGCCCACCGGAGGTCAGCCGAGCGGCGTGAAGTCGCGCGACGCGATGTAGTCAGGCCGGGGACGCGCAGCGGCGAACGGCTCGACGAGAGTGTTCTCGACGCTGTTGAACACGAGGAAGATGTTCGACCGCGGGAACGGCGTGATGTTGTTTCCCGACCCGTGCATCACGTTGGAGTCGAACCACAGCGCGGTGCCCGCAGCGCCGGTGAACTGCTCGATCCCGTACTCCGCGGCCATGTCGGTCACATCCTCCCGCCGAGGAACCCCGACTTCCTGGGAGACCAGCGAGGACGCGTAGTTGTTCTCCGGTGTGGCGCCTACACACTGGACGAAACTCTTGTGCGATCCGGGCATCACCATCAGCGAGCCATTGAACGGGAAGTTCTCGGTGAGCGTGATCGAACAGCTGACTGTCCGGGGAATCGGGAGGCCGTCCTCGGCGTGCCAGGTCTCGAAGTCGGAATGCCAGTAGAAACCCGTGCCCTTGAAACCGGGCATCGAGTTGATCCGGCTCTGGTGGATGTAGACGTCAGAGCCGAGGAGTTGCCGCGCGCGATCGAGGATTCTGCCGTCGCGGACGAGTTCGGCGACCATCGCACTGCACCGGTGGACGTCGAAAACGGAACGGACCTCGTCCGTGCCGCGTTCGGTGATGACCCGCCCGCTCTCGCGCATCTGCGCGTCGTGGGACAGCCGGTCGAGCTCCTCACGGTAGACGGCGACCTCGTCCGCACCCAGCAGGTTCTCGACGATGGTGAAACCTCGGGCCTCGTGACGCTCTAGGGCTGCGGCGTCGAAGGGGCCGTCGGAGGGCGTTCCCCACACAGCAGGTTCACTGCGCGCGATCATGGACGGCTCGGTGCTGATCCGGGTCGGGTAGTGGTCGCGGCTGTTCGTCTGTTCCTGGATCTCAGCTACCTGAGTCATATGCCCTCCTCGGCGCGTTCCTCTACTTCGGTGTTCTACGAGGACAAAGTCCTCTGATCGGCGCGCAGGCGCTGAACGGCATCGTCGAGATGCTCGGCCAGCAATTCCTGCACCTCTTCACGTGTACCCGTTCTGATCGCTTCTCGCAGCTCGTCGTGTTCCTGGGCCTGCTCCCGAATGTCCGCATAGGTGGTCTGCAGGGCCCCCAGACACATCCGCGTCTCGATCAGCAAGGTCCGAGCCGCACGAACCAACCGGGGACTCGACGCGCTTTCCACCAGAACCTGATGAAACAGCTGGTCGGCGTCCGATACGGCGGCGGCGTCACCCCGTTCGGCGGCGGCCTTCATCGCGATGACAGGTGCTTCGAGAGCGCGATAGACGTCCTCCCTCAGCCCGTCGTCGAAAATCATCTCGAGCGCACCTCGCTCGATCACCGATCGGCTCCGATAGACGTCGACGACGTCGTCGAGGGTCAGCTCCGTCACGAAGATGCCCCGGTGACGGATGCTGTGGAGGATGCCCTCGGACACCAGCCTCTGCATGGCCTCGCGTAGCGGCCCGCGCGACACCTGGAAGTGCGCGGCCAGATCCGCCTCCCCCAGCTGCGTGCCGGGCTCGAGTGCGCCCTTCATGATGGCGTCACGCAGACGATCCGCGATGAACTCGGCAGTCGATTGACGACTGACGGGTTCCAAGTCAGTCAGAGCCATGACTGTGGCCTTTCTCGAACAAGGTTCCTAACGACGGATGCACCGCCGTGTGGCCCGCGAGGCGCAGGCCTTCCCAGATGGTCACCTGGTTTGCCGTGAGGACCGGCTTGCCGAGGCGCTGCTCGAGAGTACTCAGCGCGCCCAGCGTCCTCATCGCCGTATCGGGTATGAGGAGTGCTTCCGAATGCGGGTGATCGTTTCCGACCGCGAGCTCGACCACTTCCTCCGGGCTCAGCAATCCGACTTCGGCGGCGGTATCGATGCCGGCGCTCGACATGGACAGCACCTCGACGCCGGCAGCGGCGAGGAAGTCGACGAACAACTTAGCGACGTCCTCCGGGTAGCTCGCGGCCACCGCGACGCGGGTGATCCCGAGGGCAGCCAGCGCGTGGACGAACGCGAAACTGGTGCTGGACGTGGGCACACCGGTGGCCGCGGCGAGGGCATCGGCCTGCTGCTTCGCGCCGTCGGGTCCGTAGACGAAACTGCCCGAGGTGCACGCCCACACGACGGCGTCCGGCTTCTGCTCCGCAAGGAGAGCGGCGCCGCCTGCGAGCTTCTCGGGACTGCCGAGGTCCAGCAGTTCGGGCACGGCGTGCAGGTCGGTGCCGTAGATGTGCACGACCGGCAGGTCTACCCCGAGCATGTCCGCGGCGAACGGGTAGTCGTCCTCGGCCGCGTGGTCGGGGTAGATGAATCCCACGGTGGGGGCCTGGGAGCGGGTCATGCGTTCTCCTCTGCGGGGTCGGGGGCGGATCAGAAGACGTTGCGGAGCCATTTGCCGGGTCCGGACATCGGGAGCTTCATCCGGCCGAGGCATGCCCAGATCGTGAGCTGATTGGCGGTGAGGACGGGTTTACCGAGCTCCGCCTCGAGCGGGGCGATCACGTCGTAGGTGGGGAGATTGGTGCAGCTGACGAAGATGGCTTCCGATTTCGGGTCGTCGGCGGCGATGATGCGTTCGGCGATCGTCCGGTAGTTGACCTTCCAGATTCCGCCGCCGAGTCCGAGGTGATCGGACCGCACCACGTCGGTTCCCGCCTCGTGCAGAAAACTGTGCAGCCGTTCGGTCAGCGCCGCGTCGTAGGGGGTGATCACCGAGACCTTGCTCAGCTCCAGATGTTCGATCGCCTCGAGGAGGGCGCCCGACGTCGTGATCGCGTGCTGGGCGCCTGCCTCACAGATGGCGTCGCACAGTTTCCGTTCGTGCGCAATGCCCTTGATGAAACTCCCGGACGTACAGAGGTAGGCGACGACTTCGGGTTCCACATGCATCACGTCACGGGTTGCCGTCATGAGATGCCGGCGCTCGGACACCAGTTCTGCCATCTCCAGACTCACCGGAACCGGTTCGTAAGGGGTGCGCGCGAGGTGCAGGCTCACCTCGAGCGGCGCCCATCGCCACAGCTCGCGTTCGAGCGCCAGGTCGAACGGGGCGATGATGCCGATTCCTCGCTGCGCAATTGGCCCTTCGAATTCGGGAATGTTCAGTTCCAATACCGGGCCTCACCTTCGCTTCGGCAACGCCTGAGCCTTTTCGGATTGTTGACAATCATACGAGCTACTCTTACGGTGTCAACGTGAGTCGAAAACCGATCGTCGCGGTGCTCCATGCGCAGGTCCTGCCGCGGAACGACCTTATGGCGCCGGTCGACTCGCGCGCCGAGGTCCGCTACACGGACGAGGCCGGGTTGGCTCGTGCGCTCGACGGTGCCGACGTCTTGTTCCTCTACGACTTCCTGAGCGGCGCCGTCCCGGCAGCCTGGCACGCGGCCGACTCGCTGCAGTGGCTCCACATCGCCGCCGCCGGGGTAGACCCGGTGATGTTTCCCGAGGCCCGCGACAGCGACGTCACCATCACCAATTCACGGGGCGTGTTCGACGGCGCCATCGCCGAGTACGTGCTGGCGCAGATTCTTTCGTTCGCCAAGGACCTTCCCGGATCGCAACGGTTGCAGCAGTCCCACACCTGGAAACACCGGGAGTCCGAACGCATCGCGGGGCGCACCGCGTTGATCGTCGGCACCGGTCCCATCGGACGTGCGGTGGCCCGACTGCTCCGCGCTGCCGGAATGACAGTTCGCGGATCGGGGCGCCGGGGGCACGAATCCGATCCCGACTTCGGCGTCGTTCTGCCGGCAGACGACCTGCCCGCACAGCTCGCCGACGCAGATTACGTCGTCGCAGTGGCGCCGCTCACCGAGCAGACACGGCACATGTTCTGCGCAGAGACTTTCGCGGCGATGAAGCCGGGGGCACGGTTCGTCAACGTCGGCCGCGGCGAACTCGTCCGCACCGACGACCTGGTCGAGGCGCTCCGGTCGGGGACGATCGCCGGCGCCGCACTCGACGTGTTCGACTCCGAACCGTTGCCGGCGGACCACCCGTTGTGGGACATGCCGAATGTTTCGATCACGCCACACAATTCGGGTGATTTCGCCGGGTGGCGCGATGCGCTGGTTACCGTGTTCACCGACAACTTCGAACGATGGGTCGCGGGGCACCCCCTCGAGAACGTCGTAGACAAGCAGCTCGGGTACGTCCCGAGCCGCTGAAGCAGGGGCCGACCGTCCAGGATGAAGGAGTCTCCATGAATCCCACCGACATGACCGCCGTCGAACTGGTCACGGCCTACTCGTCCGGAGAGCTGTCGCCCGTAGAGGCAACGCAGGCGATTCTCGACGCCATCACCGAGCGTGACCGCGACATCAATTCGTACTGCCTCGTCGACGCCGAACGAGCTCTCACCCAGGCGAAGAAGTCGGAGGAGCGCTGGAACACCGGCTACTCCAAGGGCCTGCTCGACGGCGTGCCGATCTCGATCAAGGACATCTTCCTCACCGACGGATGGCCGACGCTCCGCGGTTCCCAGGCGATCGACGAGGATCAGCCGTGGAATGTGGACAGTCCTGTCGCGGCCCGGCTCCGCGAGGACGGGATGGTCTTTCTCGGCAAGACCACCACTCCCGAGATCGCGTGGAAAGCGGTCACCGACAGCGCCCTGTGCGGTATCACCCGCAACCCCGCCGATCCGACCAAGACGGCCGGTGGTTCCTCCGGTGGCAGCGCGGCGGCGGTGGCAGCCGGTCTCGGCCCCTGTTCGGTGGGCACCGACGGCGGCGGCAGCGTGCGCATTCCGGCGTCGTTCTGCGGGGTCGTCGGCTTCAAACCCACTCACGGGCGGATTCCACTGTTCCCGGCGAGCCCGTTCGGGCCGCTGGCACACGCCGGTCCCCTCACCCGCACCGTGGAGGACGCCGCCCTGCTGATGGACATCATGTCGCTGCCCGACCCCCGCGACCCCACATCACTCGCCCCCTTCCCCACCACTTTTCGCGGTGAGATCGGCCGCGACGTCGTCGGACTCGGTGTCGCCTACTCGCCGACACTCGGCTACGTCACCGTCGATCCGGAAGTGCGGGCGATCGTCGATCGGGCGGTCCGGTATCTCGACTCGGCCGGTCTTCCGGTCACCGCAGCCGATCCGGGATTCACCGACCCCCTCGACGCTTTCGAACTCCTCTGGGCGGCCGGTGCGGCCGCGATGTTGAAGAACTTCCCCGAAGGTGCGCGGGACAAGGTCGATCCAGGGCTGGCACGGGTGTGGGAGCGCGGCGAGACGTTCAGCGCCGTCGACTATCTCGACGCACGGGCGGTTGCCGCGGACGTCGGCATCACGATGGGCAAGTTCCACTTCAACCACAACGTGTTGCTCACGCCCACCGTCCCCATTCCCGCATTCGAGGCCGGATACGACGTCCCACCGGGCAGCGACCTCACCAGCTGGCCCCAGTGGACCCCGTTCTCCTACCCGTTCAACCTGACGCAGCAGCCGGCGATCAGCATCCCCGTGGGCAAGACCGCCGCGGGACTACCTGTCGGGCTGCAGATCGTCGGACCGCGGCATTCGGACGACCTCGTACTCGCAGTCGCGCGGTTCGCCGAGCACGTGCTGGGCTGAATTCGATCCGCGGACCTTCGCAGCGCGTCGCACCTTCCTCAACCGGCGCGATGCGTACGGAAGGTCCGCGGATCAGGGTCCGGCGGTGTCAGGCCCGGGCAAAGCTCATTGTTTCGCCCTCGACTCCGCGCATCCACAGGTCGTTGCACGCCGCCGCCAATTCGGGGAGGCCGTCCTCGATGGCGGCGAACACATTGCCCGGCACCCATCCGACGTCACCGTTGAGCAGTAGGTTGTTGCGGCCGTAGAAGATCGCCAGGTCGGTGGCACCCTGTTCGGCATGTGCCTCGGAGCCGGGTTCGTACCCGTAGGCGGAGTTCCCGATCTCCCAGGGTTCGAAGTCGAAGAGGCACACGTCGCCGGGAATCGGTGTGACGGTGGGGTTCTCGCGGTGCGGCGCCGCGGTGATGCGCGGGATCAAGGTGTACACCTCGTTCCGCGCGTACTTGGCATGGTAGGCGTCCCCGCTCTGCGGAAGCGCGTTCCACACCGCGTCGCAGGTGCGCGGGGCGTCGTCGTCGAGAAGTCGGGCGCGACACGTCACGCCGCGCTTGTCCAGAGTAATGGTGATGTAGCGGGCCACGTTTCCTCCTTCGTAGCCCCTGTGAGTACTTATTAACCGCGGGCGGTTAATAAGTACTCACAGGGGGTTACACCTCGTCTAGCACCTCGGACCAGATCGCGAGCGCGTCTTCGACCTGCTGCTCGGACACGATGAGCGGTGGAACCATGCGTACCACGTTCATGTAGGCGCCGCAGGTCAGCAGGAGCAGGCCCTTCCGAGCGGCCAATTGCTGGGCTGCGGTCGCCGTCGCACGGTCCGGCGTTCCGTCGGGCGCGGTGAATTCACTACCGACGAGCAGTCCCAGTCCCCGCACGTCCCCGACTCCCGCACCGGCGGTGCGGCGAGCACCCTCGAGGAGCTGCGCCCCTCGCTCCGCAGCGTTGGTGACAAGCCCCTCCTTCTCGATCACCTCGAGCGTCGCGACCGCGGCAGCGCAGGACACGGCGTTGCCGCCGTACGTTCCGCCCTGCGAACCCGGCCATCCCTTGGCCATGAGTTCGGCCGACGCCGCGATTCCCGACAGCGGGAACCCGCTGGCGAGGCCCTTGGCGATGGTGATGATGTCGGGCCGGACGTCGAAATGCTGATGCCCGAAGAACTTGCCGGTGCGGCCGAATCCGGTCTGAATTTCGTCGATGACGAGGAGGATTCCGTACCGGTCGGCGCGCTCGCGCAGTCCGTGGAAGAACGTCGTGTTGCCGGGCACGTAGCCGCCCTCACCGAGTACCGGCTCGACCACGAAAGCCGCGGTCTCGTTCGGCGCGGTGAGCGTGGCGAAGATGTAGTCCAGCTCCTTCAGCGCGAAGGCCGTAGCTTCTTCCTCCGACCAGCCGTAGCGGTAGGCGTTGGGGAACGGGGCAACGTGGACACCGCCCATCAGCGGACTGAACCCCGCCGAGAAACGGGTACCCGAGGTGGTCATCGTCGCCGTCGCCACAGTGCGGCCGTGGAAGCCACCGTGAAAGACGATTACGTTCGGCCGCCCGGTCGACTGACGGGCAAGGCGCAGGGACGCTTCCACTGCCTCACTTCCCGAGTTCGCGAAGAACAGCGAGTCGAGGTTTTCGGGCAGCACCGCACCGAGCCGCTCCGTGAGTTCGAGCAACGGCTGGTGCATGACCGTCGTGTACTGGCCGTGGATGAGCGAGCCGACCTGCCGGCGGGCAGCCTCGACGACGTGGGGGTGGCAGTGGCCGGTGCTGGTTACCCCGATTCCCGCGGTGAAGTCGAGGTAACGGCGGCCGTCCGTGCCGTAGAGGTAGCACCCTTCACCGTGGTCGACCGTCACGGGTGTGGCTTGTGCGAGCAGCGGAGATAACCGAGTCACGAGAACCCTCCCACGCGTAGATGCCGCCGATCGTGCCGCAGCAATTTGCATTGTCAGATTGTTGACAATCTGTATATCATGGGCGGCATCACTTCGGCAACGGAGAATGGGGAAGAAACATGCTCGAGGAAGCAGCAATTCGTTCGGTCCAGACCGGTCTCTTCATCGGCGGGAAGTGGCGTGACAGCGCCCGCACCATGCCGGTCGACGACCCGTCGACCGGACAGATCCTGTGCACGGTCGCTGACGCCGACGCCACGGAGGCCCGCGAGGCGCTCGACGCGGCGGTGGCGGCGCAGCCGTCGTGGGCCGCCACCACTCCCCGCGAACGCAGCAGCATCCTCATGAACGCGCACCGCCTGCTGCTCGACAACACCGATCGGCTCGCCCTCGTCATGACCCTCGAGATGGGTAAGCCGCTCACCGAGGCGCGCGGCGAAATCGCCTACGCCGCCGAGTTTTTTCGGTGGTTCGCCGAGGAAGCAGTCCGTATCGACGGCGGTTACATGACCGCACCCGGAGGTGGGTCGCGATTCGTGGTGACCCGGCAGCCCGTCGGACCGAGCCTGCTCATCACTCCGTGGAACTTCCCCATGGCGATGGGAACCCGCAAGATCGGGCCGGCCATTGCTGCCGGATGCACGTCGGTGATCAAACCCGCCGCGCAGACTCCACTCTCCATCCTCGCCCTCGCCGACATCCTCACCGAAGCGGGACTGCCCGATGGTGTGGTCAACGTGGTGACCACCTCTCGACCGGACGAGGTGATCAGTCCGCTGATCCTCGACGGCCGCGCCCGCAAGCTGTCGTTCACGGGATCGACCGCGGTGGGCAAGCACCTCCTCGAACTGTGCGCGCGCACGGTGATGCGCACTTCGATGGAACTCGGCGGGAACGCGCCGTTCCTCGTCTTCGACGACGCGAATCTCGACGACGCCGTCGACGGGGCCATGGCGGCGAAGATGCGCAACATCGGCCAAGCCTGCACCGCCGCGAACCGAATTCTCGTGCACAGTTCGGTCGCCGAGGAGTTCACGCGCAAGCTCACACAGGGGATGGAGGCCCTGCCCGTCGGGCGCGGCACCGAGGACGGCGTCGTGGTCGGACCGCTGATCGACGAGGCGGCGGTCGCGAAGGTGAGCACTCTCGTCGCGGACGCGGTCGGGCGCGGCGCCTCGGTTCTGACCGGTGGCGAACCACTCGACCGCCCAGGTAACTTCTACCCAGCAACCGTACTGACGGGCGTGCCGGACGACGCCGAGATGTGCCACCACGAAATCTTCGGGCCCGTGGCGGCGATCAGCACCTTCGACACCGAGGCGGAGGCGATCGAGCGGGCCAACGACACCCCGTACGGGCTGGTGGCGTACGTCTACACCGAGAACCTCAAACGCGGGTTGCGAGTCAGCGAAGCTCTCGAAACGGGAATGGTGGGCCTCAACCAGGGAGTCGTGTCCAACCCGGCGGCACCGTTCGGCGGGGTGAAGGAATCCGGGCTGGGCCGCGAGGGTGGGCTCACCGGCATCGACGAGTTCCTCGAAACCAAGTACATCGGAGTCGCGATGTGAGTGCGACTCCGGCCGGCAGGTGCCCTACAGCCAGGTGTCTTCCGACGACGTCGTGAGAAAAGCCTCGAGGTCGTCACGCCACGGCGCAGGCACAGTCTTGTCGGGTTCGATGCCCGTGTACTGCCCGCGGTAGAACAGCAGGGGTCGCTCCTCGCGGATCTCGCTGAGCGAAGACACGCGGCCGAACACCACCCAGTGATCGCCGCCGTCGTGCACGGTCTCGAGTGTGCAGTCGATGTGGGCGAGGGAACCGGTGAGAATGGGTGAGCCCAGCGGCGACTCCGTCCAGTCGATCCCGGCGAACTTGTCCGGGTCGCCGGACCCGAATCGCGCACACGTCGACTGCTGCTCCTCGGCGAGCACGTTGACGCAGAAGATGCCACTGCGTTCGATGGCCGCCCACGACCTCGACGTCTTGGTGGGACAGAACAGCACGAGCGGGGGCTCGAGGGACAGCGCGGCGAAGGACTGGCACGCGAAACCTACCGGTGTGCCGTCGTCGGTCGTGGTGACGATGGTGACACCCGTACAGAACTGACCCAGCACCGTGCGGAACCGGCGCGGGTCGATCGCCTGCTCCGCAAGGTCCGCACTGTCCGCCCTCTCGCTCACGACTGCATCCCGACACCGAAGTCGTGACCCCACAGACTGACCGCCGTGCTCTCTCTCGCCACCCAGCTCTCGTCTTCGACCTGTCTTCCCTCGCAGCCGAACTCGATGTCGAAGCCGCCTGGGGTCTTCATATAGAAAGAGAGCATGAGGTCGTTGACGTGGCGGCCGAGGGTCGCCGACATCTTCACCTTCTTCCGCAGTGCGCGGTCGAGGCAGAGCCCGACATCGTCGGAGTTCTCCACCTCGATCATGAGGTGCACGATCCCGCTGGGCGTGGGCATCGGCAGAAACGCGAGGCTGTGGTGGCGCGGATTGCAGCCGAAGAACCGCAGCCACGCCGGTTTCCCGTCGGCCGGCCGCCCGACCATCTGCGGCGGCAATCGCATGGAGTCGCGCAGACGGAACCCGAGGACGTCGCGGTAGAAGCGCAGCGAAGCGTCGTCGTCGGTGGTGGAAAGGACGACGTGGCCGAGCCCCTGTTCGCCGGTGACGAATTTATGCCCGTAGGGGCTGACCACGCGGCGGTGCTCGAGGGCCGCACCGTGGAATGCCTCCAGTGTGTTGCCCGACGGGTCCTCGAAGGTGATCAGCTCGTCGACCCTGCGATCCTGCAGCTGCTCGGCCGTTCCCTCCTTGAAGGGCACGCCTGCCGTCGAGAGGTTGTTCCGGACCTGTTCGAGCTCTGCGGCATTCGCGGTTTCCCATCCCGACACCGACAGTCGGTCGTGGTCGCCGGGGAAGATGACGAGCCGAGCCGGAAAGTCGTCCATCCGCAGATACAGGGCATCGGGATTGCTGCCTTTCCCCTCGACCATGCCCAGAACTTTGAGTCCGTACTCACGCCACGCGGCCATGTCGGTGGCTTCGATACGCATGTATGCCAGTGACCGAATACCCATCACTTGCCCCCGTCCAGGAGGAAATCGGCTGCCAATCGGTTGAATTCGTCGAACTTCTCGAGCTGCGCCCAGTGCCCGCACCCACCGAACACGTGCAGTTGCGCGCGCGGGATCAGCTTGAGTGCCACCAGCGCCCCGTCGAGCGGATTGACCCGGTCCTCTCGTCCCCAGATCAACAGGACCCGCTGACGGAGCTTGTACGCGTCCCGCCACAGCATGCCCTGCTCGAAGTCCGCGGAGGAGAACGACTTCCCCATCGCCTTCGCCGCCGCCAGCGACTCCGGGGTACTTGCTGCAGCAAAGCGTTCGTCCACCAATTCGGGGGTGATCAATTTCTGGTCGAACACCATGATGCGCAGAAACGCCTCGAGGTTTTCGCGGGTGGGCTCGTAGCTGAACTTGCCGAGGTTTTTGACGCCCTCGGTCGGGTCGGGGGCGAACAGGTTGACGCTCAACCCGCCCGGGCCCATCAGGACGAGACGTCCTGCGCGGTCGGGATAGTCGAGAGCGAACCGCACTGCGGCACCGCCACCGAGGGAATTGCCGAGCAGGTGGACGCGTCCGCTGATGTCGAGGGTGCCGAGCAGATCGTTCAGCGCCGAGGCGCTGTGCACGAAGTACTGCGGGTGCTCGGTGGGCTTGTCAGACGACCCGTAACCCGGTTGATCAACCGCCAAGACGTGGAACTTTTCGGCAAGAACCGGAATGTTTCTCGCAAAGTTCGACCACGACGACGCGCCGGGTCCACCGCCGTGCAGCAGCACGATCGTGGGGCCGTTCCCGACGCCGGCCTCGTGATAGTGCAGTCTCAGGTCGGGCCGTACCTGCGCGAACTTCGATGTGGACTCGAACGTGAGGGCTTCCTCGGTCGTCGTCACGTGTTCTCCTAAACCATCGTGTCCGTGATCGGCAAACCGAATTCACCGGTCCCGTACATGACGTAGGCCCGCTCGGGATCATTCGCCGCGTGCACGCGTCCGGCATGCGCGTCTCGCCAGAAACGCTGCAACGGTGTGCCGTTGGCCAGCGCCGTGGCACCGGAACTCTCGAACAGCTTGTCGATCGACGAAATGGCCCGGCCCGTGGCGCGTACCTGGTCACGTCGCGCGCGGAGACGGAGCTCGAAAGGCACGTCGCGCCCCGCGAGAAGACACGCGTACTCGTCGGCCACGTTGCCCGACAGCTGCCGCCAGGCGGCGTCGATGTCGCTGGACGCCTCGGCGATCCGGACCTTGGCGAACGGATCGTCCTTTGCCTTCTCACCGGCGAATGCTGCGCGGACACGCTTGCCCTGATGCTCGACGTGTGCGTCGTACGCGCCGTAGGCCATACCGACGATCGGAGCGGAAATCGTGGTCGGATGAATCGTCCCCCACGGCATTTTGTACACCGGGGCGGTGTTCTGCTCGAGCCCCGGAGCTGTCAGGTTGCTCATCGCCTTGAAACTCAGGAAGCGGTGGCGGGGAACGAACACGTCCTTCACCACCACCGTGTTGCTGCCGGTTCCCCTCAGTCCCACCACGTTCCACACGTCGTCGATGCGATAGTCCTCGCGGGGAATGAGGAAGCTGCCGAAGTCGACCGGCCGCCCGTCCTTGATAACGGGACCACCGAGCACTGCCCAGCTGGCGTGGTCACACCCGGACGACCATGCCCAGGCACCGTTCACCGTGTAACCACCGTCGACCACCTGGCCGGCGCCCATCGGGGCGTAGGAGGACGAGATGCGCACATCGGTGTCCTTGCCCCACACATCTTCCTGCGCCTGCTGGGTGAAGAGGCCGAGATGCCAGTTGTGAACTCCGATGATCGACGAGACCCATCCGGTGGAGCCGCAGGCACTCGCGATCTTCCGCACCGCGGAGTAGAACAGCACCGGATCGGCCTGCAAGCCGCCCCACTGCTCCGGCTGAAGCAGTTTGAAGAAGCCGGACTCCTGGAGTGCCTTGATCGATTCGTCGGGGATGCGACGTAGATCCTCGGTTTCCTGCGCGCGCTCTCGCAGTGTCGGCAGTAGCGCCTCGAGCCGCTGCATCACCTCGTGACTGTCATGGTCACCCACAGGACGCTCCTGTCTCGTCGATGGTTCACTCACTCTCTGAGACTAGAACACGTTCCCATTTCTGTCGAGACTCAGGGAAAGACGCAGTTCGACGGCCCAGCGCTCGAAGAAAGCCGCTCGAAATCTGGCGAATCGTGGGGAACTTCTATAACGTGTTCTACTGACAGCATGAAGGGATGTGAGGGCACAATGGCGCAGATTCGCGAGATCGATGTAGGCACTGTCCAGACCCGCTTCGCGCGTGGTTGGCACTGCCTCGGCTTGACCAAGACATTCAAGGACGGCAATCCGCATTCGGTCCTGGCTTTCGGCACCAAGCTCGTAGTCTTCGCCGACAGCAAAGGCGAACTGAAAGTTCTGGACGCCTACTGCCGTCACATGGGCGGTGACCTCTCCCAGGGCTCGGTCAAGGGCGATTCCGTCGCGTGCCCGTTCCACGACTGGCGCTGGGGTGGCAACGGCAAGTGCACGAGCATTCCCTACGCACGCCGGGTGCCGCCGATCGCGCGCACGCGGTCGTGGACCACGCTGGAGCGGAACGGGCAGCTCTTCGTCTGGAACGACCCCGAGGGCAATCCGCCGCCAGACGAGGTGACCATCCCCCGGATCGACGGCGCGTACAGCGACGAATGGACCGACTGGACCTGGAATTCGATGCTGATCGAGGGCGCCAACTGC
This sequence comes from Rhodococcus sp. NPDC019647, assembly GCF_044389235.1. NCBI lineage: Bacteria > Bacillati > Actinomycetota > Actinomycetes > Mycobacteriales > Nocardiaceae > Rhodococcus > Rhodococcus sp. NPDC019647. The sequence goes on along the minus strand of NZ_JBIRXS010000024.1, from coordinate 100,776 downwards.
CGCGAGATCATCGACAACGTGGTCGACATGGCGCACTTCTTCTACATCCACTACGCATTCCCGACGTACTTCAAGAACGTCTTCGAAGGCCACATCGCGACCCAGTACCTCAACACGAAGGGTCGCCCCGACGTGGGGATGGCGACGCAGTACGGCATGGAGTCGCTGCTGCGCTCCGAGGCCGCGTACTACGGGCCGTCCTACATGATCAATCCGCTGTGGAACAGCTACGGCGGGTACGAGGTCGAGAGCGTCCTCATCAACTGCCACTATCCGGTGACGAACAATTCGTTCATGCTCCAGTACGGCGTCACCGTCAAGAAGCCGACCGGCATCGACGACGACACCGCCGACAAGCTGGCGGCCAAGTTCACCGAGGGCATCGCCGAGGGCTTCCTGCAGGACGTCGAAATCTGGAAGAACAAGACCAAGATCGACAACCCCCTGCTGTGCGACGAGGACGGCCCGGTCTACCAGCTGCGACGGTGGTACGACCAGTTCTACGTCGATGTCGCCGACGTCACCGAGAAGATGACGCAGCGTTTCGAGTTCGAGGTCGACACCACCAAGGCCAACGAGGCCTGGCAGCACGAGGTGGAGGAAAACCTGGCCCGGCAGAAGGCCGAGCGAGAGGCCGCGGAACAGACGGTGACCGCCGGCTCCGAGAACAAGGAAGCGCAGGTCTGATCATGAGTGCCTCGACCGAATGGGCCAAAGCTCCCGACTACGCCGGGCAACCTGCTCGGCTCGAGGCCATTCATGCGCAGACGATGGCCGACAAGGCCAACTACCTCGACGACGGAATGAACGAGGTCGAGTGCCGCACCTGCGGCACCTGCGTCCTGGTGCGCAAGAACAGTCTCAAACACACCAGTGTCCAATGGACGAGCGACCCGGCGAAGACGTGTCCGACGTTTCGCGACCGGGCCGCGGAGGGGCAGCCCACCGCCCTTCAGGACGGCTGCCCGCGGCTGTGGGACAGCATCAACCACGCGGTGATGGAGGGGTTCATCGACGTGCGCGATCACCTCGAATAGCCGTCCGGTTCCACCCTGCTCTCGCCCGATGTGACAGGGGTGCAGTTCAACTGCGCCCGACGGCACATCGGGCGAAGCTGTGTGGACCCCTTTCGCCTGCGAACCCGGCGACTTACGCTGAAAGTGCCGTCGGACACGGCGGTTTCCGCCGAGCCGGAGGCAACCCATGACAGGCCGAATCGTGCATTTCGAGATCCCCTTCGACGACGGTGAGCGCGCCCGCGCCTTCTACCGTGACGCGTTCGGCTGGGCCATCGCCGAGATCCCGGAGATGGACTACAGCATGGTCACCACCGGACCGGTGGGCGAGAGCGGAATGCCCACCGAGCCCGGGTTCATCAACGGCGGCATGATGCAGCGCGACGAGGTGGCCTCCCCCGTCGTCGTCGTCGACGTCGAGAGCATCGACGCCGCACTGGAGAAGGTCGAATCGCTCGGCGGGAAGACGGTCACCGGCAGGACACCCGTCGGCACGATGGGGTTCGCCGCGTACTTCACTGATACCGAGGGCAACGTCGTCGGGCTCTGGGAAACCGCCCACTGACCTGTGAGTACTTATTAACCGCCCGCGGTTAACAAGTACTCACAGGCGGCGTAGCCGCACTCACAGGCGCTCTTTTTGCAGCTCCAGCGCGATGTCGATGAGCTGATCTTCCTGCCCACCGACGAGCTTGCGCTTGCCTGCGCGGACGAGGAGTTCGGCGGACGAGACGCCGTACCGCTCGGCTTGGCGTTCGGCGTGCTTGAGGAAGCTCGAGTACACGCCTGCGTACCCCATCATCAGCGCCTGGCGGTCGAGGAGACACTCGGCCGGCATCGCCGGCCGGACCACGTCCTCGGCGGCGTCGGCGATCGCAAAGAAATCGATACCGGTCTTGACGCCGATCTTGTCGCACACTCCCACGAACGCCTCGACGGGGGCGTTGCCGGCACCGGCCCCGAACCGTCTTGTGCTGCCGTCGATTTGCTTAGCTCCCGCGCGCACCGCGGCTATCGAGTTGGCCACTCCGAGACCGAGGTTCTCGTGGCCGTGAAACCCCACCTGCGCGTCCGACCCCAGTTCCTGCACCAGCGCTTCGACCCGGTCGGACACCTCCTCGAGGACGAGGGCACCGGCCGAGTCGACGACGTAGACGCACTGGCATCCGGCGTCCGCCATGATCCGCGCCTGCTTGGCGAGCTTCTCCGGCGCAATGGAGTGGGCCATCATGAGGAAACCGACGGTTTCGAGGCCGCGCTCGCGGGCCAGTCCGAAGTGCTGGATCGAGACGTCCGCCTCGGTGCAATGGGTCGCGATCCGGCAGATCGACGCGCCGTTGTCCTGGGCGACGATGATGTCGTCCTTGATCCCCAGACCGGGCAGCATCAGGAAGGCGATCTTCGCGTTCTTCGCCGTGTCGACGGCGATGGAGATGAGTTCCTGCTCGGGCACCTTGGAGAAGCCGTAGTTGAACGACGAACCGCCCAACCCGTCACCGTGAGTGACCTCGATGACGGGCACTCCCGCATTGTCGAGGGCACCGACGATCGCCCGCACCTCGTCACCGGTGAACTGATGGCGCTTGTGGTGGGAGCCGTCCCGCAACGACGTGTCGGTGACGCGAATGTCCCAGCTGGGGTCGAAGTGGACCATCGTGCTCACGCCTCCACGCTCAGGAGCTTCTGGGCGATCTCTTCGCCCACCTTGGTTGCCGCTGCGGTCATGATGTCGAGGTTGCCTGCGTACGGGGGCAGGAAGTCGCCGGCGCCCTCGACCTCGACGAAGGTCGTGACCGTGGCCTGTCCGCCGGACACGACGCTGGGGTCGTCGAACTGCGGTTCGTTGAGCAGCCGGTAACCGGGGACATACTGCTGGATGTCCGCGACGACGCGGTGGATGGATTCGGTGATGGCGGCCCGGTCGGCATCCTCGGCGATCGCGCAGAAGATCGTGTCGCGCATGATCATCGGCGGGTCGGCGGGGTTGAGGATGATGATGGCCTTGCCGCGCTGCGCTCCGCCGATGGTCTCGATGCCACGGCTGGTGGTCTTGGTGAACTCGTCGATGTTGGCGCGGGTGCCGGGGCCGGCGGAGACCGAAGCGACCGAGGCGACGATCTCGGCGTAGGGCACGGACACGACCCGGGACACCGCGTACACGATCGGGATGGTGGCCTGCCCTCCGCAGGTGATCATGTTGACGTTGGGGGCGCCGAGGTGTTCACGCAGGTTGGCCGGCGGAACGACGGCGGGCCCGACCGCGGCCGGTGTCAGGTCGATCGCCCGGATGCCTGCTGCCTCGTATCGGGGCGCTGCCTCCCGGTGCACGTAGGCGGAGGTCGCCTCGAACACCAGGTCGGGCTTCTCCGGCTGGTTCAGTAACCAGTCGACGCCCTCGGCGGACGTCTCCAGACCCAGCTTGCGTGCCCGGGCGAGGCCCTCGCTGTCAGGATCGATGCCGATCATCCATCGCGGCTCGAGCCACTCGGATCGCTGCAGTTTGTAGAGCAGGTCGGTGCTGATGTTGCCCGAACCGACGATCGCCACACTTGCCTTGGTCATGAATACAACTCCTACTTGAACTGCAGAGAGACGGTTCCGAGTCCACTGAACTCGGCTCGGAAGTGATCGCCCGGACGAGCGTCGATGGCGCGGGTGCACGAACCGGGAAGCACGATGTCGCCGGCTCTCAACCGGACGCCGAAACTGTCGACCTTCCGCGCCAGCCAGGCGACGGCCGTCACCGGGTTGCCGAGCACCGCATCGCTGCGGCCCTCGGCGATCAGCTCACCATTGCGGGTCAGGACGGCGTCGATGGCCTTGATGTCGATGTCGGACGGGCGCACCCGGTCGGTGCCGAGCACGAACCCTGCGGAAGACGCGTTGTCGGCGATAGTGTCGGCCAGGCCGATCTTCCAGTCCTTGATGCGGCTGTCGATCAACTCGATGGACGGCGCGTACGCCACTGTGGCATCGACGACATCCTGCTCGGTGCAGTCCGCTCCCGGAAGATCGGCGCCGAGGACGAAAGCCACCTCCACCTCGACTCTCGGGTAGCAGAACCGAGCCGTGTCGACGGGTTGGTCCTCGAACACCTCCATGTCGGCGAGCAGATGTCCGTAGTCGGGTTCGTCGACACCCATCATCTGCTGCATGGCGAGAGACGACAGACCTACCTTGTGCCCGACAACCTTCGCACCGTGCTGCAGCCGGCGGCGGATGTTGATCAACGCGATTTCGTATGCGTCGACGACGTCGATGTCCGGATGGGCGGCGGTCAGGGGCCCGACGGGAATGCGACTGCGCTCTGCGGCGTCGAGCTGATCGGCCAACTCGATGCGTAGTTGGTTCGAGAGCATGTTCTGTGTGCCTTCCCTGAAAACTGACGTGAGTGCGCACGCCCGAAACATTCGGTGCCACGTGTTCTCGTTCGGTGCGCTGTCGTTCCCGACACTTCCTGGCAGTGAGAATGGACCGACAACCCCATCATTCTATAACGTGTTCTACATGAGCAAGCACGAATCCGACACGGTGGTCTCGACCATCCCCCTCACACAGAAGGGGGACGCCCCGCATGCCTATTGACCCGAAGTTCGCCATCGGCGCCGAACTGCCCACGCTCGAGTTCGCCTGGACCGCGTCCGACGTGCAGCACTACCATCTCGCCCTCGGTGCGGGTTCCCGTCCGCTGGATGAGAAGGAGTTGTGCTACCTCACGGACCGCACTCCTCAGGTGTTACCGACTTTCGCGACGGTCGCGGCCAATTTTCATGCCGTCGACGCTCCGCAGGTGTCCTTCCCCGGTGTCGACATCGATCTCGCGAAAGTGGTCCACGGCGGCCAGGAGGTGACCGTGCACCGGCCGCTTCCGCCGGAGGGTAAGGCTCGCACGACAACCCGCATCGCGGAGGTGTGGGACAAGGGAAAGGCCGCGGTCATCGTCCAGGAGTCGGCCACCACCGACGTCGACGGTGCGCCCCTCTGGACCAGCCGCTCGTCCATCTTCGCCCGCGGCGAGGGTGGATTCGGCGGCGAGCGCGGGCCGTCGCAGTCCGTCGAGTTGCCGGACCGCCCGTCCGACGCCGAGGTCGACATTCCTGTGCTGCCGCAACAGGCGTTGATGTATCGAATGTGTGGCGACCGCAATCCCTTGCATTCCGATCCGCAGTTCGCGGCCGCCGCCGGTTTTCCGGCGCCGATTCTTCATGGGCTGTGCACCTACGGGATGGTGTGCAAGGCGGTGGTCGACACGATGCTGGACTCCGACGCGTCGCTGGTCGCGGGCTTCGGAGCACGATTCGCAGGTGTGGTGTTTCCCGGCGAGACGTTGCACGCCCGCATCTGGAAAGAGCCCGGGCTCCTGCTGATCGCGGCCACCGTTCCCGAGCGTGATCACGCCCCTGCCCTGGCCGACGTGGTGCTGACCATCGCCGAGCGGTGACGGCCGGGGCCGTACCGGCGCTTCGGCGCGGATATCGGCAAATGCCAAGCACACTCGCGCGACACTTTGTACGCTTCCCGTGACGCAATATGGGCGTGTACCGCCGGGGGAACAGGTGGTGCACGCCTTCCACGGAGCAGGAGCAAACGAAGGGGGACTCCGTGTCCCAGCGCTGGCATCTTCCCGTACGACGCGCAGTGATAGCGGGAGCACTGACCTTCTGCGCGGCCGCCCTGACGGCGTTTCCCTCCCATGCGGCACCGGTCGCCGGCAGCGCCGACAGTGGAAGCACAGCGGGCAGTTCCAGCGGATCCGCGATTCTTCCCACGCCGATTCCGACGCCCACCGGTCTCGCCGCGCTGGCGGCAGCGGTCACCCAGACCGGTAAGCCCTACCTCTGGGGCGGAACGGGCCCGGATGCCTGGGACTGTTCGGGACTCGTGCAGTGGGCATTCCGGCAAGCGGGAGTCAGGCTTCCGCGTACCACATGGGAGCAGGCCGAGGTGGGCGCCCGGATACCGTTGTGGGCGCTCGCTCCCGGCGACATCGTGGTTCTCAATCCGGATGCGTCGCACATCGGTATCTATGCCGGCTTCGGCCAGGTCTTCAATGCCTACGGACGCGGAGTGCCTGTGGGCCTTGCCCCGCTGTCACAGTTCCACGTCTACAGCATCCGCCGATTCTGAGCGGTGCTGCGCTTCCGGACGTAGGGAGCCACGGCGATGCAGAACAACACCACGACGGCAACCGGTCCGAGCAACGACCACCATCGCGGCCCCACCGGGACTGTGGTGACGAGGTAAGCAGTAGCACCCGCCGCTGCCGCGCACACCATCAGCGTCCGGAATCCGGGTGCCGGTCCCGTAAATGCGACGAGAAGCAGCGCGGTTGCCGCGATACCCGCCGTCGCGGCTGCCAGAACGGACGCATCGCCCAGGACGAGTGCGACCATCGCTCCCTGCACTGCCAGAACTGCGGCCCACTTCACCTGGCCACCCCCTGAGGGCGCTGGGCTCGATCCGCAAGAGTGAGGGCGAGATCTAATGCCGAATCGTCTTCCCACGCGACCACCGGGACACCCAGAACACTCATGTTCCGGTACATGTTCCGTCGTTCGAGCTTCCACATCCGGGCGGACATCTGATCGAGTTCGACCTCGAACGGCGGACCTCGCAGTACGTCGACGGCGACGACGACGTGGCCCCGGCGGCGCAGCTCGAGCAGCGACAGCGCGAAGTTGGTGTCGAGCATGGTGGAGAAGGCGATCACCACGGCAGTGGGTGGTAGCGCTGCCCGCGGAACAAGGGTGCCACCGGACGTGCCGCCGGCGTCCAGAACAGTGTCGAGAATGCGGTAGAACTGGCGACGCCCGATGTCGGCACCGAGCCACCGCAGGCGCGAGCCACTGACCACCACCCCGGCCCGATCTCCCCGTTGCAGTGCCGATTGCACCACCTGGGTGGCGCCACGGACGGTGCGCTGCAGACTGTCCGCTGCGGGGCCGGGCGCCTGCGGCGTGGCGTCGAGCACTGCGACGACGTCGGCTGCGCGGTCCATGATGCGCTCCGTCACGTGCAGTCGCCCACGTCGGGCACTGACCCGCCAATTGATGCTTCGCAGTGGATCTCCCGGTGCATGCGGCCGGATGTCACCGAATTCGACGCCGGAACCGTATCGGCGGGTGCGGTGCGCTCCGATTCGGTCGGGAAGCGCGCGATGGGGCAGCGGGGTCGGCAGCGGCGGCGCCAGCGGAAATACCCGGAGTTCGGTCACGGGTACCTCGAGTGCTGCGCTGAGCAGACCTCCGCACGCCTGCGCCGTGATGTGCAGTGCAGGTTCGTAGCGACCCCACCGGTGGGCGGTGATCCGATACCCGTCGCCGACGTCGTCGACCGTGTAGCCGTCGGAGCGCGCAGGCGACACGTCGAGCCGCGCGCCGCCGCCGACCGTCGTCACCTCGGCTTCGCACTGCACCGATTCCGATTCGAAGCACCGCAACGCGGGAGTGTCCGATCGGACGCGGATTCCGGTGGCCCGCGGCGGCAACCACACCACCGCGCCCAGAGCGCCGAGCATCGGTGCCGCGAACGCGATCAGCTCCCACCAGCGGCCCACCACGGCGACCGTGAGCGCGACGGCCGCACAGGTCGCGAGGGTGCGGGCTGCGGGCGACGCCCGCCACGTCAGGTCGTGCCGGGTGAGAACGTGCTCGGTCATCGTGCCCTCGGCACGGGCAGCCGTCGGAGCAATTCGGTCAGGACATCCTCGCTGCGGACACGCCGCACCCACATTTCCGGTCGCAGACTGATCCGATGGGCGACCGCGGGGACTGCCAGCGCCTTGATGTCCTCCGGAATTACGAAATCGCGCCCCGCAAGGAGCGCCCGGGCCCGGGCCAACTGCACCAGGTCCAATTCGGCACGTGGGCTGGCCCCCACTTCGACCTGCGGGTGCTGACGCGTGGCATTTGCGAGAGCGACCACGTAGCCGAGGACGTCACGATGGACACTGACCTCCTCGAGCGATTCGCGCATCGCCTGCAGATCCGCGGCGTCGACCACCTGCTGGACCACCACCGGAGCCGATCCCCGGTCGAGACGGCGTTGCAGCATCTCCTGCTCGTCCTTCTCGGTCAGGTACCCGAGCCGCAACCGCAGGGCGAAGCGATCGAGCTGGGCCTCGGGCAACGGATACGTGCCCTCGTATTCGATGGGGTTGTCGGTGGCCAGCACGATGAACGGTCGAGGCAGGATCCTCGTCGTGCCGTCGACACTCACCTGCCCCTCTGCCATCGCCTCGAGTAGGGCAGCCTGGGTTTTCGGCGGGGTGCGGTTGATCTCGTCGGCCAGGAGAAGGTTGGTGAAGATGGGACCGGGACGGAACTCGAACCGACCTGACGGCATGTCGTAGATGGTGGCGCCGAGCAGATCGGCAGGCAGCAGGTCCGGGGTGAACTGCACGCGGGTGAAGTCCAGCCCGAGTGCGGCTGCGAACGACCGGGCAACCAGAGTTTTTCCCAGCCCCGGCAGATCCTCGATCAGTACGTGGCCACCCGCGAGGACCGCGAGCAGTATCGACGTCAGTTCGTCGTGTTTCCCCACCACGGCACGTTCGACTTCCGCCAGAACGGCCTGAGCGCGGGCGGTGGTCATCTGGGCGGGGAGGGTCATAGCAACTCCAGCCGTTGAAGTATCCGGTCGAGCACGTCGCGACCGGGGCCGGGTTCGGTCCGGTCGGAGCGGCGGACGTCGTCGGGATCCACCCACTGCCACAGGTCACCGAAGAACACTCGCCCAGCGGCGGTAGTCGCGGCCGGGTCGACGCCCTTTCGCTGCCCGGTGGACTGTTGGAATTCGCGGGCAAGCAGTGGACGCAGATGGTGGTCCCAGTCCCCGCGGGTGCCGTCCGCCCAGCTGATCAGCGACTCCGTGCGCGTGAGCCAGCGGCTCATCGCCTCGGCCCGATCGGCTTCCGGACCCGCCACCACATCGTCGTCGTCCTCCTGCGACATCCGCCGCCGAACCTCGAAGAGCACGAGGGCGGTCACGGCCCCCGCCACCACGACCGCAACGTTGTCCCGACCGGATACGACGAGCGGAATCTCCACGGCCAGTACTGCCGCGATACCGATCACGGCAATGGCGAGCACGTGTTGCTCCCGAGGTCATTCGCACGGCGCTGCGCCCCGACATCGTCCAGCACGCGCCTGAGCAGGTCGACCGCCTCCGCGCGGTGACGTTCGTCCATCGGATGCCGGCTGAACCGGGCCTCGGCGAACAGACGAACCAACGGCGCTGCAGCCTCCGAGCGCAGCACACCAAGTTGCACCGCCCGGGCAAGCACTTCCGACGGCGTATCCGAATCTCGGGGTTCCGCGCCCGGCGCCCGCCGAAGGGCGTCTTCCATGGCGGCGTAGCTGGCGATGATGGCCTCCCGTGGCGGCATCTCCGTCGTGACGACCGCCGCGAGACCCTCCTCCGCCGCACGCACCAGCGACTGCGCCGCGGCCGAGGCGGTGTCGATATCGACCGGCGTCGGTACCTCACGGCCCACGACCACAGGGCGTCGGGCCGCCGCACCGAGTATGAGCAAGGTGACCAGCACGGGTCCGACTATGGCTGCGGCAGTCCATAGTTTGGCTTGATCGCTGCGGGCTTGCGCGCTGTCGGACGTGGGACGCAACTCCTCGGGCGGAGTGGCTTCGGACGGTGATTCGGAGTTGCCCCCGGACTCGGCGGCGGCCGGAGCCTCCTGGGCCGGGGGCTCGTTGCCACCGGCGGAGCCGAGGAGATACGCGGCGATCACGAGGACACAGGCACCGGCCGTCCACGCGAGGATCTGTCTGCGCGACTTCGCAGAGAGTGCCCGCTCGACCGCATCGGCCGCCGGCTCGTCGGGGGCTATCCGGGGGCGCCCACCTTGCAGAGCAGCCGCGAGCGCGATCGCCGCGATCACGACTGCGACGACAGCAATGACGATCAGTGCCCGAGTGGCACCCGTTCCCGGCTCGGGAGCGCTTCTCCCGGCATCCGCGGCGGGCACCACTCGTACGGCAAGCGTGACCGTCGCTACGGCCGCCAGCAGCGCGGCCGTGTAGATCGCTGCACCCGTCACACGGCGGTTCGACATACCCCATCACTCCCGAAGTACTTCCCATCGTCGCACGCAGGCGCCGGAACGTCAGGCATTCCTCCCGGATTCGGCGGGGGCCGCGCGGCCGCTGGTCGAGTCGCAGAGATCGTCAACTTGCCGCGAGACGGTCACGTGGGAGAGACAATGACGTATGTCAGAAACCAGCGGCCCTCGGCCCCCGGCCGAACCGCTGATCCTTCACCGCGAGGGCGTACTCCTGACCGTGATCTGTTGACCCTGCGACGCAAAGGATCGACTCATGATTCGATTTCTCATCCAGGCCGTCATCTTCCTCGGCTCGGCAGCGATCGGCCTTCTCGCGGCGGTGTGGCTTCTGCCCGAGGTATCGATCACCGCCGCAGGATTCATCGGCACGGTGGTGATCTTCGCGTTGGCGCAAAGCATCCTCGCGCCCTTCATCACCAAAGTGACCGAACGAAACGCTCCGGCTTTCCTCGGGGGAATCGGTTTGGTATCCACCTTCGTCTCGCTGGTGTTGGTCAACCTGTTCGGTGCCATGTCCATCACCGGGTGGCAGTCGTGGGTTTTCGCCACACTGATCGTGTGGCTCGTCACCGCCGTCGCCACGCTCGTACTCCCGCTCATCTTTTTGCGCAACAGAGTCAAGGAACCGAAACGTTAGGGTGAGGACGGATCCGGGCACGACGAGAGCCCGTCGTCGTGCGATTGACTGGGGGAGGTACGGCATTCGAAATGTGCAGTATTTGTTTCGATCGGCATCGAGATGTTTCGAAGAGATCAGCCCAGTCCCATCCACTGCGATTGCAGCACGATCAGCGTGTGCCGCCATTCGTCCGGGATAGGTATGTACCAAACCCAGGAATCATTACAACGCCAGCAACGCCATCGCCTGCTCCTCACACGGACCGTGTAACCGCTCGATTTGCTCGGTGAGGTCGAAGACCCGCTCGGCCAGCGGAAGATCGGCGTGGACCAGGGCGTCGGTGGCCGACTCGATGGCTTCGCCAGGTCCGGTCCAACCGTTACGCCGATCATGCGACGGATGCCTGACCGCCGGGCCGTCGCGGGCGCGGGACCCTACGCGTGATCCCATCCGGGATGAAGGCGTAAAGCAGGGCGATCACGGTGGTGACCAGGTCTGGCGTGCGCCGGAGATCGAGTGCACAAGATCGCCGGATTCGGAAGCAATGCTGCCGTCACCGCTTTGAGGGAGAACAATGAGCGAGACCAGAGCACTTTGTACGTTTCCCGGGAAGGGAACGGTCATGTCCAAGGAATCGTGGGTCAAACAGGTTCTGGAACAGGGAACATCCTGGGGCGCAGCTATTCTACTCATTGCCGTTGGGATCCTCGAAGTCTTGCAGAGCATTTCCGTGATCTTCGCGGACGAGATGATCGTCACCGACATCGAGTACACCTACCAGTTCGACCTCATCGTGTGGGGATGGACTCATCTGGTGCTCGGCGTGATCGGCATCGTCACTGGCATCGCCCTGTTTGCCGATGCGACATGGGCACGGCCTGGGGTCTTGGTGATCTGCGGTGTGTCGATCTTCGTCAATTTCCTTTGGTTGCCGCACTACCCGGCGTGGGCGCTGACAATCATCGCCCTGAACACCGTGGTGATCTGGGCGGTCGCGACCTGGAGGACCGACGCGATTTGATCTGCAACCCTTCCGCGCCTTTCGACCCTCGGAGCAGAAGCGAACGATGGCTACCACACGGTAAGCGGCAGGCCGGCGGCCGCGCGGCTCCGGAACCGGTGAAGTGAACCCCTCCCTCCACCGGCGCACCGTTCCGTTCTGAACGCCGACGCGATCCAGCTCCCCCCGGGAGTCTCGTTGTATCAGGATGGCCGGCAGCGCTGGCCTCTTCGTAGCGAGGTTTCGAACATCGGGCGTGCCGGTGGTTGCCGCATTGATTCTCGCCGACCGGCGGGGTGCACACTGCAATCGCCGTTTCCGAAAGAGCTGGTCGGGTATTCCGTACGAAGGACGAGGAGGTCTGAAGAGATGGATCCTGATCGCGGTCATTGTCGTGATCGCCGTACTGGCGGTCATTGTGGCACGCTCGGTCAGCAGTCGTCAGCGGACGGAACGGCTGAGGGGACGGTTTGGTCCCCAATACGAGCGGAGAGGTCGGCAACCTAGACACCGCGGATCGATTGCGCGCCAGTAGTACGACCCGATACACAGTGGAGGCTGACCATGCAGACATTTCGGGCAGCATCCTCAGGTTCGGGTCGTAGGGCCACGCAGATCATCCGGGCCGCTTTCCGGCCTCACTCGACATATCTGGTTCGACAGAGAGAATCCACTATCAGCAATCCTCACGGCGCCGGACCATCACCGAGAACAGATAATCTGCGCCACGCAGCTGCTGGCACGGCCTGGGTACTTTCGTTCGCCTACTTGCTGGCGGAGGTGTTCACCGCGGCGGCGTGGAGCACACCTTACAGCTTCGCGCACGACTCGATCAGCTCCCTGGGCGTGACGACCTGCGAAGTCGGATCCTGCTCACCGATGCACGACGTCATGAATTCGACATTCGTCGCGCTCGGGGTGCTCACCCTCCTCGGTGCACTGTTTCTTCATCGACACATACGAAGTGGCCGGGAGAAGAAGTGGATACTCTCCCTTGCCGTGATCATCGCGGTCAGCACTGCTGCCACTGGACTGTTTCCGGCGAACGATGGAACGATCATCCACTGGTCGGCCGTGTTGCCGGGCTTCGTGGCGCGCCACGTGGTGCTCGTGCTCATCGCCTGGCATATGTGGCACGAGAAGCGGCTGGTCGCCCTGTGGTCCGCACTGTGCGCACTCGTGGGCGTGGTCGGCGCCGGCCTCATGCTGGGACAGGCGCTGCATTTCGGCCTGGGGGAGCGTCTCGCTCTCTACCCGTTGCCGATGTGGATGGCCGTGACCGGCATGGCGGTACTGATGGGGCTGGCACGCCGCACGGTGCTCCGCAACGTCGAGTTCTCGCTGCGCACTTTCCACCCGCGCACCGCCACCTCACGGTCGAGAAAGGTCCGCGGATGCGGCACCTCGGTGCTCGATCGGATGGCAGCCACTCCCTCGCTCCCGGGGCCTCGCCTGGTCCCCGCCTCACGGCGAAGGTGATGTTCGGCGCGTAAAACACGTCGGCTGATCGGTGTCCGGACCTGCTCAGCCTTCGCGTTCGAAGGTGATCAGCAGCCCCTCCACGCTGCCGGGGCCGATTCTGCCCTTGACATCGGACGAGGTTATTGCTTTGAGACGCCATCCTTGCTGGGCGTACTGGTTGAGCAGGTCTTCGAGTTTGCCGCCGGACATTTTGCCGCCGATCATTTTCTCGCGGACCTCGACGGCCGCCGCCCACGACGACGGAGACGACGAAGGCCTGGGTCACAGGCCCGCGAGGTGCAGGAGTGGGCGGCCGCACCGGCTCCATGCTGAACCGGCGCGGTCTGGGCACGACCGATACTCCGGACTACCGGGCACGCCTGTCCTCGTATTACCCCAGTCGGTCCCGCTCGACGCGTCGTGTCGACGTGAGTCGGGCAGTATGAAACGGTGAATTGATTCAGGGGACGCAAGCAAGGTCGCCCTGGCACTTCGAGTGCCTTTGGCGTAGGAAGCCGCCAGCACCTGGTGGCGTGAGCTCCCGGCTCGCGAGCAGATAGGAGTGGCGCAGACAATGCAGATCCAGCGCCGCATCCGGTGCTGCGGCGTTTCGAGCGGTCATGAAGGCGTCATTGATCGTGCGCGGCGCGCGATTCGGCTCACTCGTTCTGTCACCCACAGTGCCGGGTGAACCTGCGGTGCCAGCGCTGGCCGCACTTCGGCGAGATAGTACTCGTCGAACCATATTTCGTGGATGTCACACACGCGAAGACCTAGAACGCAGGCGATCCGGCCCCCATCCTCGCGGAGGCCTCGACCGGCGGAACGTCAGCTTTGCGCGATGCATGATGTCGCGGCTACTGCAATAGATCCCATTTTCGAGCTGTGGGTGCAACGATAGGTCATGGCCCTTCACATTCTGCTCGCTAAAGCTGCCTCCACCGTGGTCACCGGCGCTGTCGGTGTCGCCGCGTACAACGCGGCCCGCAAAGCGGTCGCGAAGGCGCCCTTCCACGAGACTGCGGTCACCGTGACCGCATGGGGACTGCGCGGGACCCGGAAGGCGGAGGAGGGCGCGGAGTCGGCAAGGCTGAAGGTGGCCGACGTCATCGCCGAGGCCAAGGGCAGGATCGGCGAGGAAGTTCCCCCGCCGGCGGAGCCCGACACCGGTCACGGTCACACACACTGACATGTCCGCCGAGCCGGCCTCGCACGTCTCGCACGATGTCGCAGTCCTGTCGGATGCGGCGGGCAGAATTCGCGTGCATCTGCCGTGGCTCCGCGCGAGTGTGGGACGGGCCGTCGCCCTGGAAGATTCGATAGAAAAGCTCGCCGGGGTGCGTGCCGTGCACGCCTATCCGCGGACCGCGTCGGTGGTGGTCTGGTATTCGCCGAAACGGCTCGATCGCACCGAGTTGCTCGACACCATCGCTGCAGGCGAGGAGACGCCCTGGGCGCTGGTTCCGGACCGCTCCCCTCGCTCGGCCGACGTCGGTAACGCCGACATCGTCCGGATGGCCATCGGCGGCGCCGCCCTGCTCGTGCTCGGAGTCCGCCGATACGGACTGCGCCGCGCACCGCTACTCGGCCCGACCAGCCGCGTGTTCGCCACCGGCGCGACCATCTTCACCGGCTACCCCTTCCTCAAAGGAGCACTCCGCACTTTGACCGGAAACCGCACGGCGGGCACTGACGCTCTGGTCTCCGCCGCGACGGTGGCCAGCCTGGTTCTCCGGGAGAACGTGGTGGCCCTGACGGTGCTGTGGTTGCTCAACATCGGGGAGTACCTCCAAGAACTCACCCTGCGCCGTACCCGGCGCGCCATCTCCGATCTCCTCAAGGGCACTCAGGACACCGCGTGGATTCGTCTGGCCGACCGCACCGAGGTTTCGGTGGACGTCGATTCGCTGCAGGTGGGGGACGAAGTCGTGGTCCACGATCACGTCGCGATTCCCGTGGATGGTGTCGTGGTGGAGGGTGAGGCGATCGTCGACCAGTCCGCGATCACCGGTGAAACGCTGCCGATCGCCACTTCGGCCGAACACCTCGTGCACGCGGGTTCGGTGGTGCTGCGCGGACGGCTCGTCATCCGGGCCACCGCGGTCGGCAACGAAACCACGATCGGCCGCATCATCTCTCAGGTCGAGCAGGCGCAGGAGCACCGCGCCCCGATCCAGACCGTCGGTGAAAATTTCTCCCGCCGTTTCGTGCCGGCATCCTTCGCCTTGTCCGCGCTGACCCTCGTCCTGACCCGTGATGTCCGCCGCGCCATGACGATGCTGTTGATCGCGTGCCCCTGCGCGGTCGGGTTGTCGACGCCGACGGCGATCAGCGCCGCTATCGGCAACGGTGCCCGGCGCGGCATCCTGATCAAGGGCGGATCGCACCTGGAGCAGGCCGGATGCGTCGATGCGATGGTCTTCGACAAGACCGGCACTCTGACCATCGGTCGCCCCATCGTCACGAATGTGGTTGCCTTCGCGAAGGATTGGGAGCCGGAACGGGTCCTTGCCTATGCGGCGAGCTCGGAAATTCATTCCCGGCATCCACTCGCCGAGGCGGTGATCCGCTCGACCGAGGAACGACACATCGTGATCCCGCCACACGAAGAGTGCGAGGTCCTCGTCGGCCTCGGTATGCGCACGTGGGCGGACGGGCGGACGCTGCTCCTGGGCAGCGAAGGATTGCTGCGCGACGAGAACGTGCGCGTGTCGAAGCGGGCCGCCGACTGGGTACGCAAACTCCAGCAGCGGGCCGAGACGCCGCTGCTGTTGGCGGTCGACGGCAAGCTGGTGGGGCTGATCAGTCTCCGTGACGAGGTGCGGCCCGAGGCGCTCGAGGTGTTGTCGCGGTTGCGGGCGGACGGTATCCGAAGAATCGTGATGCTCACCGGCGACCATCCGATGACGGCCGCGGCGGTGGCGGCGGAACTGGGCATCGACGAGTGGCAGGCCGAGGTGATGCCGGAAGACAAACTCGACGCGGTCCGCCGTTTGCAGGACGACGGGTACACCGTCGCGATGGTCGGTGACGGCACCAACGACGCGCCGGCGCTCGCCGCCGCGAACATCGGAATCGCCATGGGCCTGGCCGGTACCGACGTCGCCGTCGAAACCGCCGACGTGGCGCTCGCGAGCGACGACCTGCGCCGCCTCCTCGATGTCCGCGACCTCGGTGCCCACGCGGTCGCATTGGTTCAGCAGAACTACGCGATGTCCATCGCGGTCAATGCGATCGGCCTACTCGTCAGCGCCGGCGGCGCCTTGTCGCCCGTCCTCGCCGCCATTCTGCACAACGCCTCCTCCGTCGCCGTCGTCGCCAATAGTTCCCGCCTGATTACCTACGAGCTGCAGCAACCCACACGCACCGGAGTCGGCAGCAAGTCCGCGTGAGATGTCCGGATGTTCTCACCGGGGACAAAATCGCGGCCACAGCCCCTTGCAGCACGCTGGAGCGTTTGCTATAACGAATCTACAGCTTCTGCTGTAGGTAACCTGTCAGCAACGAGGGTTTCCGGAGGTCGACGCAATGCTGTGCAGCGAACGCCGATGGTGCGATATCGACTACGACCTGTCGATCGCCGACTCTGATCGACTTCTCGCCGAGGCGCTGACGCCACGCGCCGTGGTGTCGCTGGTACGAGTCGCGATCCGCGCCGAGCGCGTTCCCTCTGCAGGCCGAGTCCCCTCTACGCGAACGGAACTGGCTGCGCAGGCCACGGGAGCGGAAGTCGACGCGACGCAGCGCTCCCCTCCGCGCGGATGATGACCGCTCGACGAAGAGGGAACACGTAGTCGAAAGGATGGTGATGCCCTAGCGTGAGCTTACTTCCCGAGGGCGTTGCTGCCCCGCCCGCAATTTCTTCGCAACCGGCCGGCGCGTGGAGCGGCCCGAATGCCGCAAAAATCCGCCCTGCCACCACTGTGGCGACGACGAGAAGCGGGCCGGGCAGCAACTGACCCTCCTCTCCATATCCTTCACCGTCATCGAACCCCGGCCCGTTTCCCCTGGGCCGGGGTTCTTTCGGGGCAGGGTTTCTCTCCAGGGCTGGAGTTCGGATCTGCCACTCCTCGCGATGCCGGCATTTCTGCCAAGATCGTGCTGTGAACCCCCAGTACCTCAGTCGGCTCCCGGACAGCGGCTTCGACCGTGTCGACGCCCTCCTCGGGCCCATCGACACCTCTCTTGCACAACACTTTCCGGGTGATCGTCCGCAGTCTCAGCCCATCCACACCGTCTATGTGAGTGCGGCGGATGCGCGCCCCGACACCCCCCGGCGCTGGTCGGAACAGGCCGTTGCGCTGCTGGACCGCTACGCCGATGCGCTCGAATCCTTCGGAACCACCGACGCTCTGCCCGATGTCCGCACGGTGTTGCAGAACCGTCCGGTCATGGACTTACGCATCGACTTCGAGGACGGGTACGGATGGCGGAGCGATGACATCGAGGACGCCGCCGCGCTCGACGCCGGACGCACACTGCGCCTGCTCTCGTCCGACCCCGACGGCCCGCGATCCCTCGGAATTCGCGCCAAAGGATTGGCGCCCCACGAACGCCGCCGCGGGATCCGCACTCTCGAACTCGTCCTCGAAGGTGCGGGCGGCGTTCCGAACGGTTTCGTATTCACCGTCCCGAAGCTGCGCGCCGCGGCGCAGGTCACCGCAGTCGTGGCACTGTGCGAGGAACTCGAACGCGCCTACGGGTTGCCGGACGGGTCACTGCACTTCGAATTGCAGATCGAGAGCCCCCAGGCCGTCATCGGCCCGGACGGCACCGTCACCGTCGCCAAGGCAATTCATCTCGCCGACGGCCGGTGCACCGGATTGCACTACGGCACTTACGACTACAGCGCGGCCTGCGGCATCGCGTCTCGCTTCCAATCGCTCGAGCATCCGGTGGCAGACCACGCGAAGTCCGTGATGCTGGTGGCGGCGGCCCAGACCGGGGTGTGGGTCTGCGACGGCTCCACCCAGGTCGTCCCACAGGGCAGCGACGACGACGTCCGCGCCGCATTGTCCCGGCACTACCGGCTCGTCACCCGGTCGCTCGAGCGCGGTTACTACCAGGGCTGGGACATGCATCCCGGGCATCTGATCACCCGCTGGCTCGCCACCTTCGACTTCTACCGGGGTGCCTTGCCCGCCGCGGCGACCCGTCTGCAGGCCTACCTCGATCGGCAGGGCGGTGGCGTGGTGGACGAACCGGCCACGGCACAAGCCCTCGCCACCGTCGCTCTCCGCGGGCTCGCCTGCGGCGCGTTCGACGAGGACGTGGTACTGGCGCAAGCCCCCGGATGCACGGTCGACGTCCTCCACAACCTCGTCTCCCGCACGGTGATCCCGGGTACCTGAGCGGCCGGACCCGGTCGGCGACGCTCCGGCGGCATCGCCGACGCCCTACACTTGCTCCACGCCCGATCAGGAGGTACTCCATCGTGACTCCGAACACTCCTGCCCCGCCCAGCTTTCGCAGTCTTCCGGACTTGGCCGTCCGCACGCTCGGCGGCGCGGTCGTGTGGGCGAACGACGAATTGTTCGCCGAGCGCGAGAATCTGATCCGCCCGACTGCGGCCGTGTACCAGTCGGCCACGTTCGGGCACAAGGGCCAGATCTACGACGGCTGGGAGACGCGCCGACGCCGGACCGCGGGCATCGACGAGGCCATCGTGCGCCTCGGGGTTCCCGGTGTCATTCGGGGCGTGGTGGTCGACACCGCATGGTTCACGGGCAACTATCCACCGGAAATTTCCGTCGAAGCCGGGGCGATCGACGGATACCCGTCGGCCGACGAAGTGGTCGGCGCACAGTGGACCACCATCGTCGGCCGCAGCCCAGTTCGAGGGGACACCGAGAATCCCTTTCCGGTGGACTCGGCGCGGCGGTGGACGCACGTCAAACTGACCCTGTACCCGGACGGCGGGGTGGCCCGGTTGCGCGTGCACGGCGAAGGTCGTCCGGATCTTCGCTTCCTCGACGCCGGACCGGTGGATCTCGCTGCCCTGGAGAACGGGGCACGAGTGATGTCCTGCTCCAACATGTTCTACGGATCACCACAGAACATGCTGCTCCCTGGATCGGCTCGCGTCATGGGCGACGGCTGGGAAACCTCTCGGCGACGAGACGACAACAACGATTGGGTAGAGATTCTTCTCGCCGCTCAGGGCATCGTGTCGCTGGCCGAACTGGACACCTCGTACTTCCTCGGCAATGCGCCCGGTGAGGCGAGTATTCAGGGACGCGACGGCGACGGCGACTGGGTGGAGCTCCTCCCCCGGACACGCCTGCAGCCGGACACCAGGCATCGGTTCGTCGTCGACAACGATCAGCCGGTCACGCAGGCCCGGCTCGACATCTTTCCGGACGGTGGCATGGCACGGCTGCGGCTGTGGGGTTCCCTGACCGAAGCCGGTCGGGCAGGGTTGCAGTCATGACCCACGGATTCGACTCCGAATATCCCCGTGACCTGGTCGGGTACGGGCCGAAGCCCCCCGACCCGCAGTGGCCGGGCGGCGCGAAGATCGCCGTCCAGTTCGTCCTCAACTACGAGGAGGGCGCCGAGAGCAACGTCCTCCATGGAGACGGGGCGTCGGAGACGTTCCTGTCCGAGATGGTGGGGGCGCAGCCGTTCCCGAACCGGCACATGAGCATGGAGTCGATCTACGAGTACGGTTCCCGCGCCGGACTGTGGCGTGTGCTACGGGTGTTCGAGCGGCGAGGACTGCCGCTGACGATTTTCGCGGTGGCGAAGGCCATGCAGCGAAACCCAGAAGCCGTCAGCGCCTTTCGTGAACTCGGCCACGAGATCGCCAGCCACGGTCTGTGGTGGAAGTCGTATCAGCTTTCCGACGAGGACGCCGAACGCAAGGACATGGCGGAGGCGGTCGACATCCTGCGCGATCTGACCGGTGAGTCGCC
This sequence comes from Rhodococcus sp. NPDC019647, assembly GCF_044389235.1. Taxonomy (NCBI): domain Bacteria; kingdom Bacillati; phylum Actinomycetota; class Actinomycetes; order Mycobacteriales; family Nocardiaceae; genus Rhodococcus; species Rhodococcus sp. NPDC019647. The sequence goes on along the minus strand of NZ_JBIRXS010000024.1, from coordinate 80,687 downwards.
GCTCGGCTGGTACACCGGCCGCGACTCCCCTCGCACCCGGGAACTGGTAGTCGAACACGGCGGTTTCCTCTACGACTCCGACTCGTACGCCGACGACCTGCCGTACTGGGTGAAGGTGGATTCGCCAGGCAAGGGGCTGGTCGACCACCTGGTGGTGCCGTACACCCTCGACACGAACGACATGCGGTTCGCCTCACCGGGAGGTTTTCCCAGCGGCGAGCAGTTCTTCGCTCATCTACGGGACGCCTTCGACGTGCTCTACGCGGAGGGCGCCGAGGGGGCGCCGAAGATGCTGTCCGTGGGTCTGCACTGCCGCATCGTTGGCCGGCCCGCGCGCACCGCCGCGCTGGAACGATTCCTCGACCACGTGCAGTCCCACGAGAAGGTGTGGGTAGCCAGGCGGATCGAGATCGCCCGCCACTGGCGCGACACGCACCCGGTGGCTCCCAGCCGGTGATTCAGTGTGGTTCGACACGGCGGCGGTGACGCGTGCGCGATCCGTTACCGATCGAACTCCGTCCCTGATGCGCCGGAGCTTGCCGTCGTTGCGGAGGTCTCTGCGAGCGGCACGGTCAAACGCCGGCGCAACTTCGCCTGCTGAGCGTCGTCCTTGTACCTGAGGGATTTGCCTGCCTTGGCCACCCGACGTCCGGCGACGGTCAGCATCGGTCGTGGAATCCCGATACCCATTACCGGCACGCCCGTCACATAGTTCTCCTTGAAGAGGAACATCGAGGCGTCGGCCACTTCGTCACTGGTGAGCTTCGAGGCCACCCAGCCGACTTCCGCTCCGATGGCATCCGCGTCCAGGATGGGACTCCGATATCCCTCCGTTGTCTTCGCGAGAAGCCAACGCAGAACAGCGTCACGAACCGCCCACTGACGATCGGTAGCTGCGTTCACATTTCGGTCCTCCAAGTAGGTGCGACTAGTGCTGCCATGCACCATAGCCGTGGGTGAGGAATAAGCAAGTTACGTGAAATTTACTGCGCGCCTTGCACCTCGGAGTCACCGACGATCCGTCGTCACGAAGAGCTGAACTGGACTTAATTCTTGTGTTGGGTATGGTCGAGGTCAGTTCGCGGTTGCCGATTCGGAAAGGACCGACAATGGCTGACAAGTCCACCGTCAGAAGTTCGAAACAGTCCGCACGTGCCCTCAAAGAGCGTCGGGCGGAGAAACGAGAGAAGGCGCTCGAGTCGACTCAGATCGTCCGAAAGCGGAAGAAATGAAGAGCTTGTGACGTCAGCACCAGCCGTCGCATCACCACCCGGCGGGTCTTATCGGTCGATCTCCATTCTCCAAGCGTGATGCACGGCGTCGGCCAAGTGTGCGGCGAGCAGTGGGCCGATCACACTGACCGCGGAAGGTTCGGTCATCTGCCAATGATTCGCAGCCACAGAATGGTTCGCGATCCGCCCGTTCACCCAGGGGCGCCAGGTGCCGACCGCACGCCGCAGCGTCGGATCATCGTGCGCCGCCGTGAAGAACAGCACGTCGCCGTCGAACAACCCGGGCCGGTAGTCGCTCATGAGGGTGGCGTTGTGGTGCGCGGCCGCGGTCAGGCGATGCAGGTACTCGGGGCTCAGGGCCGACAGCACGTCCGCCGTGTCCTCCTCGCGAACCGCCGCCTCACCGCTGCCCTCCGACTGCTGCGTTTCCGCGAAGCTGTCGAGCATGACGAGTGAACCCACCACGTGGCCGGTCTCCTGCAGTCGCACCGCCATCGCATGGGCAATGACGCCACCGATCGACCAGCCGGCCAGATCATAGGGGCCTTCGGGCTGGATCCGCTGCACCTCGACGAGATACCGGTCGGCAAGTTCCTCGATCGAGCCGGGCAGCACCTCTCCCACGACGGCCGGAGTCTGAATGCCGAAGACAGGGCGGTTTTCGTCGATGTGTTCGGCGAATCCCGTGTAACACCAGGCCAGTCCGCTGATCGGGTGGATCCAGAACATCGGCGCACCCGCCCCACCCGCGCGGATCGGGAAGACCACGTCGAGCGCGGGATCCTCGGTGTCGCCGTCGGCCGCGTCCATGCGGGCCGCGATCGCGGCGGGTGTCGGCTCGGTCATCAACCATTGCAGCGACACGGTCACGTCGCTGCCGGCCCGTAGTCGGCTCACCGCCCGCATCGCGGACAGCGATGTGCCACCGAGGTCGAAGAAGTTGTCCTCGGCGCCGACCCTGTCGACTCCCAGGACTTCGGCGAACACAGCCGCGACCGTGCTCTCGTGTCCCTCGTTCGGCCGACGGTATTCGGCAGCAACGAAATCGGGGCGCGGAAGCGCATCGACGTCAAGCTTCCCGGTGGGGGTGAGCGGGACGGAATCGATGCACACCACCGCCGACGGCACCATGTGCGTCGGCAGAAACTCTGACACGAATGCGCGCACCCGAGCGGGGTCTGGCGCGGACCCCGCGGCGGGGACCACGTAGGACACCAGCACGGTGTCACCCGACGGGCCGCGACGGCCGAGGGTGATCGCGTAGTCGACGTCGGGGTGTTCCAGTACGGCGGCGTCGATTTCACCGAGTTCGATGCGGTAACCCCGGATCTTGACCTGGTGATCCGAGCGGCCGCTGTACTCGAGTTCGCCCGCTGCCGTCCAGCGGACGATGTCGCCGGTGCGGTACATGCGCTCGCCGGGTGCGCCGTAGGGGTTGGCGACGAACCGTTCGGCGGTCAGGCCGTGCCGAGCATGGTAGCCGCGCGCCAATGCCGGTCCCGCGACATACAGCTCACCCGAAACACCGGCAGGAACGGGCCGCAAGCGGGTGTCGAGAACCATGACCTCGAATCCACGCACCGGATGCCCGATCGTGACCGGCGCGCCAGCCACGAGGTCACCGACGGTCGAGATATCGGTCGCCTCGGTCGGTCCGTAACCGTTGAGCATGATGCGTCCCGGCTGCCAACGGGCCACCAGTTCGGGAGTACACGCCTCACCACCGACACCGAGGACGCGCAGTTCCTCCAGCCCCTCAGGGTCGATCGAGGACAGCATCGCCGGGGTGATGAGCGCATGCGTCACGTGCTCGTCCCGGACGAAGGCGGCCAATTCGTCCCCGCCGATCACGCTCGGTGGGGTGATCACCAGGGTCGCTGCGGCGGAGAGGGCGGACATCATTTCGCCCACCGCCATGTCGAAGCTGGGCGAGGTGTTGTGCAGGAACCGGGACGACTGCTCGACGCGGTAGTGCTCACGGCGTTCCGCGGCGAGGTTCGCAAGGCCGCCATGGGTGACGACGACACCCTTCGGCCGTCCTGTCGAACCGGACGTGTAAATCATGTACGCCGGGTTCTCGATACGCACAGGCCGCGCGCGTTCCGCGTCGGTCACCGGGGTGGCCGGGATGGCGTCGAGCGCGTCTGTGATCTCGTCGAGAAGGAGCCAGGAGGTATCGTCCGGCAGTCCATCCCGATCCGCAGCGACGGTGATGCCGATGCGGGCGCCGGAGTCGAACAGCATGTGGTCGATGCGCTCCGTCGGGTAGGTGGGATCGACGGGGAGGTAGGCGGCACCCGTTTTAGCCACCGCCCATACCGACAGCACCGATTCCACCGACCGCGACAACGCCACAGCGACGAACGTTTCGGGTCCGACACCCTGCGCGAGCAGCAACCGGGCCAGACGGTTCGACCAGGCGTCGGCCTCGCGGTACGTCCAGTCTCGGCCCTTCCAGGACAGCGCGACCCGTTCCGGGGCGGTACGTGCGGCGGCGTCGATGTTCCCGGCGAGGGTGGTCGGCGCCGCGGCCGGAAGACCGCGCACAGGCGCGAGGGCAGCGTGCTCGTCGGGGTCGAGGATTTCGATCCGGCCGATCGGTGCGGCGGGGTCGGCCACCAGTGCGGAGAGAACCCTCAGCAGCCGTGTGCGGAGCGCGGTCACGTACGTCTCGTCGAACACATCGGTGCGATACCTGAGCGTGAACCGCAACCCGTCGTCGGCGAACACCGTGAGAGTGAGCGGGTAGTGGGTGGCTTCCTCGCCGGATACACCGAGGACGGTCATGCCGTCGATCGAGGTCACCTCGGCCAGTGCTGCGGTGTCCACGGGATACGACTCGAACACCGTCAGCGTGTCGAACAGGGCGCCGCTGCCCGCAGTCTGCTGGACATCGCTCAGGCCGAGGTAGTGGTGATCGAGCAGCGTCGCCTGTTCGCGCTGCACTCGGATCAGGAGGCCGGCCGCCGATTCGTCCGGGTCGATGCGTACCCGCACGGGCAGGGTGTTGATGAACAGGCCGACCATCGACTCGACGCCGTCGAGTTCGGCGGGTCGGCCCGATACCGTCGCCCCGAACACCACGTCTTCGCGGCCGAGCATGCGGGACAGCAGAATTCCCCATGCGGCCTGGACGAGCGTGTTGAGCGTGACACCGAGTTCCGCCCCGAGTGCGGTAAGCCGGGTCGACAGTTCGGGTCCGGCGTCTGCGTCCACCGCCGTCACTGCGGTCGGTCCCGGCTGTCCGGAACCGTCGGAGGCGACGAGAGTCGGCTGCGCCGCACCGGCGAGTGCCTCGGCCCACACGTCCAGGGAGGCGGCACGGTCGCGCGATGCCAGCCACGACAGGAACCTGCGGTACGACGGCACCCGCGGCAACACGGACGCGTCACCTCGGGTGGCGTACAGAACGAGGAGTTCCTTCAACAGCAACGGCATGGACCAGCCGTCGACGAGGATGTGGTGCAGGGTCACGGCCAGGACGTGATGCCCGTCGCCGCCGTCGATCAGCGTGAACCGCAGTAGCGGCGGCTCAGCGAGGTCGAACCGGCGCTCGCGGTCGGCGGTGAGCGCCGCGTCCCGCGCAGCGGCTCGAGCGGACTCGTCCACGGCCCCGAGATCGATGGTGCGCCAGGGGATCTCCACGCTGTCGAGGACCACCTGCACGAGTTCGCCGGTACTCGCACCGACGAACGCTGTGCGCAGGTTCGCGTGCCGGTCGAGCAGGGCGGAGATCGCTGTACGCATCCGGTCGGCGTCCACGACGCCACCGAGTTTCAGCACCGTCTGCGTCGTGTAGACGTCCACCGTGTCCTGCGCGAGCTGCGCATGGAAGGCGAGCCCGTGCTGCAGCGGCGACAGCGACCAGACGTCGGACAGTGCCGGGTACTGCTCTTCCCACAGTTCGAGGTCCCGCTGCCCCACCGCGACGAGGGGCACGTCCGACGGCGTGAGCCCGCCCGCCGTTCCGCTGTCCACATGCGCCGCGACCGTGATGAGCGCACTGGTCCACAGGTCCGCAAGCTCCCGGACGTCGGCCGCCGACAGCACTTCCCGGGGATACGAGAAGGTGGCCGTCAACCTGGACTCGCCGTCCACACCGGTGACGATCGCGTTGATGTCGAGAACGGCGGCGGCGGGCATGTCGTCATTGCCGACTCCCCCGAGGTCGCCGAAGTCAGTGGTGGGCGTCCAGCCCAAGTGCGCGAACTCCTCCGGAATGTCCGCCGCCGATACCCGGCCCAGGTAGTTGAAGCTGACCTGAGGGGTGGGGAGGTTGTCCAGCGCCGCGGCGGTCTCGGAGTTGAGATGGCGCAGCAGCCCGTAGCCGAGCCCGCGGGCAGGTAGTGCGAGCAGGTTTTCCTTGACGGCCTTGACGGCGCGGGAGGTGTCGCCTGTCCCGGCCAGGGCGGCGTCGACGTCGATTCCACCGAGGTCGATCCGAACCGGATACACGCTGGTGAACCATCCGACCGTGCGGGAGAGGTCGGCGCCGGGCGCCGCCTCCTCCTCGCGTCCGTGGCCCTCCAGTTGCAGGAGAAGTGAGGACTCGTCGATTCCCCGGCGACGCCGCCAGGCGCTCACGGCCAGTGTGAACGCGGCGATCAGCCCGTCGCCGACGCCACCCCGGAAGGCAGCGGGAACGGACGTCATCAGTGATCGCGTCACCGCCGCGTCGAGTTCGACGCGCACGTGGTCGACCGTGGCCAGGACGTCGGTTGCGGGGTCGAACGGCCGGGACCCGAGCGTCGGGTCCGGACCGTCGAGAATCCCCTGCCAGAACGGCAATTCCGCAACTCGCTCCGGGGTGTGCGCGTCCTCGGTCAGGGCGTGCGCCCACCGGCGCATCGACGTGCCGACCGGCGGGAGCGTCGCAGCCTCACCGGACGAGATCTGCGCCCACGCGGCGATCAGATCCGGAATCAGAATGCGCCAGGACACGCCGTCGACCACGAGGTGGTGGGCGGAGACGATCAGACGGCCGCTCCGTCCGGGTACGCCCACCGGGTCGAACCAGACGCACTGCAGCATGATGCCGGCCCGCGGGTTCAGGCGGTCCAGCGCCGAATCCAGTTCACGCCGAGCCGTTTCGGTCGGATCCGTCCGCGGATCCCAGTCGATCCGGTGCACGAGAGAGTCGACGTCGACGTCGCCTGCCGGTGCCACCTCGAGCGTGTTTTCGCCGACGAGGCGGGCACGCAGGATGTCGTGGTGCTCGATCACGGCCGCCAGGGTCGCGATCAGACCTGCCCGGTCGATGCCCACCGGCAACTCCAGTGCGACCGACTGCGAGTAACGGTCGAGAGTGCCACCGCGTTCGGTGACCAGACGCATCACCGGAGTGAGCGGCATCCGGCCGACACCGCCGCCCGGAAGTTCCTCCAGTACGACGGGTTCGGTGTCGGTGGCGTCGACCGCCACCTGCGCGAGGGCAGCAACGGTCCTGTGCTCGAACACGTCCCGGGGCGAGATGATCAGACCGTGCGCCTTCGCCCTCGACGCGAGCTGGATCGACGCGATGCTGTCGCCACCCAGACCGAAGAACGAATCGTCCACACCGACCGTCGAGACGCCCAGCAGCTCGGCGAACACGCCCGCCAGGACCTTCTCGTTGTCGGTGACCGGCGCCCGGAAACGCGCGGTCGCGGTGACGAAGACCGGTTCGGGCAGCGCTTCTCGGTCGAGCTTCCCGTTCACCGTCACCGGCAGCGCCTCGATCACCATGTAGGCGTCCGGGATCATGGGCGCAGGCAGGGCGTCCTCGAGGTGGCGCCGGATGGCGTCCGTGTCGAGTGTGTGACCGGGGGCAGGCACGAGGTAGGCCGCGAGACGCTGCCCCGACGGGGTGTCGTGGACGACGACGGCGGACTGGCCCACCGTGTCGTGGCGGGTCGCCGCGGACTCGATCTCCCCCAGCTCGATCCGGTTGCCCCGAATCTTCACCTGACTGTCGCCGCGGCCGAAGTACTCAAGTCCGTGCGTTCCGGTCCAGCGGACGATGTCGCCGGTGCGGTACATGCGCTCGCCGGGTGCGCCGTAGGGGTTGGCGACGAACCGTTCGGCGGTCAGGCCGTGCCGAGCATGGTAGCCGCGCGCCAATGCCGGTCCCGCGACATACAGCTCACCCGAAACACCGGCAGGAACAGGCCGCAAGCGGGTGTCGAGAACCATGACCTCGAATCCACGCACCGGATGCCCGATCGTGACCGGCGCACCGGCCACGAGGTCGCCGACGGTCGAGATATCGGTCGCCTCGGTCGGTCCGTAACCGTTGAGCATGATGCGTCCCGGCTGCCAACGGGCCACCAGTTCCGGCGTGCACGCCTCACCACCGACACCGAGGACCCGCAACTGCGGGTGTCCGGCCGGGTCCATCGTGGCGAGCACCGCCGGGGTGATCAACGCATGGGTGACCTGCTGACGGTCCAGAAGCTCGGACAGTTCGTCGCCGCCCACGATCTCGGTCGGCGTGATCACCAAGGTAGCGGCGGCGCTCAGCGCCGACACCATCTCGCCGACGGCCATGTCGAAACTGGGCGACGCCTTGTGCAGGAAGCGTGACGACTGCTCGATTCGGTAATGCTCGCGACGTTCGGCGGCAAGGTTCGCAAGGCCGCCGTGCGTGACCACGACACCCTTGGGCAGACCCGTCGAGCCCGACGTGTAGATCATGTATGCCGGATTCTCGACGCGGACCGGGCGGATCCGGTCTGCGTCGGTGATCGGCTCGGCGCTCGCCGACTGGTGCCGGGCGGTGACATCCTCGGTGTCGAGGGTCAGCCAGACGACGGTGTCCGGCAGCGCGGCCCGTTCACCAGACAGCGTGACACCGAGGGCGGCGCCGGAATCGGTGAGAATGTGTGCAATGCGATCCGCCGGGTATGTCGGGTCCACGGGCACGTACGCCGCACCGGTCTTGGCCACCGCCCACACGGCCAGCACCGATTCGAGCGACCGCGGGAGAGCGAGGGCCACGAAGGATTCCGGTCCCACCCCGTGCTCGAGCAGTAGCCGGGCCAGGCGCGTGGACCACTCGTCCGCCTCGCGATACGTGTACTCGCGACCGTTCCAGCTCAGCGCAGGCGCGTTCGGGTCGGTCCGGACAGCCACGTCGATCAGGCCGGCGAGTGTCGTCGGAGTCGCCGACGGCGCACCCCGTACGCACACCGCCGCCCACTCGCTCGGATCGAGGAGGTCGATGTCGCCGACGATCGCGCCCGAATCGGCCACCACTGCGTCGAGGACACGGACGAATCGCCGGGCGATGTCCTCCGCGGTCGCCCGGTCGAAGAGGTCGGTGGCGAATCTCAACGCGCCCGACAATGCACTCGCCGAATCGCCTTCGGTCAGGACCAACGCCAGGTCGAACTGCGCGGTGTCCGCCTCGAACGGAACGGGTTCCACGGTCACGCCCGGCAATTCGAAGCGGGTGACACCGCGGTGCTCGAACGACAGCGCCACCTGGAACAGGGGTGTGTGGGCCTGAGTGCGGACGGGAGTGAGGACGTCGACGAGCCGCTCGAACGGGATGTCCGCGTGCCCATACGCACCGAGGTCGGTGTCGCGCACCCGTGTCAGGAGTTCAGTGAAGCTTTCGTGCGCAGCGACGTGCGTACGCAGGACCAGGGTGTTGACGAACATTCCGACCAGGTCGTCGAGGTGCTGCTCGCCGCGACCGCTGACCGGGGTGCCGACTGCGATGTCGGACGTCGACGACAACCGCGACAGCACGACCGCCAGCGCCGCGTGCAGCACCATGAACACGGAGGCGCCGTGATCGCGGGCCGTCTGCTCGAGCGCCAACGCGGTGTCCGCCGGAACGTCGAAGCGCACGGTGTCGCCGCGCTGCGACGGCACGGCCGGGCGGGGCCGATCGGTGGGCAGCTCCAGCACGTCCGGCAACCCGGACAGCGTCTCGGTCCAGTACCGGATCTGCTGTGCGGCCAGTGATTCGGGATCGGACTCGGAACCCAGTGCCGCGTGCTGCCAGACCGCGAAATCGGCGTACTGCATCGGAAGCGGTGACCAGTTCGGGGCGTGTCCCGCACTTCGGGCGGTATAGGCGACCATGACATCGCGAGCGAGCGGACCCATGGACACGGCGTCGCCGCTGATGTGGTGAACGACGACGACAAGGACATGCTCGTCGACGGCGGTGCGCAGAAGTCTCCCGCGAAGGGGAATTCCCGCGGTCACGTCGAAGCCGCCGTGCAGGACGCGGGTCACCTCACCCACAAGTTGGTCGGTGGTCACGTCGACCGGGGTGAGATCGAGGTCGACCCGGTCGGCAGGCAGGATCACCTGCACGGGGCCGTCACCGTTGTCGGGAAAGACCGTGCGCAGCGACTCGTGCCGTTCCAGCACGTCGTGGACCGCGGTGTGGAGGGCCGCGACGTTCAGCGTCCCCGTCAGCCGGATCGCGAGCGGAAGGTTGTACGCCGCCGACTCCGGATCGAAGCGATTGAGGAACCACATCCGGTTCTGCGCAGACGACAACGGGATTCGCTCGGGACGCGGAGCGGCCACGAGTGCCGTTCCGCCGCCCGTCCCGGCGAGGACGGCAACGCGCGCTGCGAGTGCCTCGACGGTAGGAGCATCGAACAGCTCCCGCACGGGAACTCTGCTGTCGAGTGCACGGCCGAGTCGTGTGGCGACCTGGGTGGCGATCAGCGAGTTGCCGCCGAGGGCGAAGAAGTCGTCGTCGAGGCCGACCCGCTCGACACCCAGGACGTCGGCGAACACCTCGGCGACAACGCTTTCGGTCGCGGTGGCCGGCGCCCGGAAAACGCGGGCCTCGAACGTGGGTGCAGGCAGGGCCTTCCGGTCGAGTTTGCCGGACGTGCCGAGGGGGAAGCTGTCGAGGACCAGGATGGTCTCAGGCAGCATGTAGGTGGGCAGCGTGTGTGCGATCGCGGTGCGCAAGTCGTCGACGTCGACGTCCGAACCCGCGGTCGGGACGACATAGCCCACGAGATGATGGCCGGTGCCGGTCGGTACGACGAGCACCGCCGCCTGCGACACCTGAGCATGGGCGAGCAGAGCGGTCTCGATCTCACCGAGCTCGATGCGCTGGCCACGGAACTTGACCTGGAAATCGGTGCGCCCGATGTATACGAGTTCACCGGTCGTGGTCCAGCGGACGAGGTCACCGGTGCGGTACATCCGCTCCCCCATACCGAAATACGGGTCGGCGACGAAGCGGTCGGCGGTGAGGTCGACACGGCCGTGGTAACCACGCGCCAACTGCACACCGGCGAGATACAGCTCGCCCGGAACACCCACGGGCACCGGGTGCAACCTCGAATCGAGGACATAGACGCGGCTGTTCCACTCGGGTGTACCGATCGACACCGCACCACCCTCAGGCGTGTCGGTGACATCGGCATAAGTGATCGACACCGCGGCCTCGGTCGGCCCATACAGATTGTGGACCCGCGCCGCCGAAATCTCGGTGAAGTCCCGAACAGTCGCAGCGGGCAAAGCCTCACCGATCACGAACACGTGCCGCAGGGTGGTCAGCGCCTCACGTCCGACACCGTCGGCGAAGACGGACAACATGGACGGCACGAAGTCGGTGACCGTCACCCGGTGCTCTCGAATGGTGTCGGCGAGATACTGCGGGTCGCGGTGCCCGTCGGGTGTCGCGACCACCAACGTCGCGCCGGCAGCCAGCGGAAGGAAGTAACCCCACAGGGACACATCGAACGTCGTTGCGGTCTTCTGCAAGTACACGTCCGACGCGTCGAGTGCGTACTCGGAACGCATCCAGGCGATCTGGTTCACGATCGCCCGGTGCGTCACCGCGACGCCCTTGGGCTTGCCGGTCGAGCCCGACGTGAAGATCACATAGGCGACCCCATCCGGGCGCACCGTCGAATTCGTCAGCGGTGCCGACGAAACACCGTCGACATCGAGGATGTTGACAAGGATGACGGACCGATCACTCGCAAATGCGTCCCGCGACGTCGACAGGACACAGATCGGATCGGCCGCATCGAGGATGTACCCGATACGGTCGGCCGGATGGTCCGGATCCACGGGAACATAACCACCGCCCGCGGTCAGAACCGCATACATTCCGACGACCAGGTCGACAGAACGGCGCATGGCCAACGCCACCAGCGTTTCCGGACCCACGCCCTCGGACATCAGGACCCGCGCCAACCGGTTCACCCGACCCGCGAACTCCCGGTAAGTCAGCGATTCACCCTCGAAGACGAGTGCCGGCGCATCCGGGGTCCTGCGTACCTGGTCCGCGAAGGCGTCGAGCAGCAGGGCCTCGGGCAGCGGATGGTCCGTCCGGTTGCGAATGTCGACCAGCTCTGTGTATTCCGACGCATCGAGCACGGCCACGTCACCGACCGGTGTCGATGGGTCCGCGGCCACGGCCCGCAGGATGCGGGTGAACTGTTCGGCGAACGTTGCGATGGTCGACGCGTCGAACAGGTCGGTGGCGTAGGTGAAGGACGCGTGGATTCCGCCGTCAGCCTGTTCAGTGAGGGTCAGATGCAGATCGAACTCGGCCGTCTGCAGCTCCGCCGGGACGGTCGAGACTGCGAGTCCCGGCAGGTCGAACGTGGTGGGGGCCAGGTTCTGGAAGGACAGGGCGACCTGGAACAGAGGGTGCCGACCCTGCGAGCGAACCGGATCGAGAACTTCTACCAGCCGCTCGAACGGCACGTCGGCATGCGAGAACGCACCCAAATCGGCTTCGCGGGTGCGCTCCACCAACTCGTCGAACGTGGCCTCCGGCGCGACGTGAGTCCGCAGGACGAGGGTGTTGACGAACATGCCCACGAGGTCGTCGAGGGCCTGCTCGCCCCGGCCGGCAACGGGAGTTCCGACCACGATGTCGGCCGAGTTCGAGAGCCGGCTCAGAAACACCGCGTAGGCAGCGTGCACGGTCATGAACAGGCTGGCGTCGCGGGCGGCCGCTAATTCACGCAACACTTCGTGGGTGTGGGCGTCGACATCGAACGTCAGCTCGCTGCCGCAGTGTGACTGTCGGCGTGGACGCGGCCGATCGGTGGGCAGGGTGAGCTCGTCCGGCAGCTCGGCGAGAGTGCGCACCCAGTACTCGGTTTGGCGGGACACCAGCGAGGCGGCGTTGTCCTCGTTGCCGAGCAGTTCGCGGTGCCAGAGGCTGTAGTCGGCGTACTGGACCGGGAGTGGCGACCACGCAGGCTCGTCCTGTTGCGCACGTGCGGTGTACGCGAGCATCACGTCGCGGGCCAGCGGCGCGAGCGAGAAACCGTCGGCGGCGATGTGATGGACCACGACGACGAGAAGGTGCTCGTTCTCGGAGACCGCGAACAGGCCTGCGCGCAGGGGTGGTTCCACGGTGAGGTCGAATCCCGTAGTCGCGAACTCCACTGCCCGCTGCAGCGCCTCGCTCTCGGTCACCTCGAGCACGGTGAGGTCCGGGAGCGCCGACTCGATGGAGACCAGGACCTGGTGTGGGCCGGTGGGTGAGTCGGGATAGATCGTGCGCAGTGCCTCGTGCCGTTCGAGGACGTCGCTGAGCGCTGCCTGCAGAGCGGAGACGTCGAGCGTCCCGGTCAGGCGGAGGGCGAGCGGCAGGTTGTCGACGGTGGAACCCGGGTCGAAACGGTTGAGGAACCACACCCGCGCCTGCGCCGGAGACAGCGGAACCCGATCCGGTCTCGGACGTGCCTCCAGGACCGGGCGGTCGGACCGTCCGGCGGTGTCCACGGCGGCGGCCAGCGCCGCGACGGTGGGTGCGTCGAACAGCGACCGCACGGACAGGGACGTGCCCGTGGCCGCGCGCAGGCGGGCGATCACCTGGGTGGCGGACAGGGAGTTGCCGCCGATCTCGAAGAAGCTGTCGTCGGCTCCTACCCTGTCGACGTCGAGGATCTCCGTGAACACCCGCGCGACAAGCAGTTCGGTGGCGGTCGAGGGCGCCCGGAACACCGTCCGCGCCGCAAATGTGGGGGCGGGTAGCGCCGGGCGGTCGATCTTCCCGGCCGGGGTGAGCGGAAGGGCGTCGAGGACTGTGACGGTTGCCGGCACGAGCGCGCGGGGCAGCAGTTCTGCCGCGGCCGCCAGGATGTCGGAGACGTCGGGGCTGGTTCCCGGCGCTGGCACGACGTAACCAACGAGTTGATCGCCGAGCCGGGGGTGGTGATGGACGGACGCTGCCGCGGCCACCACGTCGCAGTGCCGGGACAGCGCGGCCTCGACCTCACCGAGTTCGAGGCGCAGACCCCGCAGTTTCACCTGCGAGTCGGCGCGGCCCACATAGGTGAGCTGCCCGTCGAATCGCAGCCGCACCAGGTCACCGGTCCGGTACATCCGGCTGCCCTGAGGTCTAGAGGGATTGGCGACGAACCGTTCCGACGTCAGTCCGTGCCGGGCGTGATATCCGCGGGCGAGGCCGGGACCGGACAGGTACAACTCACCCGTGACACCGCGCGGCACGGGCCGCAGCCGGGAGTCGAGGACCAGCGCCTGCGTGCCGTCGAGTGGGCTGCCGATGGTGATGTCGGCGCCCGGGGTGAGCGGTTCACCGATGGTGACGACGATGGTCGTTTCGGTGGGACCGTAACTGTTGAAGAAACGCCGCCCCGGGGAGAACTGTTCGACCAGCTGCGGTGGGCACACCTCACCCCCGACGACGACGGTGCGCAGGTCACCGAGTGCGCTCGCATCGACGGTGCTCAATGCGGCTGGGGCAGTGAGCACGTGGGTGACGCGCTGGTCGCGGAGCAGGGCGGTGAGGTCTTCGCCGCCGACCACCGACGGCGGCGCGATCACCAGGGTGGCCCCGGCGCTGAACGCTTGAATCATTTCGAAGACGGAGGCGTCGAAGCTTGCGGACGACAACCGGAGCACGCGGGACTGCGACGTAGTGCCCAGTTCCGGGCGTGCCTCCGCCGTGAATGCGCTCAATCCCGTATGAGTGACCGTGACGCCCTTGGGTGTTCCGGTGGAGCCGGACGTGTAGATGAGAAACGCCGGATGCTGCAGGCGCAGCGGCATAGTGCGGTCGCGATCGGTGACCGGTGCGGCCGACGTGACGTGTGCGACGTCGTCCAGCAGCAGCCACTCGGTGCCGCCGGGCAGCCCCGCCGCGGTGGCGGTGTCGGTCAACCCGAGCGCCGCACCCGAGTCGGAGAGCATGTGCTCGATGCGTTCGCGCGGGTAGCTCGGATCGACGGGCACGAACGCAGCGCCCGTTTTGGTCACCGCCCACACGGCGAGGGCGGCCTGGGCGGTTCGCGGAAGTGCCAGCGCCACCACCGTTTCCGGACCCACGCCGTGCGTGATGAGTACGCGTGCCAACTGGTTCGATTGCGCGTCGAGGTCCGCGTAGGAGAGTTCCCCCTCCTCCGACACGAATGCGATCCCGCCGCGCCCGGCACCGCTCGTGAAGATGTCCGGCAACGTGCGTGCGACCACGGCAGGCGGTTCGGGTGGCGCGGTCAGTGCGGCGTGTTCGTCTGCGGTCAGCAGGTCCAGATCGCCGACCGCGCATTTCGGATCGGTGATCCCCTGCCGCAGAAAATTCTCGAAGCGGACGGAGAACGAGTCGATCGTGTCGCGGTCGAACAGATCGGTGGCGAAAATCCAGGACGCCGCCATTGCGGCACCGTCGGGGCGGAGGGTCAACTGCAGATCGAACTTCGCCGGCACCACACCGAGATCCAGTGCCGACACCGACAGACCGGGAAGCGTGAGCTGGTTGACGCTCTGATCCTCGAGCGACAGCGCAACCTGGAAGATCGGCGAATACGCCTGGGAGCGTGCCGGTTGCAGTAGGTCGATCAACCGCTCGAACGGCAGGTCCGCGTTGCCGTACGCCGCAAGATCGGTCTCGCGGACGTGCCCGAGCACCTCCGCGAACGAGGACGCCGGATCGATGTGGGTCCGCAATGCGAGCGTGCCGACGAACATGCCCACCAGGTCGTCGAGGGCCTGCTCGCCGCGGCCCGCGACCGGAGTGCCCACCACCACGTCTGTGGTCGCGGCGAGGCGCGCGAGCAGTGTGGCCAGGGCCGCGTGCACCACCATGAAGAGGGTGGCGCCGTGGCTGCGTCCGAACGCCGTGGCTTGCTCGACGAGTGCGCTGTCGAGACGGAACGTCGAGATCTCCCCGCGCAGTGACGCCACGGCCGGCCGACGCCGGTCGGTGGGCAACTCGAGCAGCTCCGGGGCGCCGCGCAGTTGCTGACGCCAGTACGCAGCCTGGCGTGCGGCAACACTTCCCTCTTCGGACTCGGAGCCGAGGAGCTGCCGCTGCCAGACGCTGTAGTCGGCGTACTGGACGGCGAGCGGTGTCCAGTCCGGGGTCTGGTGGCCGACGCGGGCGGTGTACGCCAGCATCAGGTCGCGGGCGAGCGGCCCCATCGACGCGCCGTCCGCACTGATGTGATGCACCACCACGACGAGAACGTGTTCGCCCGGCGACAGCTCGAATACGCTGCTGCGCAACGGGACCGATGCCGTCACGTCGAAACCGGTGGACAGCTCGGCGGTCAGCACTGCGAACAGCTGTTCTTCGTCGTCGACGCGGCGCGGTTCGAGGTCCAGCGCGAGGTCGTCGAGGGGGACGATCCGCTGATACGGGCCGTCGGCAGAGTCGGGATACACGGTCCGCAGCGCCTCGTGGCGCTCCAGGACGTCCCGCAGCGCCGCCCCGAGGGCAGCAGTGTCGAGGTCGCCGGACAGCCGCAGTACGAGCGGAATGTTGTAGGCCACCGACTCGGGGTCGTAGCGGTTGAGGATCCACATCCGGGACTGCGCCGCGGACAGTGGAATACGATCCGGTCGTTCGATGCCCACCAGCGCCGGGCGGTCCCCGCGCTCGGCGGCGTCGACCACCGCGGCGAGAGCCGCGACGCCCGGTGCCTCGAAGATCACCCGCACGGCCAACGACGTGCCTGCCGACTCGTTGACCCGGCCGATCACCCGGGTGGCACTCAGCGAGTCGCCGCCCAGATCGAAGAAATCGTCCTCGGCTCCGACCACGCCGGCACCGAGCACACCGGCGTAGGCGGCCGCGACCAGCCGTTCGGTGTCGGTACGCGGGGCCACGTACTCGCGGACCGCGAAGACCGGTTCGGGTAGGGCTTCGCGATCCACCTTGCCCGCCGGGGTGAGCGGAACCCGGTCGAGCTCCATCACGGTGGACGGCACCATGTAGCTGGGCAGGAGGCGGGCGGCGTGCGCGGCGAGCGCGGCCTGATCGAAACGCGAATTCGGCCGCATTCGCACGTACGACACCAGCACCGAGGTGCCGCCCTCACGTTCCCGCACGGCGGACACCGCGAAGTCCACCGACTCGTGCCCCGACAGCACCGCATCGATTTCACCGAGTTCGATGCGCAGTCCGTGCAGCTGTACCTGGAAGTCGCTGCGCCCCACATACTCGAGGACGGGTTGCTCGCCGCGGCTCCACCGCACGAGGTCGCCGGTGCGGTACAGGCGGTTACCACCGCCCCCGGGGAACGGATCGGCGACGAATCGCGACGCCGTCAGACCCGAACGGCCGTGATAGCCCTCGGCGAGCCCGGGGCCCCCGAGATACAGCTCCCCGGTCACCCCGCGCGGCACCGGCCGCAGCCAGCGGTCCAGGACGACTGCTCGTGCGCCCTGCATCGGGCCGCCGATGGTGATCGCGGCGGGGTCGGTCTGCGGACCCTCCATGGTGATCACGATCGTCGACTCGGTGGGGCCGTAGCTGTTGTAGAGACGGCAGCGGCTGCCGAACCGCTCGACGAGATCCGGCGGGCACACGTCGCCACCGACGACCACGGCCTCGAGCGAGTCGAGGCCGGCGGCGTCCACGGTTCCCAATACCGCGGGTGCACTGATGATGTGGGTGACCCGCTGCGAACGGAGGAGAGCCGTGAGTTCGTCGCCGCCGTACACGCCCGGTGGCACGATGACCATCGTCGCGCCCGCGCTGAACGCCTGGACCATCTCGAACACGGACGCGTCGAAGCTCGACGAGGAGAAGCGCAGCACCCGCGAGTCGCGCGTCACGCCGAGCTCGGGCAGGGCCCACGCGGCGAACGCGGCCAGGCCGGTGTGCGTGACCACCACACCTTTCGGCGTGCCCGTGGAACCCGAGGTGTAGATCATGTACGCCGGATGGCGAGGTGTCAGTGGTACCGGACGATCGGCGTCCGTCACCGGTGCGACCGACAGCTTCGCGCAGGCAGACGTGAGCGCGGAGTCGTCGAGGGCGAGCCATTCGACGCCGGTTCCCTCGAGCAGGTCGCGGTGCGCGGTGGCCGTCAGACCGAGGGTCACGCCCGAATCGGACAACATGTGGGCGATGCGCTCGGCCGGGTAGGCCGGGTCGACGGGGACGAACGCCGCCCCCGACTTCGCCACGGCCCACACCGCCACGACGGAGTCGACGGACCGAGTGAACGACACCGCCACGAAGTCACCGGGGCCCACTCCACGGGTCAGCAGCAGACGTGCGAGCGCGGTGCTGCTCTCGTCGAGTTCGCGGTAGCCGGTCGTTGCTCCATCGAAAATCAGTGCCGTGCCGTCGGGGTTCGCCCGGACCCCGGCTTCGAACAGGTCGACCAGCAGCAACGGGTCGGGTGCCGCCGGGCCGGCGGCAGGCACGAGTTGTGCGTGCTCGTCCGCCGTCAGCACGTCCAGGTGTGCAACCGGGGTGTCCGGGTCCGCGTCGGCGAACCGGGCCAGCAGGTCGAGGAACCGCGCGTGGTGTCCGGCGAGTTCCTCGGCCCCGTACAGGGCGGGGTTCGCCTCGAAATCGATGCGCGACGAACTTCCCGCCACGCTCGGGTACAGGTTGACCGAGAGGTCCTCGACGGGTCCGGTCGACAGGACGTGGAACCGACCGGTGAGCTCGGCGAGGGTGATTTCGGAATGGAAGTTCATGATGTTGATCGCGGGACCGAAGAAGCCCCGCTGATCCTGGGCGGCGCCGGCGTCGCGGCGGATGTCCTCGCTGCGGTAGCGCTGGTGGCGCAACGCACCGGTGAGTTCGAGTTGGACGGCGGAGACCAGCGCGGCGACCGTCGTGTCCGGGGTGATCGACACCCGCAGCGGCACCACATTGGACACCATGCCGCCCGATCGACGCAGCACGGCGTTGGTGCGGGCCGACACGGGCAGACTGAGAACGATGTCGTCCGAACCTGTCATCCGGGCGACGAAAGCTGCGGTCGCGGCCACGGCGACAGCCGCGAAGGCGGAGTTGAGACGCGAGGTCGCCCCGTCCACCGACCGGGCGACGTCGGTGGGCACCTGCCCGCCGTGCCAGCGGGACCGAGCCTGCGCCGGGGCAGTGCGGCCCGCGAGGCTGACCGGGACGGGGAGGTTCCGGGATCGGGTCGCCCAGTAGTCGCGGTCGGTGAGGTACCGGGAAGAACCGATGTATGCGTCCTCGGCGGCCGAAACCTCTCGGAGGTCACCCGCCACCGACGGCGTCGGCTCCACACCCCGGATCTCGGCCGTGTACAACTCGGCGGCGCGGCTCATGAACTTCATGGCGCCGTAGCCGTCGAGCGCGATGTGGTGGATACGGCAGTACCAGAGATGGTGGTGGTCGCCGATCTGCAGGGTGGCCGCCCGGATCAGCCGGTCCGAGAGCAGATCCAGCGGTGCGGTGTAGTCG
Organism: Rhodococcus sp. NPDC019647; assembly: GCF_044389235.1. Taxonomy (NCBI): domain Bacteria; kingdom Bacillati; phylum Actinomycetota; class Actinomycetes; order Mycobacteriales; family Nocardiaceae; genus Rhodococcus; species Rhodococcus sp. NPDC019647. The sequence goes on along the minus strand of NZ_JBIRXS010000024.1, from coordinate 61,832 downwards.
GCGCGCATCCACTCGACTGCGGCAGCGTGGGGGTCCGGCTCCGCCCGGAAATCGTGGTGTCCCACCCCGTCGTCGAGAGTGAGGTCGACAGTCTGGAGCGGTTCGCCGTCGATTTCGACGATCCGGAGCATCCCGCTACCGATCTCGCGGGCAGCGACCTGACCTGCACGTCGAAAAGCATCGACATCCAGAGCGCCCTCGACGTCGATGTACTGCGCAATCGTGATCGGCACTTCGCCCATGAGGTGCTGGGCATACCAGATACCGCGCTGAGCGGCGGTGAGGGCGAAAAAGTGCGAATCGTTCTCGTTGACACTGGTGTCAACGCGGGCGGACGTACCAGCCGCGAACTCTGCCGGTTCCACGAATCGTTCTCTTATCTACTAGGAGCGGCGAGACGACTCTTGCTCCGGTGACCGACTACGTGTGCCCTGCGGTGGTTACACCCCGTGGGACAACTTACGTAGGGTTGCATAACCTACATAAGGTCGTCAAATCGCTCGGGTGTAACTGGATCGGTAAGTCGACGCGCCACCTGTGCGCCTTTGTGGTAGCCAGAGGTACCAGAAAGGCGCACGGGAGGAGCACCGATGACCGAACCGCCCGGCCTGAGCACCGTGAACGAGTGGAGCGACGAGCAGGCCGTCGCCTTGCTGACCGAGTGTTGTTCGTCGACGGTGTGGGCTCGCCGGGTGGCCGCCGCGCGGCCGTTCCGCACGACCGAAGAGCTCTATACCCGCGCCGACGAGGTTCTCGCCGAACTCACCGAAGCCGAGATCGACGAGGCCTTGGCCGGGCATCCGCGCATCGGCGACCGCCCCGACAATGCGTCGTCGGCGCGTGAGCAGTCCGCAGTCGCTTCCGCCGACCGCGAGTTGCGGGCGAAACTTCGCGCGGGAAACGAGGAGTACGAGAGAAAGTTCGGGCACGTCTACCTCGTGTGCGCGTCCGGACGTTCTGCGCAGGAACTGCTCGACGTGCTGCACCGACGCCTCGACAACGACAGCAGCACCGAGCGCAGGGTTTTGCGGGCGGAACTCGCCGCGATCAACCGGTTGCGTCTCGTACGGTTGCTGAACCACTCCACCGAAGGAGGACGTTGATGACCAGAATCCTCAGCACGCACGTGCTGGACGCAACGACCGGTGAGCCGGCAGCCGGACTGCACGTGCGGCTCGAATCCCTCGAGGGTGAACCGATCGCCTCCGCGATGACCGGCGTCGACGGCCGCATCCCCGAGATTGCACCCGAGGGCCTGATCGCGGAGACGTATTGCCTCGTGTTCGACACCGGTGATTATTTCGGTCGGCGCGGCCAGGACACCTTCTACCCGGTGGTGACCGTCACCTTCGAGTTGAGATATCCCCAGCGTGGCTACCACGTTCCGTTGTTGTTGTCCCCCTACGGCTATTCCACCTATCGCGGGAGCTGAACGTGAGCAATCCGAACAACGGCCCCCACCTCGGGGGCAAGATCGTCCTGGGCAAGAACCAGTATGGGAAGGCCGAGAACCGGATCGTCCGGATCTACCGCGACACCCCTCGGCACGAGATCCGGGACGTGAGCGTCTCCACCTGTCTTCGAGGTGATTTCTCCGCCGCACACCTCGAGGGCGATCAGAGCACCGTGCTGCCCACGGATAGTCAGAAGCAGACCGCCTTCTCCTACGCGAAGGAGAAGGGACTCGATTCCATCGAGGAATACGGACTGGCGTTGGCGCGGCATTTCGTGAACGACGTCCAACCTGTCGAGGGCGCGCGCATCGAGATCGAGGAGTACTCGTGGGCGCGGGCCGTGGTCGAGGGTGCCGAGCACGATCACACCTGGGTGCGGAAGGGCGAGGAGGTGCGTACCGCGGCCGTCACGGTCGACGCCGACGGAACATGGGTGGTCGGGGGCCTGAAAGATCTGGTGATTCTGAAATCCACGGGCAGCGAGTTCTTCGGGTTCCTGAAGGACGAGTACACCGTCCTCGAAGAGACCCACGACCGGGTGATGGCCACGTCACTCGTCGTGCAATGGCGGTTCGTCACCACCGAGGTCGACTGGAACAGCGTGTACACCGATATCAAGGAACAGATCGTGTCCACGTTCGCGACGGTGCATTCGTTGGCCCTGCAGCAGACACTCTACGAAATCGGCAAGGCAGTCCTCGAGCGCTGTCCTTTGCTCGCGGAGGTGCGTCTGTCTGCGCCCAACAAGCATCACTTCGCGCACGACCTCGGGCGCTTCGGTGTGGAGAACGACAACGAGGTGTTCCACGCCGCCGACCGCCCCTACGGGCTGATCCAGGCGACGGTTCAGCGTTCCGACGCTCCGGACCCCGGGCCGGCGTGGTCTGCCTACGCAGGTTGGCTGAGTTGACGCCGAGCGGCCGCCCGAGGAACTGCTCGTCGACGGGCGCACGGTGGTCGAGCGTGGGAGGGTGACACCGTGGACCTCTCGTTCGTCACCGACATCGCCACACCGCGCACGCGCGCGGAACTTCCCGCGCCGGAACCGGGATCGGCGTACCTGGCCGGCGGAACCTGGTTGTACTCGGAACCGCAACCGGGTCTCACCCACCTGGTAGATCTCACCACCCTGGGCTGGCAGGCAGTCACGGTGCGCCCCGACGAGCTCGAGGTGGCCGCCACGTGCACCATCGAAACACTCTGCCACACCACATATCCCGATCAATGGATCGGAACAAGCCTGTTCCGCCCGTGCGCCGAAGCGCTCGTCGCGTCGTGGAAGATCTGGCACACCGCCACCGTCGGGGGAAACCTCGCGCTCGCGCTGCCGGCAGGCGCCATGATCACCGCCTGCTGCGCACTCGACGCCGAGGTGCTGCTCTGGGCGCCCGACGGGCGCGAACGGCGAATCCCGGTGCTCGAGTTCGTTACCGGCGCTGGGTGCACCCTGCTCCATCCGGGTGAACTGATCCGCAGCATTCATTTCCCGGGATCGGCACTCCGGAGCCGCACGACGCTCCGCAAGATCGCCTATTCGCCGCTCGGCCGGTCCGGCGCACTCCTGGCGGGACGACTCGGACCGGACGGATTCACGCTCGCCGTCACCGCGTCGACCCTGCGCCCCTTCGTGCTGCGCTTCCCCGACGTTCCCGACCCTCACGTACTCGACACTGCACTGGCGGAACATATTCCACTAGAGGCGTACTTCACGGACGCACACGGTGTCGTCGACTGGCGGCGCCATGTCACGGCCGTCCTCGCGGAGGAGATCAGGGAGGAACTGGCATGAAGTTCACCGTCGACGGGCAGCCGGTGAACGCCGACCCGCGGCCCGGTCAGTGCCTGCGCACGCTGTTGCGAGACAACGACGTTTTCGCGATCAAGAAGGGGTGCGACGCCGGTGATTGCGGCGCCTGCACGGTGTTGCTCGACGGCCACCCCGTGCATTCGTGCGTCATTCCGGCGCACCGTGCCGAGGGCCTCGAGGTGAAGACGGCCGCGGGGCTGGGGAGCCCCGAACGACTACATCCCGTCCAGGAGCAGTTCGTCGCTGCGGCCGGCTTCCAGTGCGGATTCTGTACTCCGGGAATGGTAGTCACTGCATCTGCGCTCACCGCCGATCAACGGGCCGACCTTCCCCGCGCCCTGAAGGGAAACTTGTGCCGCTGCACGGGTTACCGCGCGATCCGGGATGCAGTCGGCGGAATCTGCACCACTGAGGACGACTCGAGCGGTCACTCCTCCGGCCGTTCGATTCCTGCCCCCGCCGCCACCCGGGTGGTGTGCGGGGCCGAACCGTACACCCTCGATGTCAGGGTCCAGGGTTTGCTTCACGTCCACGTCCTCGGCAGCCCCCACGCCCATGCGCGGATCACCCGCATCGACACCGCCGCAGCGGAGGGAGTGCCCGGCGTCCACGCGGTACTCACCCACCGAGACAGCCCTGATGTCGCCTTCTCCACCGCACGTCACGAACTCCGCACCGATGACCCGGACGACACCTACGTCTTCGACACCGTGCTGCGGTTCGTCGGACAGCGTGTCGCGGCGGTGGTCGCCGACTCGGTCGACATTGCCCGCCGCGCAGCGGAATTGATCGACGTCGACTACGACATTTTGGAGCCTGTGTTCGACCCGGACCTGGCGCACCGGGCAGGTGCGCCCCTGCTCCACGCCGACAAGGGCACCGAGTCCCGCATCGCGGATCCCACACGGAACCTGGTGGCAGAGTTACACGGCGAGGTCGGTGACATCGAATCGGGACTCGCGGCGGCCCAGGCGTCGGGCGCGGTGGTCGAGGGGACGTGGCAGACGCAGCGCGTGCAACACGTCCATCTGGAGACGCATTCCGCGATCGGCTGGCTCGACGACGAGGGGCGACTGACCCTCCGGAGCAGCACTCAGGTTCCCTTCCTCGTACGCGACGAACTGGCACGACTCTTCGCGCTGGACCGTTCCGGGGTCCGGGTGTTCACCGCCCGAGTCGGTGGTGGATTCGGCGCCAAACAAGAAATGCTCGTCGAGGACCTCGTCGCGCTTGCGGTTTTGCGCACCGGTAAGCCCGTGCAGTACGAGTTCACCCGCTCGGACCAGTTCACCACCGCGCCGTGCCGCCATCCCATGCGGGTCGCGGTGCGGGCCGGGGCCGATGGAGAGGGAAGGCTGACCGCGCTCGCCGTGGACGTGCTGTCGGACGCCGGAGCCTACGGGAATCATTCCGCGGGTGTGATGTTCCACAGCTGCGGAGAGTCGGTCGCGCTGTACCGCTCTCCCAACAAGCGGGTCGATGCCCGCGCCGTGTACACCAACAACCTGCCGTCGGGCGCCTTCCGCGGATACGGGCTCGGACAGGTCATTTTCGGTATCGAGTCGGCGTTGGACGAGCTTGCCCGAAAGCTGGGCATCGACCCCTTCGATTTCCGCCGCCGTAACGTGATCGTTCCGGGGGACGACTTCGTAGAAGCCGAGGTGGCGCACGACGACCTCACCTACGGGAGCTACGGGCTCGACCAATGCCTCGACCTCGCCGAGGCAGCCCTGCGCCGGGGCAATGGAGTTGCCGCGCCGGAGGGCCCGCGGTGGAAAGTCGGCGAGGGCATGGCGGCGTCCATGATCGCAACCATTCCGCCGCGTGGGCACTTCGCGGAGGCGTCCTGCACTCTCGTCGCGGGCGGCCGCTACGAAGTGCGGGTAGGCACCGCCGAATTCGGCAATGGAACCACGACCGTGCACGCGCAGCTCGCGGCAACCGCGCTCGGTACCACCGTCGATCGAATCATCGTCCGCCAGTCCGACACCGACCTCACTGGGCACGACACGGGAGCGTTCGGGTCGGCCGGAAGTGTGGTTGCCGGGAAGGCAGTCGATCAGGCATGCAACAGTCTGCGCGCACTTCTGTCCGGAACCGCGTGCCGCATCGCCGGTGTCGCCGAGGACGCGGAATGCTCGCTGACACCGGAGGGCGTCCGGATCGGCACCCAGGTGATCGAATGGGACAAGCTCGCAGCCGAGGACGTTCTTCGAGCCGAGGGTCGGCACGACGGCACTCCCCGCTCAGTGGTCTTCAACGTGCATGCATTCCGGGTCGCCGTCGACACGGTCACCGGTGAGGTACGAATTCTGCAGTCGGTTCAGTCCGCCGACGCGGGGACCGTCCTCAATCCGCAGCAGTGCCGTGGGCAGGTCGAGGGAGGCGTAGCTCAGGCGATCGGCAGTGCGCTGTATGAAGAGATCCGCCTCGACGGCGCCGGAACAGTCCTGGGACCTCAGCTGAGGAACTATCACATCCCTCAACTGGCCGATATCCCGGAGACCGAGGTGCATTTCGCGGACACCTACGACCAATTAGGTCCACTGGGCGCCAAATCCATGAGCGAGTCGCCGTACAACCCGGTGGCCCCGGCCTTGGCCAACGCCATTGCCGACGCCACCGGCGTTCGCCTGCGACGGTTGCCGATGACTCCGGCACGGGTGTGGCGAGAGATGACCACGGCCCGTGTCGGTCACCTCGAGGCCCCGTAGCCCGACCCGGTTGTGCACTTGCACCTGTTCGTACGGTCGGGTGCTCGGTCTGTTTCGCCACGATATGGGTCGGATCGGTGGCATTGTGAGTACTGGCCGCTACTGGACGGGAGTTCATCACATGGCAACGCACATCCACCTCGGGCACATCTTCCACATCGCCGGCGCACCGACAGTGACCGAAGCCGCGGCCGCTCTCGTTTCGATTCCCGACGGCGCGCTTGTCCTGGACGATTCCGGGCGAATCGCGTTCTGCGGCGACCGAACCGAGATTCCGTCGGAATATGAGTCCGGCACCGTGCACGACCACCGGCCCGGGTTCTTGTTGCCGGGGTTCGTCGACACCCATATCCATTTTCCGCAGACCTACGCCGGCGACTCCTACGGCGGCGGACAACTGCTGGAATGGCTCACCCTGTGCATGTTCCCGTCGGAAACGAAGTTCGCCGATCCGGAGTTCGCGCAGCAAGCGGCCGTCGAGTTCACCCACCGTCGCATCTCGGCGGGCACTACGGCCGCGATGGTGTTCGGGTCGGCGTTTCCGCATGCACAGGACGCCCTGTTCACCGAGACGAAGAAGGCCGGTCTACGTATCGTCAGCGGCCGCGGCATTCAGACTGTCGGTGTCGGCACCGCCCAGCCACTGATGACATCCGAAGAGGACGCCATCCGGCTGACCCGCGAAGAGATCGACAAGTGGCACGGCGCGGACACCGGTGATGTCGCCACCGCGCTGTTGCATGTGGCTATCGTCCCGCGGTTCTCGTTGTCGGTGACGACCGAGACCCTGAAAAACCTCGGGGAACTGTACGACGAGGTACGGGATCGCGGGGTGTATGTGCACTCGCATCTCAACGAGAACAATCGCCCGGGAACCGGAGAGGTGGACTCGACCAAAGAGGTGTACCAGGTGAATTCATACCTGGACACCTACGACGGAAAGTTCCTACCCGGCTCCCAGGTGGGAGGGAAGAGCCTGCTGGGCCGACGCACCATCCTCGCGCACTGCGTGCACTGCCAGGACGTCGAGCTCGAACGGATGGCCGAGACCGGTACGTCCGTCTCGCACTGTCCGGTCTCGCAGCTGTTCCTGGGATCCGGAACGATGCCGTGGAAGCGGACGGTCGCCTCGGGTGTCAACATTTCCGCGGGCACAGATTTCGGCGGCGGCGACGAATGGTTGATCCCGCGGGTGCTCGGCGATGCGTTCAAAGTGCACATCAACGAACCCGGGGACGACGGAGTATCGATGCATCCGGCCGAAATGCTGTTCATCGGTACCCTCGGCGGTGCCAGAGCCTTGGACATGGAGAACCGATTCGGTAACTTCGACGTCGGTAAGGAAGCCGACTTCGTCGTCGTCGATCCGTCCGGCACCCCGGCGCTCGACGGACTACTGCGCCACGGCATCCGCGCCGCCGACCCCGACCTGGCCCGCGATCAGACCTTGTTCGCGCTCTTGATGGGGATACGCGATACTTCCATCGCCGAGGTCTATGTCACGGGCCGGCGGGCCGGGGCGTCCTGAGTTCTAGGCCGCCCGGTCCAGCTCGTTCGAGTCGGCAGGTTCGATCTCCTGCGCGTAGTGGAAGTGCGGGCGCCGATGACCGAGGAACGATCCACACCACGACATCACTGCCACGTAGCGGTTCCGGAATCCGACCAGGTAGACGAGGTGGACGGCAAGCCACAGGAACCAGGCGAGTACACCGGTCAACTCGATCTTGCCGACGCGGGTGATCGCACGGAACCGGTTGATGATCGCCATGCTGCCCTTGTCCCGATAGGTGAAGGGTGTTCCGGCCGGCCGCTTTCCGTTGATGATCGCCGCGACGTGACGGCCACCCTGCATCGCGAACGGCGACTGAGCCGGGAGGTTGTTCAGCGAAGCCATGTCGCCGATGGCATAGATGTCGTCGTAGCGGCCCACGGTGAGGTCCTCGTCGACCAGAAGTCGACCGCCGCGGCCGGTATCACACCCGGTCCGTTCCGCGAGCACCGCCGCGAAGTCGTTGGCCTGAATGCCTGCCGACCAGATGATCGTCTCCGCCGTCAGTCGCTTCTCGAACCCGTTACCGGGCGACGACAAGGTGGCACCGTGCTCGTCGATATCGGTCACCATGGTGCCGAGGACCACCTCGACCCCTGCACGCTCGAGGGAGTCCTGCGTGTACTTGCTGAGCTTGCCGCCGAACACGGGCAGCGTCTCCCCCGCACCCTCGACGAGGGTCACGGTGACGTCCTCGGCGGTGACGTCCCGCAGCGACTTCTCGAAGTAGCGTCCCGCCGGTTCCTTGATCTGACCTGCCAGTTCGACCCCGGTGGGCCCCGCGCCGATCACGATGAAGTGGAGAAGATCCCGGCGACGTTCCGGGTCCGACGTGGTGTGCGCCTCTTCGAAGCAGCGGACGATCTGGCGACGCAACCGGTCGGCGTCGGCGACGGTCTTGAGGGCGTACGTGACCTCGGCGAACTCATCGCGGCCGAAGTACGCCTGACGAGCACCCGTCGCGGCGATCAGAGTGTCGTAGCCGAGGGTGTGGCGGATCCCGCCTGCCTCGTAGACCACCTCGTGCTTGTCCGGGTCGACGTCGACGACGCGGCCGAGCCGGACGTCACCACTGGGATACTTGGCGAGGATGGCACGGATGGAAGGCGCGATCTCGCCGGGCGAGAGCACACCCGTGGCCACCTGGTAGAGCAGTGGCTGGAAGAGGTGCTCGGTGGTCTCGGAAATCAGCACGAACGGCGTGCCTGCCTTGCCGAGCTTCTTCGCCGCCGCGAGGGCGCCGAAACCCGATCCCACGATGACGACCTGTGTGCGATCCACCGAAAACCTCCTCTGCCAGCGTTCCTGTGCTTAGCGTTGCGTATGAGCCCACCTTATGGATCCGATGAGCCTGATTGCCAATAACCTGGGGAAATCGAAATTGTGTTATCTCGATTGCTCATAAATGCTCGTCGGCGCTGTAGCCTGGGGTCATGGAGTTCCGGCAGTTGCGCTACTTCCTCGCGGTCGGTGAAGAAGGCAGTTTTTCCCGAGCGGCGGAGCGATGCTTCATCTCGCAGTCGGCGATCAGCCACCAGATAGCCAAGCTCGAGCACGAACTCGGCACGGCCCTTCTCGAACGGTCCACCCGTGCGACGCGCCTGACCGCGGCCGGCGAACGCCTCATGCCTATCGCGGCAGAAATGATGAGCCTCGAGGCGCGCGCACTCTCGGTGGGACTCGACCCCCGCAATCGGCTGCGAATCAGCGCCAGCATGAGCTTCGCCACCCAAAGCCTGGAGGCGATATCGCTTGTGCGCGAGGAGTTCCCACAGCTCGACATCGAATTTGTCATCAAGGATTTCACCGACCGCATGACCGCGGTGGCGTCCGGTGATGCAGACCTGGCCCTGATCCGCGGCGGCGTCGACAGACCAGGACTCGAAACAATCGAATTCGGCCTCGAGGATCTGGTGATCGTCACCTCGGCTCAACATCCGCTGTCCAAGTTTTCGACCGTCGACCTCAGCGAACTGGCGCCCTATCCGCTACTGCTGCCGCCGCGCAGTAGTCAGGTGCTGATCCACACCGTGGTCGAGGATGCATTCCGGCAGGTCGGGCAACGCGTAAAGCTCGGGCCCTCCATTCCCAGCGACCACACGGCGACCCTCGACGTCCTCACCACTCCCCTGTCGTGGACCGTGTTGTACGCCGACACCGCCGACGCGACTCCCCGGCGCGGGCTCAGTTTCATGCGCGAGTCGCACGACCTCCTGCGCATCCCGGTGTGCGGGGTAGTCCGCAGCGGAACGGCAACCCGCCCCGAACTCACTCACTTGTTTCGTGCGCTCGCGCAGTCGATCGCAGGATCACGGGGAGCTGCCGACGCCGAATCCCCAACCGACAGTTAGGCCGGCAGGGTCGGCGCGCGACCTGGCCGAGGAGGAATATTCCGGTGATCAGGTCGAGGTGCAGTTCATGCCGGGGCGGCCGCCCAGCTGTCCGGGCCGAAAACCTCGTAGTGAATGTTCTCGGCCGCAACATCTTTCTCGAGCAAGGCTTCGCGCATGCCCAGCATGAAGGGCAGCGGCCCACAGAGATAGGCCCGGGTGCCGGGGGCGATGGTGATCTCCCCGAGGTCGGCTCGCCCCTTCCGCAGGTCCGCCTCGGGGCGACGCGCGCCGAGATCCTCGTACCAGCGGTGCATGACCGCGAACGGCAGCCGCTCGACGAGTTCGGTCAACTCCGCCCGGTGGGCGTGGTTACTGGGCGATCGGTCGGCGTGCAGCACCGAGATCGGGCGGGTGTCCTCGGTGTCGGCGAGGTGGCTGAGCATTCCCATCATCGGCGTGCACCCGATGCCGGCCGAAATCAGCAGCAGCGGCGCGTCGTCGTCCTGCAGAACCAGGTCACCGAACGGGGTGGTCACGTCCAGCAGGTCATTCTCGAAAACATTGTGGTACAGGAAGTTCGAGACTTCGCCCGCAGGCGAGTGCGATCCGTCCGACAGCATCTGCCCGTCCACCCGCTTGACGGTGATCCGCCAGTCCTTCTGCGACGGAGCGGACGAGAGGCTGTACTGGCGGATCTGCCGGGCGCCGCCGGAAAGATGAACCCCCACCGAGAGATACTGCCCCGGGGCGAAGGCGGGCAGGGGCGCACCGTCCACCGAGGTGAGCACGAAGGAGACGGTGTCGGCGGACTCGTGGCGGCGCTCACGGACACGCACCTGCCGCCAGACGTCACCGGGCGCGACCCCCGCTGCGCGGTAGAGACCGGCTTCCATCGCGATCAGAGTCTCGGCCATCGTCCAGTACACCTCGTCCCAGGCGGCGGCCACCTCCGGAGTGACGGCGTCACCAAGCACCTCGACGATGGCGTCGAACAGATGTGTGTGCACGATCGCGTACTGGGCGGGCTCGATACCCAGCGAGGCATGCTTGTTCGCGATCCGCGAGAGTATCAAATCGACGCGAGCCTGATCGGGTTCCAGTTGCAGAGCCGCGAACGCGGCGATCGCCCCCGCCAACGCTTTCTGCTGACCACCCTGCTTCTGGTTGCCCCGGTTGAACAAGTCGCGTTCGAGGTCGGGGCGGGCGGCAAACATCTTGCGGTAGAACAGGCTAGTGATGTCGCCGATGGCGGCACCGACCACGGGCAGCGTGGCGCGGATGATTTCCGTGGAAGTGGGCGAGAGCATGTCATTCTCCGATCGCGGAAGAGAACTGGAAATCTGTGTCGGCCGGCCGGGGCAGTCCGAGCAGGACGGCGCGGGTCGGTGATTGGGTGAGGTCGTCGATGGTGACAGTGTCGAGCGACGCGAAAAACGCTTCCTGCGCACGGCGCAGCGCCGACCGCAGCCGGCAACCCGACCGCAGCGGACACGGCTGGGCGCCGTCGCAGTCGACCACCTCCCCGTCTCCCTCGAGGCGGCGGGCGAGCCACCCGACCGAGGCGGTGCGGCCGAGTTCGGTAATGGCGAGGCCGCCCCCGCGGCCGCGGCGCGCGTCGACGATGCCGAGTTCAGCGAGCCGGGTGATCACTTTTGTCGCGTGCGTGTAGGACACCGCCAATTCCTCGGCGACCTGACGGCTCCCCGGACGGTCCCCCTCTGCCGCGACGGCCAGGCGCATGACGACCCGCAAGCCGAGGTCGGTGAACCGGGTGAGCTGCATGACCTGAAAGTACATTAATTCGCATTTCGTATGCGAGTTATGTGAGTGAGGTTACCTGCCGGCCGCCGGCGACACCCGGACGGGAGCGAAGACGCTAGACGAGCCCGTGCCGGTCGATCCAGGTCAGCACGTGGTCGAGTACCGCGTCCGGCATCTCGAGTTGTGGGGTGTGCCCGACGCCGCGCAGTACGACGGTGTCCCACCGCGGGTTGTCCGCAGCGACCTTGCGCGCCGCGGCGACCGGAACCAGGCGGTCGCGGTCACCGTGGAGCAGGAGAACCGGTTGTTCGAGGGCGCGCATGGCCTGCAGGTAACGCTGCGGACGCGCCATCACCCGCATCAGTGACCGGCTCGCCTGCAGGAACGCGGCATCTTGCGAGGGCTGCTCGCGCCGGTACTTCGCCAGCTCCGTCGCTGCCTCGAGGACGTCCTCGGAGGCCCGTGCGGGATCGGCGAAGCACAGGTCGATGACCCGCTCGACCAGCTGACGGTCGGTCATCCGCCGGCTCGAATACTGGAGGTAACGCTCCCCGACGAAGGGCGTCATGTACATCGCGAACTGCGCAGCGATCCGCGGATGCGGCATTCGTTGCGCCGCAGGAAGCGCCGGGTCGACGAGCACGAGTGCAGCAACAGTGTCGGGGTGGGCGGACGCCTCGAACATCGAGATCATGCCGCCCATGGAATTGCCCATCAGGATCACCGGCCCACCCACCACCTCGGTGAGGAAGCGGTGAAGTACCGCGACGTTGGCGGGGATCCCTGTCTGACGCTTCCCCGCCGGGCTGAGTCCGAAACCCGGGAGATCCACCGTCAGAACCCGCGTCCGTTCCGCCAACGCCGGGGCCACCCGGACCCAGTTGAGATGGGACCCGCCGAGGCCGTGCACCATCACCACCGGCAGCGACCCTGCTTGCGGATCGCCGTACTCGACCCAGTGGACGGGTCCGTCGATGTCGATGACACTGCCCGAGCCACCCCACGACCGCGCGAACGTCTGACCGGCCGGCGAGCCACCTCGTTTCGGATCAAGCATGCGTCCATCCCCTTCGATGCGTCGTCTCGGCGTCGCGCCTCTCGCTGTCCGGAGGCCGGTGTCGGTCAGTCTACGACCGCTGTTCCCCCAGGCCGCGGAGCAAACTCTCCGATGGAGAAGTAGCGTGAACGCGTGCCGTACTTAGCTCCCAGTTCCGAGGACGCCGACAGCAAGCCGATCGCGGTGTCGACGGCCGATCGGGCCGCGGTCGTCCAGCCGTGATGATCGGGGGCGTGCTGCTCGCCGCGGGGGGCGGCTCGCGGATGGGTATGCCCAAGGCGCTCGTCGTCGGCGTCGACGGAGAACCCTGGCTGGGGCGTGGCGCGCGCATCCTCGCGGAGGCCGGATGCTGTCCCGTCGTCGTAGTCCTCGGCGCCCGCGCCGACGAGGCCGAGAGCCTGCTACCCGACGGCGTACCGGTGGTCGTGGGTGTGGCGAAAGACTGGCACCAGGGCATGTCGGCGTCGCTGCGACGAGGTTTGGAGGTTGCGGAGACGTTCGACAACGTCGACGCCGTCGTCATCACCCTCGTCGATCTGCCCGACCTGGACGCCGACGCTGTACGCCGCATCGCCTCCGTTCCGCCCGGCAGCGCACGAGCGGCCCTGCGGCAAGCCCGTTACACCGACGCACCCGGACATCCCGTCCTCATCGGCCGCGACCACTGGAAAGCTCTACGCCACAGCCTCACCGGCGACACCGGCGCGAGGCAATACCTCGCCGCTCACGGAGTCGAAATGGTCGACTGCTCCGACCTCGGAACCGGCCGGGACGTCGATTCCCGCGACTAGTCATGCAGCCCGCAGCCGGCGACAGTCAGCGGCTGACCGCCTTCTTGTACCGCCGGATCGCGAACGGGACGAAGATGACGAGCAGTACCGCCGTCCATGCCAGCGAGGCGATCACGGGATTCTGCAATGGCCAGGCGTCGGGAACTGCCATGGCGGGGTTCGTGTTTCCGAACAATTCGCGCACGGCCTGGGTGAGTGCGGACACCGGGTTCCACTCCGCGATCACTTTGAGCGGTCCCGGCAGGTTGGTGGTTTCGACGAACGTGTTCGCGACGAAGGACAACGGGAAGATGACGATGAAGCTGGCATTGTTGAACACTTCGGGCGTGCGGATCCACAGCCCCACCACCGCCATCACCCACGACAGCGCATAGGCGAACAGCAGCAGAAGCAGGTAGCCCAGTACGGCCTCGCCCACACTCGAGTGGATACGCCACCCGATGACGAGACCCGTCAGCGACATCACCACGAGACTGACGATGTTGATGAGCACGTCGGTGGACGTCCGTCCCAGGAGAACCGCTGACGGCGCCATCGGGAGCGATCGAAACCGGTCGATGATCCCTTTCTGCACATCCTCGACCATGCCGAGTCCGGTCCACGTCGCCCCGAAGATGACCGTCTGGGTGAAGATTCCGGCGATCAGGAACTCGCGATACGACATCCCGGGAACTTCGATGGCACTTCCGAATACGTATGCGAACAGCAGCACGAACATGATCGGCGACAGCGTGGTGAAGACGATGAGGTCGGGCACGCGTTTGATCTTGATCATGTTGCGCTTGGCGATGGTGAGACCGTCGGCGAGTGCGGTGTGCATCGGGGCGGTGGTCGGTGGTGCGGTCATGAGACTTGCTCCTCCTCGGCCTCGTGCCCAGTGAGGGTGAGGAAGACGTCGTCGAGCGTCGGCCGGCGCAACCCGACGTCGTATACCTTCACCCCACGATCGGACAGCCGCCCCAGGGCCTCGACCAGTGCGTCCGAACCCCCGGACACCGGGACGGTGACCCGGCGGACGTTGTCTTCGATGGTGATCGCTCCCGCGGCCAGCGGTGTGAGTTCGTTTCGCACCACCTCGAGATCGGCACCTTCCCGGACGGTCAGTTCGATGCGCTCACCACCGACGCGATCCTTCAGCTCGTCGGCGGTCCCCCGCGCGATCACGCTGCCGCGGTCGATGACGGCGATCTGGTCGGCGAGCCGCTCCGCCTCCTCCATGTACTGGGTGGTGAGCAGCAGGGTGGTGCCCTTGGCCACGAGGCCGTCGATGACGTCCCACAATCCGAGTCGGGCCCGGGGATCCAGTCCGGTTGTGGGTTCGTCGAGGAAAAGGACCTCCGGTTCGGCCACCAGCGCGCCCGCCAGGTCGAGGCGGCGTCTCATGCCGCCGGAGTACCCCTTCACGGGCCGGTCCCCGGCTTCCACCAGATCGAACTGTTCGAGCAACTCGCGGGCCCGGGCTTTGCTTCGCTTGGCACCGAGGTGGTAGAGCCTGCCCACCATCTCGAGGTTCTCGAAACCGGTGAGGTATTCGTCGACCGCGGCGTACTGGCCGGACGCACCGATCCGCGACCGAAGAGCCCGGGCGTCGTGGATGACGTCGAGACCCGCCACCCTGGCCCATCCTTCGTCCGGGATGAGAAGGGTGGTGAAGACGCGTACCGCGGTGGTCTTGCCTGCACCGTTCGGCCCCAGCAGGGCCATGACGCTGCCCGCGCGGACCGCGAGATCTACACCGCCAAGCGCGGTGACCTTTCCGTACCGTTTCACCAGCCCCTCGGCTGCGATCGCGTCGACCATCAGAACTCCCCGTTCCTCGGCGTGTGAACCCAGTGTGACTCGAGGCGCCGACCGGGTGCAGGGAATATAGGCCCCCGCCTCCTGGTCTGCGGACCGGGAACCCGTCTTCAGGCGCGATGCGACGACTCCACAGCGACCACGCGAGGGCAGCGAGCGCGGCGGTAATCTGGATGCGAGCGCCTCCACGACACTGCGAAACCGGCAGGAGAAGGTGATGTCCGACGACACGTCGGCGCTCAGGGCCGGCCGCGAGGCCTACACCCGGCGGGACTGGAGCGTCGCCTACACCCAACTGTCGAACGCCGATCGGCAGGAACCGCTCGAGGGTACGGATCTCGAGCGACTCGCGGTCGCCGCCTATCTGATCGGTGAGGACGACGCCGCTACCGAGTTCTGGACGCGGGCCGTGAACCAATGGGGACACAGCAGCGATCCCGTGAGTGCGGCGCGCTGCGCATTCTGGCTGGGACTCGCCCTGTCCCTCAGGGGTGAGCAGGTTCGCGGTGGCGGCTGGTTGGGCAGGGCTCGGAAGCTACTGGACACCACGGGTGTCGACTGCCCCGAACGCGGCTACCTCCTGGTCCCCCTGGGACTCCAGCGCCTGGCCGAGGGAGACGGCGCCGCCGCGCGGGAGGTGTTCTCCACCGCAGCAGTCATCGGTGAACGGTTCGCCGATCCCGACCTCATCTCGCTGGGCGCGCTCGGGACGGGCCATGCGCTGATCGTGCTGGGGCGCCACCTCGACGGCGTTGCGGCCTTCGACGAAGCCATGATCCGGGTGACGTCCGAGGAGGTGTCTCCCATTGTTACCGGGATCGTGTACTGCGCTGTGATCGAACAATGCCAGCGCATTTTCGACCTGCGCCGCTCGCAGGAATGGACTGCCGCACTGACGCAGTGGTGTTCGGCGCAGCCGGACCTGGTGCCCTACCGCGGGCAATGCCTCGTCCACCGCGCCGAGATCCTGCAACTGCAGGGCGCGTGGGCGGAGTCCATGGAGGCGGCCCGGCGTGCACACCGAAGACTCACCCAGCCGACGGTGCACGCCGCGGTGGGGTCCGCCAGCTATCTGATGGCTGAGCTCCATCGACTGCGCGGTGAGTTCGCGCAGGCCGAAAAGCTGTACACGGAAGCGAACAAGTGGGGTAGGCCGCCGCGGCCCGGGCTTGCCCTGCTGCGAATGATGCAGGGCCGGGTCGGCAGCGCGGTGGCCTGCATCCGGCGTGAGGTGGATGAGACGCTCGACCCACTCGAGCAGGCACGGCTCCTCCCGGCATGCGTCGAGATCATGCTCGCCGCGCACGACGTCGCATCGGCCCGCGCCGCCGCAGCAGCGCTCGAAACCCTCGCCGCACGCCTCGACATCCCCTACCTCCACGCCGTGGCGGCGCAGGCGTCGGGGTCGGTTCTGCTCGCGGAATCCCGGGCGCAGAACGCAGTGGCCGTCCTCCGCGAGGCGTGGGAACGGTGGAACCTGATCGGGGCGCCGTACGAGGCGGCACGCGTGCGGGAGCTGATCGGGCGGGCGTGCCGCGAGCTCGGCGACGTGGACACCGCGCGGATGGAGTTCGATCTCGCCGCCGCGATCTACCGCGACCTGGCCGCTGCTCCCGATCTGGAACGGGTACGGACGGAAGTCGGAACCGAAACCTCGGCTTCGCCCCTGACTCCCCGTGAGCTGAATGTGCTCCGCCTCGTGGCCGCGGGGAAGACGAATCGCGCCATCGCCGAGGACCTGTTCCTCAGCGAGAAGACCGTGGCCCGGCATGTGAGCAACATCTTCCTCAAACTGGGAATCTCTTCCCGCTCCGCTGCGACCGCGTATGCCTACGAGCATCGTCTCGTGGAGCCGTCTGCATAGAACTACCCATGCCGGGTGGAGAATTCTGCATCATTCTCCCGAAGCCCCCCGGCCGGGTGCGGTCATAGCGTCGTAGCTGACGATTTCCACCCTCGACGAAGAGGCAATGACCATGACTACAGAACAGTTCGACACGATCGTGATCGGGGCCGGGCAGGCCGGTCTCGCGACCGGATACCACCTCGCCAGGCGCAAGCAGCGGTTCGTCATTCTCGACGCCCACGACCGGGTGGGTGACGTGTGGCGGGAGCGGTTCGACTCGCTCCGTCTCTACAGCCCAGCCAAATACGACGGCTTGCCCGGTTGGGGCATTCCCGCACGTTCGTGGACATGGCCCGGCAAGGACGAGGTGGCCGACTACTTCGAGGCGTATGCAGACAGATTTTCCCTCCCCGTTCGCACCGGTGTCACGGTGGACGGACTTTCGCCGGGCGGCGACGGGTACGTCGTCACAGCCGGGGCCCGGACTTTCGAGGCGACCAATGTCGTGGTCGCGTCCGGAACCTGGCAGACACCTGTGATCCCGGATCTCGCCGAGCAACTCGACCCCCGGATCAGGCAACTGCACTCCAGCGACTACCGCAACCCCGCCCAGTTGCAGGACGGCCCCGTGCTGGTGGTCGGGTGCAGCCACTCCGGCGCGGACATCGCGTTGGAAGTTTCTCCTGCACATCGGACCACGATCTGCGGCCCTGTCCGCGGCGAGCTGCCGTTCGACATCGAGGGACGCGCCGCGCACATCGCGATCCCGGTCATGTGGTTCATGGCCAATCACATTCTCACGGAACGCACTCCGATGGGACGGAAGATGCGCCCGCACGTCCGGTTCGGGGGCGGCCCACTCCTACGGGTCAAGCGAGCCGACCTCGCCGATGCCGGGGTGGAACACTTCCCCGCGAAAGTCACGGGCGTGCGCGACGGCAGGCCCGTCCTCGACGACGGAACCGAGCTGGACGTCCGAAACATTGTCTGGTGCACGGGTTTCACCAAGGACACCTCGTGGATCCGGATCCCGGTGACCGGCGCCGACGGATGGCCCGAGCAATCCCGCGGTGTCTCGCCGGACCATCCCGGACTGTACTTCGTGGGTCTCCCATTCCTCCGGGCGTTCGCCTCGATGCTCACCGGCGGTGTCGGCAGAGACGCCGAGTACGTCGCGAAACACATTGCGCGGCGGAGCAACAGGCCGGTAGTCAGGCCGTCAGCACCAGACCTGATGTCGGGACACCCGTCCCCGCGGTGACGAGCACGTGCTGCACGTCCTTCACCTGGTTCACCGACGTGCCGCGGATCTGCCGGACGCCCTCGGCGATGCCGTTCATCCCGTGGATGTAGGCCTCGCCGAGCTGGCCGCCGTGAGTGTTGAGGGGTAGCCGGCCGCCGATGTCGATGGCACCG
Source organism: Rhodococcus sp. NPDC019647 (assembly GCF_044389235.1). Taxonomy (NCBI): domain Bacteria; kingdom Bacillati; phylum Actinomycetota; class Actinomycetes; order Mycobacteriales; family Nocardiaceae; genus Rhodococcus; species Rhodococcus sp. NPDC019647. The sequence continues at coordinate 43,307 of NZ_JBIRXS010000024.1, read as the reverse complement.
TCGGCGATGAAGTCCTTGGCCTCGCCCCGACCGCAGAACCCGAGTTCCTCGAGCTGCATCAATACGTACGGAGTGAAGTGGTCGTAGAGCACCGCCATATCGATGTCCTGCGGCCCGAGCCCGGCCTGTTCCCACAGCTGCCTGCCCACCAGTGCCATTTCCGGTAATCCCGCGAGTTCGGGGCGGTAATAGCTCGTCATGATGTACTGGTCGCTGCCGCTCCCCTGCGCTGCTGCCGCGATCACAGCGGGTTTCTGCCTCAGATTCCTGGCTCGCTCGGGCGAGGTGACGACAATCGCGATGCCGCCGTCGGACTCCTGACAGCAGTCGAGGAGGTGCAGGGGTTCGGCGATGAACCGGGAGTTCTGGTGATCCTCGAGGGTGATCGGTTTGCAGTAGAAGAAGGCCTGCGGGTTGTTGGCCGCGTGCTTCCGGTCGGTGACGGCGATCCGGCCGAAGTCGGCACTCGTCGCGCCGTACTCGTGCATGTAGCGCTGGGCCACCATCGCGACGAATGCGGCCGGGGTGGACAGGCCGTGCGGGTACGAGAACGTGTTGTCGGTCCCCGAGGAATTCACCTGCTGCACCAGACCCGAATTCACCTGACCGAACCGCATTCCGGAACGCTCGTTGAATGCCCGGTACGCCACCACCACGTCCGCGACCCCGGTGGCCACGGCCATCGCGGCCTGCTGCACCGTCGCACACGCCGCTCCGCCGCCGTAGTGGATGCGGCTGAAGAATTTCAGGTCCGGGATTCCGACCGAACGGGCCACGGCCGCCTCGGTATTGGTGTCCATGGTGAACGAGGTAAGCCCGTCGACGTCGGCCGGCGCCAGGCCGGCGTCGTCCAGTGCCGCGAGCACGGCCTCGGCCGCCAACCGCAATTCGCTGCGACCGGAATCCTTCGAGAAATCGGTGGCTCCGATGCCGGCAATGACAGCCTTCCCAGACAATCCCGTCATGCCCCGGCTCCGTTCGTGGATCCGTTCAGCACGAGCGTCACCTGCGACGTGATGTGGTTACCGAGCGAGTTCCTGCCGACCACGTCGAGGCTGACGACACCGTCATCGATCGCGGCCACCGTTCCGCTGAGCGTCAAGGTGTCGTAGGCGTACCACGGAACTCCGAGCCGGAGCGCGATCGACTTGATGACGGCGGTCGGACCTGCCCAGTCGGTCACGAACCGCTGCACCAGACCGGTGTCGGTGAGGATGTTCACGAAGATGTCCTTCGACCCTCGCTTCTGCGCCAGATCGCGGTCGTGGTGGACGTCCTGAAAATCGCGGGTGGCCAGCGCGGACGACACCACGAACGTGGGATCACCCGCAATCACGAGCTCCGGCAGTGTGGTGCCGACCGTGACGTCGAGAGTAGAGGTCATCAGTGCTCCTTCGTCGCGGGCTGCCACGCGTACAGGGTCCATGGCGCCCCGCCGGTGTCGTCGTCGCCGGGAAAGTCGAGGTAGATCGCCTCCACGGGCATTCCCACGCCCACCGCGGACGGCTCCACGCCGCGCAGTTCACCGAGCATGCGGACACCCTCCTCGAGTTCGACGAGGGCCACCACGAAGGGCAGTGAGCGCCCCGGCACCTTCGGCGCGTGATGAACGACGAAACTGAACACGGTGCCGCGGCCGGAGGCCACGAGGTAGTCCGTCGACTCCGCCTTGTCCTTCCACAGCGCCGGTACCGGCGGATGCTGCAAGGACCCGTCTGCTCGCTTCTGGATACGCAATTCGTGCGCGGCGACACCGTCCCAGAAGAACTGGGTATCCTGAGATGCACTCGGCCGCATCATCTTCGATGGGTCCAGATCGTCGAAGGACGCGCCCTGACCGTTCGCCGAAGGTCCCACCGGTTCAGCGGGTTTCGGGGCGAACTTCAGGATGCGGAACAACATCTCGGCCACGACCTCGTCGGCGCCCTCGTCGTTCGCCACCGTCCACCGGCTGCGGGTGGTGAAGAACCACCCGTCGCCGAGGCCGGTCTTCTTCGGTCCCACGACGTCTTCGAGCGTCGTGGAGATAGTGACCTTCTCGCCGAGCCGCAGGTAGCGGTGGTAGGTCTGATCGCAGTTGGTGGCGACGACGGACGTGTACCCGGCCTCGTCGAGGATGGTCGTCATGCGGCCCAGCGGGTCGTCGGGCTGGCGTTCGGCGTGCAGCCCCTGCATGGTCCATACCTGCGCCATCGCCGGTGGGGCGACGATACCGTCGTGGCCTGCTGCCCGCGCGGCGTCCTCGTCGACGTAGATGGGGTTCCGGTCGCCGATCGCCTCTACCCAGTTGCGAATCATCGGGAGGTTGATCGGGTCCCGTCCGGGCCGCGGTGCGCTGGGACCGGCGGATCGGACCTTCTCTGCTGCAGCGAGGATCTGTTCGGCACTCATGATGCGCGGCGCTCCTATCGCGGTACTCGGGGAAGCTTCAGGCCTGCCGTCGCGATCAGTTCGCGCATCACCTCGTTGACTCCCCCACCGAAAGTGATGACCAGGTTTCGCTTCGTTTGCATGTCGAGCCACGTCATCAGGTCGGCGGTATCCGGGTCGGACGGGTCGCCGTAGCGTCCGATAATCTCCTCCACGAGCCTTCCGATGCGCTGGATCCGCTCGGTGGCAAACACTTTCGTTGCCGAAGCATCGGCAATGTCGATGGCCTCCGCGTCACTCGAGGCGACCTGCCAGTTGAGCAGTTCGTTCAGCCGATACGTTGCGTGGATCTCTCCGAGCGCGCGCCGCACGTCGGGCTCGGCGAGAAGACCGTGGGCTACCACCCAGTCGCGAATGCGGTCGTAGAGGCCGCCCACGCGTCCCGCCGGACCGAGCATGACCCGCTCGTGGTTGAGCTGGGTCGTGATCAGTCGCCACCCCTGGTTCTCCTCACCCACAAGCATATTCACCGGTACTCGAACATCGGAGTAGTAGGTGGCGTTGACGTGATGGGCCCCGTCGCAGGTGATGATCGGTGTCCAGCTGTAGCCCGGATCCTTCGTGTCCATGATCAGGATCGAGATCCCACGGTGACGCGAATCCGCGGAACCCGTCCGGACGGCGAGCCACAGGTAGTCGGCGTCGTGGCCGCCCGTGGTGAAAATCTTTTGGCCGTTCACGATGTATTCGTCGCCCACCCGGAGGGCCGTGGTCCGCAGGGCCGCGAGGTCGGTGCCGGCCTCGGGTTCGGTATAGCCGATCGCGAAATGCACTTCGCCCGCGAGGATTGCCGGCAGGAACTTGCGTTTCTGCTCGTCCGTTCCGTACTTCTGGAGGGTCGGGCCCACCGTTTGCAAGGTGACCGCCGGAAGTGGAATGTCCGCGCGCGTCGCCTCGTTCACGAAAATCTGCTGTTCGATCTCGCCGAATCCACGGCCGCCGAATTCCACCGGCCAGCCCACGCCGAGCCAGCCGTCCTTGCCCATCCGCCGGATCACCTCACGGTAGGTGGGGCCGTGCCGTTCGGTGCGCATGATCTCGGCCTCGGCAGGCGTGACGAGGCCCGAGAAGTAACGTCGTAGTTCCGCTTGCAACTCTCGCTGCTCGTCGGTCAGATCGATGAACACCGGGCCCCCACGAGGTCGAGTCGGTACGAGGCGCCGCCGACGAGGCGCGCCAGGTCTTTGGCAGTCGAGTAGTAGCGGTGCAGCGGATAGGTGACGTCGACGCCGATTCCGCCGTGGAGGTGGTGCAGCACCTGCATGGCTGCGGGAACCTCCGCGGCGATCCAGTACGCCATCACATCGAGGTCGTCCTGAGCGTCGAGCCCCTGCGACACCCGCCACGATGCCGATAGTGCGGACACGTGCAAAGTGCGGGAGGTGACATAGACGTCGGCGATCTGCTGGGCGACCGCCTGGAACGTCGCCAGCGGCTTGCCGAACTGATGCCGGGTGGCGAGATGCTCACCCGCCAGAAGTGTTGCTCCCGAGAGCAATCCGTCGGCCACGGCACCGATGGAGGCGAGGGCGATCCGATAGAGCTGCTGGACCGCTTCCGGTCCACCGGCGAGGAGTTCACCCCGCGCTCCGTCGAAGGTGACGGCAAATTCGGGACTGCCGGACGACGAGGGTGTGGGAGTCAGCGACACCCCGTCCGACCCCGGCTGCACCAGCACGACGCCGGCGTCGGTCGGCACGAGGATGCGGTGGGCACCGTCCGCATAGGGGACGGCCACGACGCGTCCGGTGACGAGGTAGTCGTTCCCCTCCGCCACCGCGGTCACCGACGGCGGCGCCGGGAACGGCCTCCCGGGCTCGGCGAGCGCCGCGGTGAAGGTTCGTCCGTCCGCCAGCCCGCTCAGCAACTCGTCCTGTTGCCTGTCGTCACCGAGCGCAACGAGGGGCAACACCCCGAAGCCCAGCGTCGCGAGGGCGGGGACGACCGCCGCCCTGCGCCCGACCTCGGTGAGCAGCGCACCGACGTCGGTGACCGAGAGGCCCTCCCCACCGAGACGTTCGGGTAGCGCGAGAGTGAGCAGGTCGGCCTCGGCAAAGGCGCGCCACAGAGCGTCGCCCTCGAGGTCGCGGTCCAGAAGTCCCCTCGCAACCTGGGCGATCGCCTCCTGAGTCTCGTCTCGGGTGAAGTCCACCTGGCATTCCCACTTTCGATTTAGAACGTGTTCTAGTTGTATCACCATCGCGGAACTCGCGAAAGGCCATCGCGGGAGGTGCTCAGGATCGGGGCAGTCCGAGAATGCGTTCCGCCGCGACGGTCAGAAGAATCTGCGTCGTGCCACCGGCGATGGACAAGCATCGTGTGTTGAGGAACTCACGCGAGAGCGGACCGTCCACCCAGCCGTCGACGCCGCCGAGTTCCATCGCGAATTCCGCCACTTCCTGGCGCTGGCGCACACCCACCAGCTTGCGCACGCTCGACTCCGCTCCAGGATCCTGGCCGTCGAGCTGCCGAAGGGTGGTGCGCAGTTCGAGCACGGACCCGACGAGCGCGCCTGCGATCAATCGGCCGAGCCGATCGTCCGTCACCGGATCGCCTTCACCTGCGAGTGTCAGCAGCTCTTCCATTGCCGCGCCCAGCGACGACCCACCGCCCATCGCGACTCGCTCGTTGGCCAGGGTGGTACGGGCCAGCTTCCAGCCGTCACCGAGATTGCCGACCACGAGATCGTCGGGCACGAACACGTCTTCCAGATAGACCTCGTTGAACAGGGCGTCGCCGGTGATCTCGCGAAGCGGTGAGATCGTGATTCCCGGGCTTGTCATATCGACGAGAAAGTACGTGATGCCCTTGTGTTTCGGCGCATCACGGTCGGTGCGGGCGAGGCAGATCGCCCAGTCCGCCTCGTGGGCCCGCGAGGTCCACACCTTCTGACCCGACAGTGTCCATCCGCCGTCGACCTTCACGGCGGACGTGCGCAGGGCCGCCAGGTCGGAACCGGCCCCCGGCTCACTGAACAGTTGGCACCAGATGATGTCGCCGCGCAGAGTGGGCATCGCGAATCGCTCGATCTGCTCCGGACTTCCGTGCTCGAGAATGGTGGGCACCGCCCACCACCCGATCACCAGGTCCGGCCGTGCCACACCGACTGCGGCCAGCTCCTGCTCGATGAGGATCTGTTCGGCGGCCCGCGCGCCCCGCCCGTACGGTTGGGGCCAGTGCGGCGCGAGGTAGCCCGATTCGGCGAGTGCGGCGCGACGCTCGGAGTCGGGCAGCGCGACCAGTTCAGTCACCTCGGCCCGGATCCGGGCGCGCACGTCGGCGAGTTCCGAGAGATCGAGGGACAGGTGCCTGCGGGCGCCGCCGCGGGTGAGTTCGGCTACCCTCGCGCGCCACCTCGTCGACCCACCGAGCAACTGTCGCAGCGACGTCGCCCGGCGCAGATAGAAGTGGGCGTCGTGTTCCCAGGTGAAGCCGATCCCGCCGAGCACCTGGATGCAGTCCTTGGCGGTCTCCACCGCGGCGTCGAGTGTGACCGCCGCAGCGACGGAAGCGGCGATGGGCAGTTCACCGCCGTCTGCGCCCCACGCGCCTTCGGCCGCCACCGCGGCGTCCCAGGCCGCGGCACTTGACGCTTCGACGCGGCACAGCATCTCGGCGCACAGATGCTTGATCGCCTGGAACGAGCCGATGGGCTTACCGAACTGCTCGCGAATCTTGGCGTAGTCCACCGCGGTGCGCAGGCACCAGCGCGCGACCCCCGATGCCTCCGCCGCAGCCAGTGTGGCCGCGAGATCCCGGACCAACCCCTCCCGCAGCCCGGTGATCACGCGGTCCGGTGCGACGGCAACGCCTGTGCACCGGATGCGGGCGAGCGGCCGGCTCTTGTCGATCGTGTCGGCGGGAGCCACCTCGAGTCCGACGGACTCGCCGTCGACCAGGCACCACACGACGCCGTCGCCGGCGTCGGCCGCCAGCAACACCGACATTCCCGAGTCGGCACCGATCGCGAAACCGGCGTCTCCGGTGATCACCAGCCCCCCGTCGTCGGCGAGGGTGGCGTTCACCGGCGGACTGCCGAGAGCGACCGCGCACGGAATCTTCCCGTCGGCGAGATTCCCGGACCAGGTCTTCGCGGCAGCGCCGGAGCTGCGCCCGACGACCAGAGCCGCCAGCGCGGTGGGCAGAACAGGACCCGGGACGAGTTCAGTTGCAGCCTGCTCGATCATCGCGGCGAGGTCGACGATCTCCGCGCCCGAGCCACCGACCGCATCGGGTACGGCAACGGAGAAGATCCCGAGCGACGCGAAGGACGACCAGGACGTGCGCCACGAATCCGCTGGTCCCTGGCGTACTGTGACGAGCGGGTCCGTGGACCGCGCCCACGCCTGGATCGAACCCGCTGCAGCCCTCTGTTCCTCGGTGGTGGCGATAGTCACAACGGGTTTCCGCCTCTCCTGAATGACACATTCGTCTAGAACGTGTTCTAATATGTCACCTGGCCATGAGTCAAGGCGCGAAGGAAAACAGGTATGACGACCAGCTCTCGATCCCGTCCCACGACAGTCGCTGCGGCGACGCTGGGCGAGGACGATCTCAGTTCCAACGCGCAGAAGGAACGGCGCAAGCGGATTCTCGACGCCACCCTGGCCCTGGCCTCCAAGGGCGGATACGAAGCCGTGCAGATGCGCGCGGTCGCGGAACGTGCGGACGTTGCGGTCGGGACCCTGTACCGCTACTTCCCGTCCAAGGTGCACCTGCTGGTCTCGGCGCTGGCGCGCGAGTTCGAGCGCATCGATTCGCGGGGCAAGAATCCGCCGGGCAGCAATCCACTCGAGCGCATGCAGCTCATCCTCAGCCAGATCACTCGCGCCATGCAGCGTGACCCGCTGCTGACCGAGGCGATGACACGGGCGTTCATGTTCGCCGACGCCTCCGCCGCCGCCGAGGTCGATCAGGTGGGCAAGCTCATGGACCGGTTGTTCGCGCGGGCCATGACCGACACCGAGCCCACCGAGGACCAGCTGGCCGTCGCTCGCGTCATCTCCGACGTCTGGTTGTCGAATCTGGTGGCCTGGCTCACACGCCGTTCCTCTGCCACAGATGTGGCGAATCGGCTGGAACTCACCGTCGAACTGCTCCTCGGTGACGGAAGCCGCAGACCCGAGTAAGGGACGAACCGGGCACATCCGGAAGCGACAATGCGCTCTCCGCCGCTGCATCACCTAGATTTGAACGCGTGAGCGCTCAAGATCTGCCCATCGAACTCCGTCGTGCCCTCTCCCGGGTCGCGAGGACGCCTCGTCTCCTCGTGGCCTCCGACTACGACGGCACGATGGCCCCCATCGTGTCCGACCCCGAAAGAGCATTTCCGCATGCCGAATCGGTGCGAGCCCTCCGCGGTCTCGCCGGCCTGGCAGGAACGACGGCGGCCGTCATCTCGGGTCGGGCGCTGAAGGATCTCGCGGCGCTGTCCCGTCTGCCCGCCGAGGTTCAGCTCGTCGGCAGTCACGGATCGGAATTCGATATCGGATTCATCCACGCCATCGACGCCGACGCGCGCCAACTGCTCGCCGAAATCACCGAGGATCTGCGACAGATCTCCCAACTGCACCCCGGCACCGGGGTGGAAACCAAGCCCGCCAGCGTGGCACTGCATGTCCGTAATGCCGACCCCGAGCACGGCGAGAAGGCACTGGCCGCCGTGCGCGCCGACGCCGCGCAGCGGGTAGGCGTGCAGGTGACCGAGGGCAAGTCGGTGATCGAACTGGCCGTGGTCGCCACCGACAAAGGTCACGCCCTCGACCTGATCCGCCATCAGGAAGGCGCCACCGCGGCCGTCTTCGTGGGCGACGACGTCACCGACGAGAAGGCGTTCTCGCGACTCCAGGGTCCGGACGTCGGCGTCAAGGTCGGGTCGGGCGACAGCCTCGCCGAGTTCCGGGTAGACACCACCGAAGAGGTCGCGACCGCCCTCGCGTTCCTGCTCGAGGAGCGTCGCACCTGGCTGTCGGGCGCGCATGCCCCACCGATCGAGCGGCTCACCATGCTCGCCAGCCCCCGGACCGTCGCCCTCGTCACCCCGGATGCGACCCTCACCTGGCTGTGCCACCCCGAACCCGACTCCGCCTCCGTATTCGCGCATCTGCTCGGCGGACCGGAAGCCGGCCACTTCAGCGTCGGCCCGCACCGCAGCGCCCTGCCGCTCAGCCAGCGCTACGTCGACAGCACCATGACCGTGCAGACACGGTGGGCCAGCCTCTCGGTCACCGACTACCTGCCGCACGACGTGTGTCCCGGTCGCACCGATCTGACCCGCGTGATCAGCGGGCAGGCCGCCGCAGTCGTCACATTCGCACCGCGGCCCGAGTTCGGCCAGGGTCAGGTAATCCTCGAGGCGGTCGCCGAGGGATTGCGCGTGCACGGCACCAACGAGCCGATCGTCCTGCGCTCGCCGGGCGTGCGGTGGAACGTGACCTCCGACGGGAATCAGCAGACTGCCCACGCCGTCGTCGACCCCTCCGAAGGCGACGTCATTCTGGAACTGCGGTGTGGCACCGAGGACATCGGTCCGTCACACACGCCGGAAGAGGAACGTCGCGCCGCGTCGGAAGCGTATTGGTCGGATTGGGCGAAGGGGCTGACCCTGCCCACGTTGAAGCCCGACCTGATGAAGCGCTCGGCGCTGACCCTGCGCGGTCTGGTCCACGTCGATTCGGGATCCATCATGGCCGCGGCCACCACCTCGTTGCCGGAGGAAATCGGTGGCGTCCGCAACTGGGACTACCGCTACTGCTGGCTCCGCGACGCCGCGCTCACCGCATCCGCACTGGTCAGTCTCGGCTCGCTGAATGAAGCCGAAGGTTTCCTGGACTGGGTGCACGACGTGCTGGAGACCATTCCCGGCCCCGAGCGTCTGCATCCGCTCTACACCCTCCACGGCACCGGACTTCCTCCCGAGGCCGTGATCGATTCACTGCCCGGGTATGCCGGGTCGCGCCCGGTGCGCATCGGCAACGCCGCCAACCAACAGGTCCAGCTCGACGTGTTCGGTCCCATCGTCGAACTGATCGCCGATCTGTCGCATGCCCGCGAGAAGCAGGGCGTCGCGGTGGCGTTGAACGATCGCGACTGGGAACTGGTGTGCGCGATGGTCGCGGCCGTCGAGCGCCGATGGTTCGAACCGGACCACGGAATCTGGGAGATCCGCGACAACCCGCGCCATCACGTGTACTCGAAGGTGATGGGCTGGGTGACCGTCGACCGGGCGGTGGCGCTGGCGAAGCACTTCGGCCGCCCCATCGAACCGGGGTGGACGCCGTTGCGGGACAAGATCGCGGACGAGGTGCGCGAGAAGGGGTGGAAGGACGAGGTCCGCTCGTACACCGCCGCCTACGACGGCACCGACCTCGATGCCGCCACACTGCACATCGGGCTGTCCGGGCTGATCGACCCGCACGACGAGCGGTTCGCCGCCACCGTCACGGCCACGGAAGCGGAACTGCGCAGCGGTTCGACGGTGTACCGGTACCACCACGACGACGGCTTGCCGGGCACCGAGGGCGGATTCCACCTCTGCGCGGCGTGGCTGGTGGAGGCCTACCTGCTGATCGGTCAGCGATCACAGGCGGAGGCCTTGTTCGCGCAGCTCGTCGACGTGGCGGGACCGACCGGGCTTCTCAGCGAGGAGTACGACCCCGTCGCGGAACGCTCGCTCGGAAATCACCCGCAGGCATACAGCCACCTCGGTCTGCTCCGCTGCGCACAGCTGTTGGCGTGAGCAGGCCGTAGGGCCGCCTCAGCGAGGTGCGGGGCCGGCGGTGGATCCGCGTGACAGCTCGGTGTCGAGCATTTCGACCGTTGCGACGCCGGAGTGCGACGGAGACATCAGCAGGGCGCCGGCACGCCGGCCCTTCTCCTCCTGAGGCTGCCGGACGGTGGTGATTCCCTCGCGGAGCGCTTCGTCGACGCCGTCGAATCCGGTGATCGACAGTTGGCCGGGAACGTCGATTCCTTGCCAGCGCGCCCAGTCCACGGCGCCGAGCGCGAGCACGTCGGTGGTGCAGACGAGGGCGGTGATGTTCGGATTCGCGCCGAGCGCTTGGGCGGCGGCCGCGTGACCGGATCGTCCGGTGTGCTCGAAACGCTCGACCACGGTGAGTGTCTCGGGGTTCAGGCCGGCATCGGACATGGCGTCGCGAACTCCACCGATGCGCTCGCGTTGCACATGGAAATTCGGCGAGTGCAACCGTTCGGCGTCGGCAATTCCATCTGAGCGGTCGCGGCCCAATCGCATGCTGAGCACCCCGAAGTCGCGGTGCCCGAGCCCGATGAGGTAGTCGGTGAGCGCCCGCATCGCGGCCCGATCGTCGATTCCCACGAGTGATGCTCCAGGAATCTCCCGGGGCTGATCGCAGATGACGACGGGAAGGTGCCTCTCGCACACCGCCGCGAGGTACGGATCGTCGTCCGCCACCGAGTAGACGACGAACCCGTCCACACCGGCCTGCTGCACGACGGCCGCGGCGTCGGCGTCGTCACGCCCCGGCCCGGCCGGGATCAGAAGCAGGCCTTGTCCCGCCGACTCACACGACTCCGCGAGCCCGGACAGGAAGCTCATCGCTGCCGGGTCACGGAAGGAATAGCTGAGCGCCTCGGTCAGCAGGAGCCCCACAGCACCCGCCTTACGTGTGCGCAACGAACGAGCCACCGGATCCGGCCCGGGATAGCCACGGCGTTTCGCGGCTTGCAGTACCCGGTCGCGGAGTTCCGCGGAAAGTTGGTCGGGCCTGTTGTAGGCGTTGGACACCGTCGTGCGGGAGATATTGAGCTCGGCCGCGAGCGACGCCAGCGTGGCTTGGCGGCGCGGCTGTCGAGACCTGGGCATAGGGGGACGTTAGTACCCGAAGTGTTCGACGGTGCGGCGGGGCTCGGCCGAAAGTGCACTACCAGCGACGTATCCGCTAAAGTGCAACGGTAACGGTTTCCAATAGCATTTAGCTCGTCTTCTGTCAGGAGTTTTCTGTGCGCGCTTCCTCAGGCTTTCGTGTCGCAACGGCCGCCGTCGGGCTGTCCTTCGCCGCTGCCCTCACCCTCACTGCGTGCAGCTCCGACACGTCGAGCGACGGCGCCTTGACGGTCGTCGCGTCGACGAACGTGTGGGGCAGCGTCGCGCAGGCGGTTGCCGGCGACAAGGTCGCGGTGAGCTCGATCATCACGGAGCCGTCCTCGGATCCGCACTCTTTCGAGGCGAGCCCCACCGACGCCGCCAAGCTCACCGACGCGTCCCTCATCGTCTACAACGGCGGCGGATACGACCACTTCGTCGATGACATCATCAACACCGGCAACGGTGACCAGCTCTCGGTCAACGCCTTCGGACTCTTCGGAGCCGGTGCACACGCAGGCGAGACCGCGCACGAGGGTGAAGAGGCCGGGCACGAAGGCGAAGAGGCCGGCCACGAAGGTGACGTGCACGAACACGGCGAGGTGAACGAGCACGTCTGGTACGACGTCGCGACCGTCGACGCGACCGCACATGCCATCGCGGAGAAGCTCGGCCAACTCGACCCCGACAACGCCGACGTCTACACCGCCAACGCCGAAACCTTCCACGGCCGGCTCGCGGAGATCACTGCCGTCACCGACGGCATCGCGGCCGCGCACAAGGACGCGCCGATCGCCCAGACCGAGCCCATCGCGCATTACCTCGTCGAGTCGGCGGAACTGAACGACGTCACCCCCGCCGACTTCACCAGTGCCATCGAGAACGGCAACGATCCCGCGCCCGCCGCAATCGCAGCCACGCGCCAGTTGATCACCGACAAGCAGGTGAAGGCCGTCGTCTACAACACCCAGACGCAGGACAAGGTCACCGAGGACGTGCGGGCCACCGCGGAGGCCGCAGGCGTCCCCGTCGTCGAGGTAACCGAAACCCTGCCCGAGGGGTTGGACTACATTCAGTGGCAGACCAACACCGCCCAGGCCCTCGCCAAGGCGCTGCAATAGAACTGATCGGCTTGTGACGGAACTCTCTTCGACGAACACCGAACACAGCAGTCGCATCCCCGCAGTCGAACTGACGGGGGCGCGACTGTCTTTCGGCGAACGCATTTTGTGGCAGCATCTCGATCTCACCGTCGAGCCCGGCGAGTTCGTCGCCGTTCTCGGACCCAACGGCTCCGGCAAGACGTCACTGCTCAAGGTGTTGCTCGGGCAGCTGGGCCTCGATTCCGGGACCGCGAGAATCGCAGGATCACCGGCCCGAGCCGGAAACTCGAACGTCGGGTACATCCCTCAGCAGAAGTCGCTCGACGACGGGCTTCCCCTCCGGGGACGTGACCTCGTCGGTCTCGGTGTCGACGGCCACCGGTGGGGAACCGGGCTGCTGCGCCGGGGACATCGCCGGGCGATCGTGGATGCAGCGATCGCCGAGGTCGGTGCAGAAAGTTACGCCGACGCACCCGTCGGTTCGCTGTCCGGCGGCGAGCAGCAGCGGTTACGGATCGCTCAGGCACTCGTCGGAGATCCGCAGATACTGCTGTGCGACGAACCTCTCCTCAGCTTGGACCTGGCTAATCAGAGTCTCGTGTCGAGCCTCATCGATCGGCGCCGGCGCACGCACGACACCGCGGTGTTGTTCGTCACCCACGAGATCAATCCCATTCTGCCGCTGGTCGACCGGGTGCTGTACCTCGTCGACGGCCAATTCCGTATCGGCACACCCGGCGAGGTGATGACCTCCGAGGTGCTGTCCGAGCTATATCGCACCGAAGTCGAAGTCCTGCACGTGCGGGGACGTCTCATCGTCATCGGCACCGGCGACGCCATCGACGCACTCGGCAGCGCCGGCGGACTTCGCCCCGGCGAAGGTGTCCACCACACGTGCGAGGAACACGCATGAGCAACAAGTTCACCGATGCGATGTCGCACCTGTTCGATGTCTCCGCCACCATCGACCTCTTGCAGTACGACTTCGTCCAGCAGGCATTGATCGCCGGTGCCATCCTCGGATTGCTGGCAGGCGTCATCGGGCCCCTGATCGTGAGCAGGCAGATGTCGTTCGCGGTTCACGGGACCAGCGAGCTGTCGCTGACCGGTGCGTCGGCCGCACTTCTCGTCGGTATCAGTGTGGGTGCGGGCGCCATCGTCGGTTCCGTGGTGGCTGCAATATTGTTCGGCTTACTCGGAGCGAAGGCACGCGACCGCGACTCGGTGATCGGCGTGATCATGGCCTTCGGTCTGGGACTGTCCGTGCTGTTCATCTGGTCGTACGAAGGCCGTACCGGCACGAGCTTCTCTTTGCTGATCGGTCAGATCGTGGCGCCCGGAAACAGTGGGCTTGCGCTGCTGCTGCTCTGCGCTGTCGTGGTCATCGGGGTTCTCGCCCTCATCTACCGGCCTCTACTGTTCGCCAGCACCGACCCCGACGTCGCCGAGGCGCGCGGGGTGCCGGTGCGTGCACTGTCGATCGTGTTCGCAGTGCTCGTCGGCATCACCGCGGCCCTCGGCGTGCAGATCGTCGGGGCGCTGCTCGTGATGGCTCTGCTCATCACGCCCGCGGCGGCTGCAGCCTTCGTCACGGCGAGCCCGGTGAAAGCGACCATTCTGTCGATCGTCTTCGCGGAACTCGCGGCAGTGGGTGGCATCCTGCTGTCCCTGGCCCCCGGAGTCCCCGTCTCGAGTTTCGTGACGACGATCTCCTTCGTGATTTACCTGATCTGCCGCCTCGGCGGCTCCAGGCGTCGGAAGAACGCGGGACGCGTCGCCGCGCACACGCACTGAGCCCGCCACTCCCCGCGCCTCGACGGCCGAATCAGCCCGCACAGGTCGACGAGTGGCGACTCAGTACAGGATGCGGCCTACAGGTGGTCGGGGAAATACGGCGCCAGCGTCGTCGCCACCTTCGTCGCCTGATCGCACGCAGCGTCGACGGTCGTGAAATCCTCCAACTCGCTGTACCCGATCATGAACTCGAGAATCCCCGGCTCGATCGCCACCGACACCGTGCACGCACTCCCACCACGAAAGTCCGCCACCAGCGCAGGGCGGCCGCCAATCGTCGTCTCGCTCAGGACGGTGAAGCGGTCACTCGACTCGACACTGCTGAAAGTCTCGGCGATGGCGGAGATGACGACGCCCGAATAGGAGTCCGGCGACTGGTACCCGCACCCGTAGACCTGAGGTTTGTGCCGTTCGGGCATACGGTCGGGCGGTGATGCATTCAGACGCGCCGTCACGATAGCTTCCTCGGGGAAGCCATCACACGGATGGAATGAAATGCGAGGATTCGGCGGTTCTGCTGCGTGTCCGTCCACGGACTGGGTACAGCCACTAACGCCCAACGCAATAGCGGTGCTGGCGATCGAAACTGCATTTCGCCACAAACGACCACTCACAGCGTGGTTCCCAAGGATCCGAAGGCCACAGCTGTCGCGTCATCTTGCTCGGTATACCGGGCCAGCACCGCTTCGAACATGGACTTCATATCCTTCGCGTAAGACTGGTGCGCTGTAAACAGCCCGACCGCCGTGTTGGAGACGCTGATCTCGCTGCCGCCGACTGCCTTCTCATCGAACTTCCGAGCCAAGACCTTCGCGGACTCGATGTCGTTCTCACCGATTCCCAAATTCGCTGCTCGTAATTCGAATCGGGCGCGGTTAGCGAGTTCGCCCATGCGACGTGCGTGATCATCACACAGCTTGATGCACTGCTCGATGCCGGCGGGGTCGAGTTCGAGCCTGCCGCCCCCGACCACGTTCTCGGTGAAAGCCTTCCATCCGGCTTCCGGTGCGTCCGGACCAGCCATGTTCGTGTCCCCCTTTGTCGTCCCCACCCTGCACGTCGTGGCAAATCTACCAACAGCGGGCGGTCGTCGAGCCTGCTCGCTGGGTGGTGCCTACTCGGATCAGGGTGTCGAGCGCCGATACGAGTTCACGAGGTCCTGCCGGGTTGGCTGCGCCGGGATCGTGTGGGCCGATGGCATAGCGTCCGTCGCCCGCGATGTCGATCCAGTGCAGAACTCCGATGTCCCTGCCGGCGCCGTAGCGGGGACCGCGGAAGACTCGGATCTTGCCGCGGCCCGCGTATCCCTTCTGCACGGCGGTCTCGAGTCGGGCGGGGGCGACCCGATTGACCTCCTGCAAGATTCCTTGTGAGAAGTGGGTGCCGTCGTCGTCGCGCCGCTGGAACCGGCGGCGGCCGGTGGCGTTCGGTGGGATGAGGCCGATCAGCTGGGCGCCCAGTTTCCCCGCCGCGCCGGTCCCGATCACCACGTCGCCACCGACCTGCGGTGCCCGGCCGGGGAGTTGTGTCGCGATCACCGACCATTGTCGGTGCTGCGCGCCGATGATTCGGATCGGCGCCTCGTCGGCGGTTGAACCGGAGATTTCGACATACACGTCGGGTTCGGCAAGCATCTCCAACGCCGCGCGCACATCGTCGTGCTCTGCTCCCCCGAAAGCTTCTCGTATCCGGGTCTGCTCTGCGAGATATGCATTGAGCCCGGCATGTGGGCTGACGATCCGAAACGGGTAGGGCATGCGGTCCTGCCCGGTACCGGACCACAGTGCGTCGAAAAGCTCCGGTCGCAGCTGCCAATTGCGCATGCTCATGCACCGATCACCGGCGGTGACACGACGGGCAGCTTGCCGATCAACTCGTTGCCGTTGTCGAGTGTGATCAGGTAGTCGGGGGTCTTGTGCTCCTTGTCCTCGCCGGTGCCCCTGGCTCCTCCGGCTCCCCCGCCCAGCATTCCGGCGCCCATCGGCCCGGTTCCACGCACACCGGAACCGGCGCGCCCGCTACCGGCGACCCCTGCGACACCTGGTTTTCCACCCGCCCCCGCGACCGAACCCGGTCGTCCACCGCCCGCGCTACTGCCGCCCAGTCCGCCGGACCCGACCCCGAGAGCGCCACCCGCGCCACCGCCGCCCACACCACCTGCTCGTGAGCCACCGCCCGAGGATGTATCGACACCGTGCGGCATACCCGTCCGGCTCTGCGCCTGATCGCCCGCCGCGGAGGCCGGGGCCGTCGTGGCCGGTGCTGTGGCCGCTGTCGGCGCGGTTGCCGCATTAGGCTCAGTGCCATCTGCGGTGGGTGCGCTGTCCGCAGCGGTGGATTCGCCCGCGGGAGCCTCGCCGGAAAGCGGCTGCACTGCCCTCGGTCCACCAATCCGATCGCTCGAATTCGGGGCACTGCTTCCGTGGTCGACACCGGGGCCGGACGGACCCGAGGGGACGTCGACCCTGCTCTCCGGTTTTGTGAACTCGGGAACGGAGCCGTCCGAGGTGGCGAGGCCCGGGTTGTAGACGGTGGCCATCGCGTCCCGCGCTTCACCTTCGCGGCGGTAGATCTCGTCTTCCGTATCGGTATCCCACGGTGTCAGCTTGTCCCAGAGCCCGGTGCCCACCGTCTGAGGCACTCTGCCGCGAAGAGCCGTGACGGTGTCGATGAGCGGAGTCAGCGCGCCCGCAACACCGTGTAGTTGGTCGCGAGCCTCAGGTGCCGAGCCGGCGTAACGCTCCGTTTCGGCGTACGCCGCAGAGGCCGCGGCGCCCTGCCAACTCTCGCGGATCTGTTTCTTGACGGCGTCACTGAAGGCGGTGATGGTTTCGCCTGCTGCCGAACCCAATTCGGTCCATGCCCGGGCGACGGCACTGATCTGATTTCCGTCCATGCCGGCGACGGCATTCACGATGCGTGCGTGGTCCCATCCGTCGGAGTGAAAATTTTCCGGGTCTTTGATGTACCCCGGATCAGCCACGAGTCCCCTCCCGATCAACGCACGACCACACTTATTTGTTTCGACGCAGCAGGACCCCCATCGGTTCCACCCGCCCCCGCCAGAGAATCTACAAGACGGGGGCGAGAACCCTAGTATCGAATATGTGCCGGCCATCGATCTGAACAGTGATCTCGGCGAGAGTTTCGGGGCGTGGACTCTCGGCGACGACCTCGCGATGTTGAAACTCGTGACCAGTGCAAACGTCGCGTGCGGTTTCCACGCCGGTGACCCCACGACGCTGTTGTCCACGTGCAGATCGGCGGCCGACCTGACCGTGCGTATCGGCGCGCAGGTCGGTTACCGCGATCTCGCCGGCTTCGGACGACGATTCATCGACGTCGCACCACGCGACCTCACCGCCGACGTCGTCTATCAGATCGGCGCCCTCGACGGGCTCGCGCAGGTGTGCGGTTCAGCGGTGGCGTATGTGAAACCACACGGCGCGCTGTACAACGCGATCGTCCATCATCGTGAGCAGGCGCGCGCGGTGGTCGCCGCAATCCGTGCCTACGACGACACTCTCCCGGTCCTCGGCCTGCCCGGTTCGGTGTTCCTGGAGGAAGCGGAGGCCGCTGGCCTGCGGACCGTCGCCGAGGCCTTCGCCGACCGTGCCTACACACCCGAGGGCACGCTGGTACCGCGCACGACAGCTGGGTCCGTCCTTCACGATCCGGCGATCGTAGCCGAGCGGGTACGCCGGTTGGCGCTCGACTCCACACTCGAAGCCGTCGACGGCACCCTGCTGGCGATCGCACCCGAATCCGTCTGCGTACACGGCGACACCCCCGCGGCCGTGGAGATGGCCGCGTCCATCCGGCAGTTGCTCGATGCCGAGGGCATCACAGTGGAACCGTTCGTCTGATGCGGGTACTCGACGTCGGAGATGCTGCGGTCCTCGCCGAGTTCGAAGACCTCGACACCGTCCTCGCCCATTTCCGTGCCCTCGACGAGGCCAGGCCGCCGGGGGTCGGCGAGATCGTTCCGGCCGCCCGCACCATCCTCGCCAGATTCGATCGTGCCGCAACCAGCCGCGACCGCGTCGTCCGATGGTTGCGAACCACCGAACCGCGAACGGGCGCACCCGAGGACACGTCGGAGCACCTACAGATCAGCGTCCGCTACGACGGGCCCGACCTCGAGGAAGTGGCCGAGCTGACCGGCCTCGGGGTGGACGGGGTGATCGAGGCGCATACCGGCACACGATGGACAGTGGCCTTCTCGGGGTTCGCGCCGGGATTCGGCTACCTCACCGGAGGTGCGCCGGAATTACACGTTCCGCGGCGATCCACGCCGCGAACATCCGTTCCGGCCGGTGCTGTCGGCCTCGCCGGTGAGTTCACGGGAATCTATCCGCGCAGCTCACCCGGCGGGTGGCAGCTCATCGGCAGCACGGACGAACACATCTGGGATGTTCAGCGGACTCCTCCAGCGCTCCTGAGGCCCGGCGTCGTTGTGCGCTTCGCGCCCGTGAGTACTTCTTAACCACCCCTTGTTAATAAGTACTCACGGGGGGTGGTGGTGCGAGACAATCGGCCCATGGCTTGGCTCGAGGTTGTGCGCACCGGACCCTTCACCACCGTGCAGGATCGGGGCAGGCCCGGGTACGCCTCGGTGGGAGTCGGCGAGTCCGGCGCTGCCGACCGCGTCGCCCACGACTGCGCAAACCGGCTCGTAGGCAACAGGTCCGGGGCCGCCACTCTGGAAATTACACTGGGCGGCCTCGCCGTGCGCGTCGCGGGCACCGTGTCGGTTGCGGTCACCGGTGCGCGGGCGCCCGTGACCGTCAACTCGCGACCGCAGCCCGACTACACGATGCTGCACCTCGAGTCCGGTGATCTGCTCGAGGTGGCGTACGCGTCGGAAGGTTTACGTAGCTACCTCGCGGTGCGCGGGGGTGTCGACGTTCCGCCGGTGATGGGCAGCCGCTCGAGAGACACGCTGTCGGATCTCGGCCCGGACCCGGTGGCCGAGGGTGATCGAATCCTCGTCGGAGCGGATTGCACCGACTGGCCTGCCGACGAATTCGCGCCCCCGCCCGCAGCTCCCGAGAATCCGTTGATGATGCGGGTTCGACTGGGACCCCGCGACGACTGGTTCACCAAGGCATCGGTCGACGCGCTCCTGCGGGAAACCTGGACGGTGAGCTCCGACACCAACCGCGTGGGCGCACGTCTCTCCGGGCCGGGACCTCTGCATCGAGCGATTACCCGTGAACTGCCCAGTGAAGCGATGGTGGCGGGAGCCTTGCAGGTGCCTCCCGACGGCCGGCCGATCCTGTTCCTCGCCGATCATCCCGTCACGGGTGGGTATCCGGTGATCGCGGTCGTCGTCGAGGACGACCTGCCGATGGCCGCACAATTGCGCCCCGGCCACCGAATGCGCTTCCACCGGATGGTCGCGCCGACGATCCCGCGATGACCCCCACGAGTGTCACAAAGGTACGGCGGCCGGAGCCCACGACACTTCGGTGCTCGCGATCCGGCTAGCTCCGGCGGCGACGCGCGATGTCGGCGAGTACGACGCCTGCGGCGACGGAAGCGTTGAGCGACTCGACGGGACCGGCCATGGGAATGCTCAGGATTGCGTCGCAGTTCTCCCGAACCAGACGCGACAGGCCCTTGCCCTCCGAGCCGACCACGACCACGACGGGACCGCTGCCGTCGAAGTCGTCGAGAGTGGTATCACCGCCCGCGTCGAGACCGACGACCTGAACACCCTTGGATGCCCAATCCTTCAGCGTACGAGTCAGATTGGTGGCGCGGGCGATCGGCAACCGGGCCGCCGCTCCCGCACTCGTCCGCCAGGCCACCGCGGTCACCGCTGCGCTACGGCGCTCCGGGATGACCACACCGTGTCCGCCGAACGCAGCCACCGATCGAACGACGGCACCGAGGTTGCGCGGATCGGTGATGTTGTCGAGGGCCACGAGCAACGGCGCCTCTTGATGCTTACGTGCCTCCGCGAGGAGATCGTCGGGGTGCGCGTAACGGTACGGCGGCACCTGCAGCGCGATTCCCTGGTGCAGGCCGTTGGCGCTGAGCCGGTCGAGATCGGTTCGCGGAACCTCGAGGATGGAAATGCCGGCGTCGGCCGCCCGCTGCACCGATTCCTTCAGGCGGTCGTCGCTCTCGGTGCCGACCGCGACATACAGTGCGGTCGCCGGGACACCGGCGCGCAGGCACTCGACGACCGGGTTGCGGCCCAGCACGGTTTCGGGTCCGTCGAGGACCTTGCGCCCTGCGGTCTGCCTGCCGCGACCCGGCTGCTTTTCGGCCTCACGACTGGCCCTGGCTGCCCGCTTGGCCGCGGGATGTTTGGTGCGGGCCTCGGCGGGCGGAGTGGCGCCCCGTCCCTCGAGTCCCCTGCGACGCTGGCCACCGGAACCGGCAACCTGCCCCTTCTTCGTACCCGACTTGCGGACGGCTCCGCGCCTGCTCGAATTTCCAGCCATTACTACTGTCCTGCCTTGAGAGACCACTCGGGCCCGTTGGGGGTATCGGTGACCTCGATGCCCGCCCGGATGAGGCGGTCACGCACCTCGTCGGCCACAGCCCAGTTCTTCTCGGCCCGGGCACTCTGCCTGCGCTCGAGTTCGGCCCGGACCAGTACGTCCAGGGCGTCGGTTGCCGCGGACGCATCCGCGGTGTCCTGAGTCCAGTGCGGATCGAGGGGGTCCACACCGAGAATTCCCATCATGGCCCGCACCTGCGACGCGATCTCGCGGGCACCCTCGAGGTCTCCCCCTTCGAGAGCGATGTTGCCCTCACGCACACGGCCGTGTACGTCGGCGAGCGCGGCCGGGACGGCGAGATCGTCATCGAGAGCGCGACCGAACGCCTCCGTCCAACGACCGACGGGAACCTCACCGACACGCTCACAGGTCCGGTTCACGAATGATTCGACCCGACGGAACGCCGCGGCCCCCTCGTCGAGAGCGGTGTCGGAGTACTCGAGCATCGACCGGTAGTGGGCGCTGCCGAGGTAGTACCGAAGTTCCTGCGGCCGAACCTTGTTCAGCACGTTCGGCACGGAGAGCACGTTGCCGAGCGACTTCGACATCTTCTCGCCACCCATGGTGACCCAGCCGTTGTGCAACCAGTACTGCGCGAAACCGTCGCCGGCGCACTTGGCCTGCGCGATCTCGTTCTCGTGGTGCGGGAAGACGAGGTCGAGTCCGCCGCAGTGAATATCGAACTCGGCACCGAGGTAGAACTCGGCCATTGCCGAGCACTCGAGGTGCCATCCCGGGCGGCCACGACCCCACGGCGTCGGCCACGACGGCTCACCGGGCTTGGCCGCTTTCCACAGCGTGAAGTCACGGGGATCCCGCTTGCACTCGCCGGCACTCTCGCCTTGATGCACGTCGTCGAGCTTGTGCCCGGACAGGCTGCCGTAGCTCGCGTAGCTGCGCACGTCGAAGTAGACGTCACCTCCCGAGGCGTACGCGTGACCGTTGTCGATCAGTCGCTGCATCATCTCGACCATTTGGGTGACGTGCCCGGTAGCCCGTGGCTCGATCGACGGCGGAAGGACTCCGAGCTGCTGATACGCCCAGGTGAAGGATCGCTCGAATGTGGCGGCCCATTCCCACCAGGGACGCCCGGCTTCGGCGGCCTTGTTCAGGATCTTGTCGTCGATATCGGTGACGTTGCGCACGAACGCCACGTCGAAGTCGTGGGCGAGTAACCAGCGTCGCAGTACGTCGAAGGCGACGCCACTGCGCACGTGCCCGATATGGGGGTCGCCCTGCACCGTGGCTCCACACAGATACACCGATGCGTGTCCAGGGGCCAGCGGAACGAAGTCACGCATGGCCCGCGTCTCGGTGTCGAATAGGCGCAGGGTCACGACCAGCGATCTTACCTGGCGCTTTGAGCAGGGATGACCAACGCGGTGGCCACCGCGGCGATCCCCTCGCCCCGCCCAGTGAGTCCGAGACCGTCCGTGGTGGTCGCGGACACCGAAACCGGTGCGCCCAGAATGTCACTCAACACCTTTTGCGCTTCGTCTCTGCGCGGGCCGATCTTCGGCCGATTCCCGATCACCTGGACGGCGGCATTGGCGACACCGAATTCTTCCTCGCCGAGGAGTCGCCGCACCTCGGCGAGCATTGCGGCACCGCTCACTCCCGACCATTCCGGCCTGCCCGTGCCGAAAACCGAACCCAGGTCCCCGAGCCCCGCGGCCGACAGCAATGCGTCACACAGAGCGTGGACCGCGACATCGCCGTCCGAGTGACCGGCGCACCCGTCCTCGCCCTCGAACAGAAGACCGGCCATCCAGCACGGCCGTCCCTGCTCGATCGGATGGACGTCCGTACCGATGCCGACGCGCACTAGTTCGCTCCCTCTTCCACCAGCGCGCGGGCCAGCACGAGATCCAGCGGTGTGGTGATTTTGAATGCGGTGGGTTCTCCGACGATGCTGCGAACCTGCTCACCCAGGCGCTCCACCAGGCCGGCATCGTCGGTCGCGATGCCATCCGCGGCGGCGTAGGCACGCCGGAGCAGTGGTGCGACGAAGCCCTGTGGCGTCTGGACCGCCCGCAGTTCGGAGCGTTCGGGTGTTCCGGTCACCGCCCCGAGAACGTCGACGGTCTTGATCGTGTCCGTCACCGGGAGGACGGGGATGACGGCGCTGCGCCCGCAGCGCAGTTCCGCAACGACCCGGGCAATGAGCGATGGGGGCGTGAGCGCACGCGCAGCATCGTGGACCAGCACGTATTCTGCGTCGTCCGCGACAGCGAGGCCCGCGCGCACCGAATCTGTCCGTTCGCTGCCGCCGGGCACGACGACGACTCCATCAGGCAGAGTGCCGCGCGTGGAATCCACGAGCTCTTCCGGCACGATCACGACGACGCGGTCGACAGCCCCCGACTGGAGGAGCCCGTCGACCGCGCGTACAAGCATGGTCTTCCCACCGAGATCAACGAATGCCTTGGGCGTCATCTCGCCCAGACGCACTCCTCGACCAGCGGCGGGAACCAGCGCGACTACAGGACCTCGGTCTTCGGTCACTGCGACGTCGCGGCTGTCTAGGACGCGGCCGCGAGGACCTCGTCGAGGATTGTCTCGGCCTTGTCGCTGTCGGTACCTTCGGCCAACGCCAGCTCTCCGACAAGAATCTGCCGGGCCTTCGCGAGCATGCGCTTCTCCCCCGCGGACAGGCCGCGGTCCTGCTCGCGACGCCACAGGTCACGAACGACCTCGGCGACCTTGTTCACGTCACCCGACGCGAGCTTTTCGAGATTCGCCTTGTAGCGGCGAGACCAGTTGGTGGGTTCTTCGGTGTGCGGTGCCCGCAAGACCTGGAAGACCTTGTCGAGACCTTCCTGACCGACTACGTCACGTACGCCTACATACTCTGCGTTGTCTGCGGGAACCCGTACGGTGAGATCGCCCTGAGCAACCTTGAGAACGAGATATTCCTTCTGCTCACCCTTGATGGTGCGGATTTCGATAGCTTCGATCAGCGCCGCACCGTGATGGGGGTATACGACGGTGTCTCCGACCTTAAAAATCATCTGTCCCGTGCCCCTTTCGATCTTTCGAGTTTAACACGTGACCGGTTCCAGGTCGCATCAACGGTGCAGGTCAGGGGCACCGAGGCCTGATCGTAGGGGTTGACAGCGCCTGCGATACGTGCATCTCAGGGGCTCCGAGCTGGCGGTTCTTCGAGGCCGAAAGTGCACGCAGACAACCGTTGTGAGTACCCAGCGACCGGGCCGTACGAGGGAACTACTACTCTGCCTAGTTGGAGTGCGAACCTGACACTGGAGGACAACCCGTGACTGCTCTCGACAAGCCGACTCGCCGAGTCGCGACCGCCGTTGCTCTCGCTGCCGGCGCGGCCCTCACGCTGTCCGCTTGCGGTGCGGGACAGATCACCCAGACCTCGAATCAGGTCGCCGCGGTCAACGGCAACGGCGCCGACCTCGGATCGATCGCTCTGCGCAACGTGCACGTCGTGTACCCCAACTCGGACGAGTACAGCATCGAGGCCGGCGGAAAAGCGGTCCTCGCGTTCACCGCGATCAACAACAACGAAGATGCCGCCGACAAGCTGACCAAGATCAGCACCGACGTCGCCAAGACCGTCACCATTCGTGATGCTGCCGGCGGCCAGGAGATTCCCCCGCAGACGGCGCTCGTGGCCGGAGACGTCGCGCAGGACGCCGTGGAGGGTGGTCAAGCCGAGCAAGAACGTGACCAGGCTGCCGAGGTTCCGAGCGATGTCGTCCTGGTCACGCTGGACGATCTGAAGGAGGGTGTGCGCCCCGGCCTCACCTTCCCCGTCACCTTCACGTTCGAGAAGGCCGGTGAGGTCACGGTGTCCGTTCCCGTCGACGCCGGTCACGAAACCGAGCGTCACGTGTCCGACAAGTCCGCGGGCACGCAGGCCGAAGGCGGCGGCGGGCACTGACAGCCGCCCGAGGCCGGTCTGTCGGACCGGCTCTCTAGGCTGCGTCGGTGGCCAAACTCAAGTCCAGTTTCCGGTGTTCGTCGTGTCAGTGCACCGTGCCCAAATGGGTCGGCCGCTGTCCCGAGTGCGGCAGCTGGGGATCAATGGACGAGGCTCCGATCCTCGCGCCGGTGGCGAGTCGTCCGGGCGCATCGCTCGCGAAGGCCGGGGCGGGGGCCGTTCTCCCGTCCACGCCGGCGACCCCCATCACGAAGATCGACAGCACATCCACTCAGGCCAAACCCACCGGCATCGGTGAACTCGACCGCGTCCTCGGCGGTGGTGTGGTCCCCGGGTCGGTCGTTCTCCTCGCGGGCGAACCGGGCGTCGGCAAGTCCACGCTTCTTCTCGAGGTCGTGCACCAGTGGGCGCGGCGGGGCCCGGACGACCGATCGCTCTACGTCACGGGTGAAGAGTCCGCCGGTCAGGTACGGCTACGCGCCGACCGGACGGGCGCGGTGCACGAGCGGGTCTATCTCGCCGCCGAATCCGACCTCGCGACCATCCTCGGTCACGTCGAACAGGTACGTCCCACCCTGCTGATCGTCGACAGCGTGCAGACCATGCTCGCCGCCGACGTCGACGGTGTCGTCGGCGGCGTCACCCAGGTCAAGGCCGTCACCAGTGCGCTCACCTCGCTCGCGAAAGCCAGCGGTGTCCCGGTCCTGCTGATCGGCCACGTCACGAAGGACGGCGCCGTCGCGGGTCCGCGGTCGCTCGAACACCTCGTGGACGTGGTCCTGCACTTCGAGGGAGACAAGCACTCCACACTCCGCATGGTGCGCGGGGTCAAGAACCGCTTCGGTGCCGCCGACGAGGTGGGGTGCTTCGAACTCCGAGAAGACGGCATCGCCGGCATCAGCGACCCGTCGGGACTGTTTCTGCACCACCGCGGCGAAGCTGTGCCCGGAACCGCCGTCACGGTCATGATGGACGGCAAACGGCCTCTGCTCGGCGAAGTCCAGGCGCTCGTGGCCGCAACATCCATGCCCGCACCCCGGCGCGCGGTGAGCGGGCTCGACAGCGCACGTGTGGCCATGGTGCTGGCCGTGCTGGACCGCCGGTGCGGAGTACCGATCGCCAAGAACGACGTCTACGCGGCTACGGTCGGCGGCATGCGGATGACCGAACCGTCTGCAGACCTGGCGCTGGCACTCGCCGTCGCCTCCGCGGTCAAGGACAAGCCCGTTCCCGACGGGCTGGTGATCCTCGGCGAAGTCGGGCTGGCAGGTGAGGTCCGGCGGGTTCCCGGTGTCGGGCGCCGGCTCGCCGAAGCGGCCCGACTCGGATTCAACCGGGCCCTCGTTCCGCTCGACTCCGGTGCGTCCCCTCCCGGAATGAAGGTCACCGAGGTCGGGAATCTCGGAGCGGCCATCGCTTCCCTGCGCATATGAGCAAGCCGTCGCTTGACCGCGCATATGAGCAAGCCGTCGCTTGACCGCGCACATGAGCAAGCCGTCGCTTGACCGCGCATCTAGACAACTAGATCGACGACGTGCCGAACGGCATGTCCGGAACCCCGTCCACGAAGGTCTTGGTCTTCTCGAAGTGTTCGGCCGTGACGGTGAGGAACAACCCCCGCGACGTGGCCACAACCACGTCGGGGTCGGTGTTCGGCCCCTCGACGATGCGCGCCTCCGCACTGGCGTAGACCTTGCGGCGGATCGTTCCGTCGATGCGCGCGTGAAATTCGAGCACCGAGCCCAGCGGAATGGGCCGCGCGAAGTCGATCTCCAGATGACCGGTCACCACCGGACCGTCCACGGTCGCCCGACACGCCATGCCCAGTGCCTCGTCGAACGCCGTCGACAGGATGCCGCCGTGGATCACACCCGGACCGCCCTGATAGCGAGGGGCCACCTCGAGACGTCCCCACACGTCGAGGTTCTCCCCGGCGGTGAAGCTCATGGACATACCGGCCGGCGACTGGTCGCCGCATCCGAAGCACCGACTCCAGTGCTGCGGCACGGGCTGACCTGCAGCGGGGAAGGTGCCGACCGGTTCCGGCAGGGTCAGGTCGTCGGGCAAAGTCCAGGTACTACTCATGGATAGGTAATCTAAACGCGGGTCCGGGCCCTATTCCCCGACGGCCCTGTACAAAGTGACGTCTACCTCAGCGGGGAGTGTTTCGCGATGAACGATGCAGAGTCGTCGTCTGCGCTGCGCGAAACCATTGCCCGGCTGGCTCCCGGAACCGCGCTTCGGGACGGCCTCGAACGCATTCTCCGCGGCCGCACGGGCGCACTGATCGTCCTCGGTTACGACGAGCAGATGGAAGAAATCTGCGACGGCGGCTTCGAGCTCGACGTCGAGTTCGCTCCCACCCGGCTGCGTGAGCTGTCGAAGATGGACGGTGCCGTCGTCCTGTCCACGGACGGTTCGCGCATCGTCCGCGCCAACGTCCAGCTGGTTCCCGACCACAAGATTCCCACCGTCGAGTCCGGCACCCGGCACCGCGCCGCCGAACGCACGGCGATGCAGACAGGATATCCCGTGGTGTCGGTGAGCCAGTCGATGAGCATCGTCAGCGTGTACGTCGGCGGAATACGGCATGTCATCGACGGGTCTGCCACCATCTTGTCCCGGGCCAATCAGGCGGTGGCCACCCTCGAGCGGTACAAGGCGCGCCTCGACGAGGTCACCCGTCAGTTGTCGGTCGTCGAGATCGAGGATTTCGTCACCCTCCGCGACGCGCTCACCGTAGTGCAGCGGCTCGAGATGGTGCGCCGCGTGTCTGTGGAGATCGAGCAGGACGTACTCGAACTGGGCACCGACGGCCGACAGCTCGCCCTCCAACTCGAAGAGCTCGTCGGCGACAACGATGTAGCCCGGGAACTGATCGTCCGCGACTATCTCGCCGGTTCGGGACCCGCCCCTGCACCCGATGTCGAGAAGTCGTTGACTGCCCTCGACAAGATCACCGACGCCGACCTGCTGGACCTGACGACTCTGGCTCGCGCGTTCGGTTACCCGGGAACGATCGAAGCGCTCGAGGCTCCCATGAGTCCACGTGGTTATCGCGTTCTCACCCGAGTTCCCCGCTTGCAGTTCAACCAAATTCACCGGCTCGTCGGCTCGTTCGGGACTCTGCAGTCGCTGCTTGCCGCAACGGCCGCCGACCTGCAGTCGGTGGAGGGGATCGGCGGCTTGTGGGCTCGACACATCAGGGAGGGCCTGTCCCGGCTCGCCGAAACGTCGATTTCCGGTCCGTACGACTAGTTTTCGCCCGACAGGAACGTACGAGCCGAACTACCTCTTACGACCGATCCGCCGAATAGGCCTCGCCGACAACGGATTCCAGTGCGACACGCACGGCATCGAGGTGTTCCGCCATGGCCTTTGCGGCCACGTCGTAGCTCCTGGACTCGATCCCGTCGACTATCCGGTCATGCTCGTCGTTCGACCTCTGTTGCCGGCCGGCGACCAGGTTGAGCGTTTCCGACTGCCGGGTCAGCGCTTCACGAATATCGACGACGACCGACTCGAACACACGATTGCGACTGGTCCGGGCGATCAGCGCGTGGAACTGAGCGTCCAGGGACACCCACACCAAGGGGTCGTCCTCGTCGCGCATCTGACCGGCCAAGCCGCGCAATGCGGCAAGGTCCTCGGCAGAGTGCCGCTGCGCCGCCCAACCGGCAGCGGGGATCTCCACATGAGGGCGCGCCTCGACGAGCTCGTTGGCAGCGTAATTCCCGAAGTCGAGGTCGCGCGCGATCGAATCACTGATGACGAACGTGCCCAGACCCGATTTGGTCTCGGTCAGACCCAGCGCATGACATGACCGCAGTGCCTCGCGGATGACCGAACGACTGACCCCGTGCCGCGCCGCCAACGACGCTTCCGACGGGAGCCGCTCACCGACCGCCAGCTCACCCGAGGTGATGGCGGCGCGCAGGTCCGCGAGAACAGCTTCGGCAGCGCTGACCCGCGCGGTCACGGGACGCCTGGCTGCCCAGCTGTCTGACAGGTTCATGGCAACATTCTTCTCACGACCAGGCAAATGCGTCAACCTGCGCGTATCGAGGGGTTGACGACCGCAAGTGAGCCAAGTAACAATGTCACCTGTCTGACAGCCTGGCAGGCAGGTAGGTGGGCAGCTCTACCAACTGCCTCTCCGAGCGCCGCGGGACCACTGCTAGCGCGAATCCACGTGAGGAATGAAGTCAAGTGCTCGAAACGAGAACAGAACACGACCTACTCGGGGACCGCCAGGTGCCCGCAGAGTCGTACTGGGGTATTCACACGCTCCGTGCGGTGGAGAACTTCCCGATCACCGGTCGGCCGATCTCGACGAACCCCTCGTTGATTCGCGGACTCGCCTTCGTCAAATGGGCGGCATCGAGCGCCAACGAGAAGCTGGGCATTCTCGACCACCGCCGCGCCGAGGCGATCGGCCAGGCCTGCCGCGAAATTGTCGAGGGCCGCTGGCACGAGCAGTTCGTCGTCGATGTGATCCAGGGTGGCGCCGGGACGTCGACCAACATGAACGCCAACGAGGTCATTGCCAACCGGGCGCTCGAAATTCTCGGTTACGATCGCGGCGAGTACCAGCACCTGCACCCCAACGAGCACGTCAACCTCAGCCAATCGACCAACGACGTCTATCCCACGGCAGTCAACATCGCCACGATTCTGACGATCGAGGATCTGCTCGACGCCCTGCGGGTGCTGCAGGAGGCGTTCGCTTCGAAGGCCGTCGAGTTCGCCGGCACGGTGAAGATGGGCCGCACCCAACTTCAGGATGCGGTCCCGATGACGCTCGGACAGGAATTCGCCACCTACTCGGTGATGATCGACGAGGACCGCGCACGACTCGGGGAAGCAGCGCTACTGGTCCACGAGATCAATCTCGGAGCCACCGCAATCGGGACCGGTCTCAACGCCCCCGCCGGGTACGCCGAGGCCGCGTGCGACAAGCTGCGCGAACTCACCGGACTTCCCCTCGTACTCGCCACCGACCTGGTGGAGGCCACCCAGGATGTGGGCCAGTTCGTGCACCTGTCCGGCGTCCTGAAGAGGATCGCGGTGAAGTTGTCGAAGGTCTGCAACGACCTCCGTCTCCTGTCCTCTGGGCCGCGGGCGGGACTCAACGAAATCAATCTGCCGCCGGTGCAGGCGGGATCTTCGATCATGCCCGGCAAGGTCAATCCCGTGATTCCGGAAG
Source organism: Rhodococcus sp. NPDC019647 (assembly GCF_044389235.1). Lineage (NCBI taxonomy): Bacteria > Bacillati > Actinomycetota > Actinomycetes > Mycobacteriales > Nocardiaceae > Rhodococcus > Rhodococcus sp. NPDC019647. The sequence continues at coordinate 13,504 of NZ_JBIRXS010000024.1, read as the reverse complement.
TGCTCAACCAGGTGGCCTACGAGGTCATCGGTCATGACGTCACCATCACGATGGCCGCCGAATCCGGCCAGCTGCAACTCAACGCCTTCGAACCGATCATCGTGCATTCGCTGTCGGACGGAATGCGGCATCTGGCCGCCGCCTGCCGCATCCTGGCCGACAAGTGCGTTCTCGGGATCACCGCCAACACCGAACTTCTGCGTGCCCGGGTCGAAGACTCGATCGGACTCGTCACCGCGCTCAATCCGTACATCGGCTATACCGCGTCGACCCGTATCGCGCAGGAAGCGCTGGTGTCCGGTCGTAGGGTCGCCGACCTCGTGATCGAGGCCGGACTACTCGACCGAGACGAACTCGATCGACTACTCAGTCCGGAGCACCTCGCCAACCTGAGGGCTGGTACGGCAACTCAGGCTCCCGTTCCGACGACCGCTGGAGTGGTGTCATGACGATCGAAAAAGACGGCCCGAGTCAGACACACGACATCTTCGTCGAGGAAGATCTGGGGTACCGAAAGGCACTCGGCCCTCGGCAGATTCAGATGATCGCCATCGGTGGTGCGATCGGTACCGGCCTGTTCATGGGCGCCGGTGGACGCCTTCATCAAGCAGGACCCGCCCTTGTTCTCGTCTACGCCCTCTGCGGATTCTTCGCCTTCCTAATTCTGCGGGCACTGGGCGAGCTGGTGATGCACCGTCCCACGTCGGGTTCGTTCGTCTCGTACTCGCGCGAATTCTTCGGCGAGAAAATGGCATTCGCCGCCGGCTGGCTCTACTGGCTGAACTGGGCGATGACCGCGGTCGTCGATGTCACCGCAGTAGCGCTCTACATGAACTTCTTCAAGAAATACTGGGCGCCACTGGGAGACGTCGACCAATGGGTGTTCGCCTTGGCGGCAGTAGCGCTCGTTTTGACACTGAACATGGTGTCGGTACGCGTGTTCGGTGAATTGGAATTCTGGTTCGCGCTCATCAAAGTCGTGGCGCTGGCCGCCTTCCTCTGTTTCGGGGTCTACTTCGTCTTGTTCGGTACCCCCATCGATGGCCACACCTCCGGCTTCAGCATGATCTCCGACAACGGCGGGTGGTTCCCCAACGGCATCCTGCCCGCGATCGTGGTGATTCAGGGCGTCGTATTCGCCTACGCATCCATCGAATTGGTCGGCACTACGGCCGGGGAAACCAAGAATCCGGAGAAGGTGATCCCCAAGGCGATCAACACGGTGATCCTCCGGATTCTCGTCTTCTACGTCGGATCCGTCATGTTGTTGGCGCTACTCCTCCCCTACATGGAATATCACGCCGGCGAAAGCCCGTTCGTCACCTTCTTCGGAACGATCAACCTCGAAGGCGCAGACGCGATCATGAATCTCGTCGTACTCACCGCCGCACTGTCCTCACTCAATGCCGGACTGTATTCGACCGGACGAATACTGCACTCGATGGCCATGGCAGGGTCTGCGCCCGCGTTCGCGGCGAGGATGAACAAGGCGGGCGTCCCCTACGGCGGCATCGCTCTCACGGGATTCGTCATTCTCCTCGGTGTCGGACTCAATGCGATCGTTCCCACTCAGGCGTTCGAGATCGTCCTCAACCTGGCCGCCCTCGGGATCATCAGCGCCTGGGCCGTGATCGTGTTGTGCCAGTTGAAACTCTGGAAGTTCGCGAAGGAGGGGCGTCTCGTCCGGCCGAGCTTCCGGATGTTCGGCGCCCCCTACACCGGCCTTCTGACGTTGGCGTTCCTCGTCGGGGTAGTCGTGCTGATGGCCTTCGACCACCCCGTCGGAACGTGGACCGTCGGATCGATCGCCATCATCGCCCCGCTCCTGGTAATCGGGTGGTACGCCTGCAGAAACCGCATCCGCGACCTGGCCGCCGCACGAGATGGCAGCATGTCCATCGATGACTACCCGACCGCCTCGCAGGGAGGACAGTAAGTGCCTACAGTCGCCGTCGTCACCACCGGGGGCACCATCGCGAGCCGACGCGACGAGGACGGTGTGAGCCGTCCCGTCGTCACCGGCCCGGATCTGCTCGCGACCGGAGCCGAGCGGGCGGCCACCGAGGTCCGCGTCACCGATGTGCTGTCGAAGGACAGCTCGTGCATGACCTTCGCCGACATGGATCGGGTATGCGAGGCAATCGCAGCGGAACTCCGCGACCCCACTGTCGCCGGGGTGGTCGTTCTCCACGGAACCGACACCATGGAGGAAACCGCGTTTCTGGTGGATCTGCATCACGCCGATCCCCGGCCGGTCGTCTTCACCGGGGCACAACGGACCTTCGATCATCCCGAGTCGGACGCGCAGGCCAATCTCACTACCGCATTGTCGGCCGCCACCGATCCGGCCATGCGTGGCCGGGGAGTGTTGATTTCCTTCGGCGGAAAGCTTCATCCGGTTCCGGGGGTCCGCAAGGCAGACACGACCGCGCTCGATGCGTTCCGGTCCGTCCGCACCCCGATGCACCGACACCGGCCCGAGCCACTGCCCTGGCGTCCGATCTCCGGCGTCCGTGTCGACGTCGTCGCGATCTACCCTGGGACGGATCGTGTGCAGTTCGACGCGTGTCGCAGCGCCGGCGCGCACGGCGTGGTTCTCGATGCGCTCGGATCCGGCAATGCGAACCCCGGAATCGTCGAGGCGGTACGCGAATGCGTCGCGGCGGGTGTGCCGGTCGCCGTATCCACCCGCGTTCCGTACGGGTCGATCTCCCCCACTTACGGCGGAGGTGGAGGCGGCTCCGATCTCGTCGCGGCCGGGGCCCTATTCTCGACCGACCTCAGAGCCGGACAGGCCCGCATTCTTCTCGCGGCACTGCTTGCCGACCCTGACCTGACCGGCCTGGAGAAGGAATTCGATCGCCGATCCCGGATCGAGCTGTAGCCCGGTCAGCTCAGGTTGAACGGTTCCGGCGCACTGCGCAGCTGTCCCAGCTGCCCCACCACGGTGTATGCGCCGGGACCCACCGGGTCGCGCTGCGGTTCCGGCTGGGTGAGGCAATCCGGTGCGGAAGTCTTGGCAGACCACTTCACCGTGAACTGAGCCTGCTCGCCGGGGGCGAGGGTGCGCAGGTCGGCTGCGGACTGCGGGAAGCAGTCGATGTTGGACCACAGCCGGACGCTGCCGTCGATCGTGTACACCAGCACCTGCTGCAGGCTGCTACCGAGGTCGCGCTGGCACGGCGTGGTGCCGATGTTGGTGATGACCGTCGTGAAACTCGGCTCTTCCCCCGGAAGGTAGGTCGGCTTGTCGGCAGCGACCTTGATGGCCAGGGATTGGTCCGGGCACTGGCCTGCCGCAACGGCCTGACCGCTGGCGGCTGCACTCGTCGACCCGGCACTGCTCGATGCTCCACTGGTCGAGGAGCCCGAGGCACTTGCCGTGCCAGACCCTTCATCGCCGGCCGCGGCAGCTCCACCGCCCCCACCCGAGCCGCCGGAACCACCACTCGACGGCGAACCCGACGCAGTCGGTGAAATCGACACCGGCGTGGTCAACGACGAGCTGGCCGCCGCGGGGTCGGTCTCGGAATCGTCCCCACCGCGGAGAGAACTGATCAACCAGACCACCAAGAGCAGCACGACGATGGCGCCGCCGATCGCCAGCGCCCTGCGGCGCCAGTAAATCTCGGGGGGCAACGGTCCATTCGGTTCCAGCACGACGTCAACGGTAGTTCGGCAGCGTGCGGGTACGGCTCAGCGGGTGCGGCGTGTCGCGGTCAGTCCGTGAGCTCACCGATGTCTCCGACGGCGCCCTGCAGGTGGGTGCGGCCGTCGGACAGCTTGTACGTGACACCGGCGATGGCGCACGCGCCGCTCTCCACCTTCTCCGCGATGATGCGCGACCGCTGCATGAGCAGCGCACCGGTCTCCACCACATGGCGACCTTCGAGTTCGTCGACGGTACTGAGGCCCTCGCGGCGTCCCTTCAGGATCGACGGCGCCACACGTTCGACGATGCTGCGGATGAATCCGGGGGGGATGTTGCCGTCGTCGAGGGCGTCGAGCGTCGCCTTGACGGCGCCACAGCTGTCGTGACCGAGCACGACGATGAGCGGCACGTTGAGCACTCCGACGGCGTACTCGATCGACCCGAGAACCGCGTCGTCGAGGACGTGGCCTGCGGTGCGGACGACGAACATGTCGCCGAGCCCCTGGTCGAAGATGATCTCGGCGGCGACGCGGGAGTCTCCGCAACCGAACAGGACGGCCGTGGGGTGCTGGCCGTCGACGAGCTTCGCACGATCGGCGACACCCTGACTGGGATGGAGCGAGGTGCCGTTGACGAACCGCTCGTTACCCTGGCGTAGGGACTTCCATGCAGAAACCGGGTTGGAGTTAGGCATGAGCATATTGTGCACCCCTCCTGTTGCACCGGCTCTGCGGGAGCATTACGTCGACGGAAAATCCGGTTGGCACTGCGGCGAAGGGACTTGTGAGAAGAAGTGACCGTGGACTCGTCTGCGCTGATCAGGTGGTACGACGCCGAGGCCAGGGATTTGCCGTGGCGTCGCGAGGGTGTGACCGCCTGGCACATCCTGATGAGCGAGATCATGCTGCAGCAGACACCCGTCGTCCGCGTTGCTCCCATTTGGGAGCAATGGGTACAGCGCTGGCCCGTCCCGTCCCTGATGGCGGCGTCGAGCCAGGCCGACGTCCTGCGCGCGTGGGGAAAGCTCGGTTATCCGCGGCGAGCGCTGCGACTGCACCAGTGTTCCGAAGTGCTGGCCACCCAGCACGGTGACGTGGTCCCGAGCGACGTCGACACGCTCCTCGAGCTTCCCGGGATCGGCGCGTACACCGCTCGCGCAGTGGCGTGCTTCGCCTACGGGCAGCGTGTCCCCGTCGTCGACACCAATGTTCGACGGGTGGTGGCGCGCGCTGTGCACGGCAACGCGGAGCCCGGCAACCCGTCGACGGTGCGCGACCTGGCGGACGCGTCCGCGCTGCTGCCCCGGACCCGCGCCCGCGCCGCCACGTTCTCGGCGGCACTCATGGAACTCGGTGCGACGATCTGCACCGCACGCTCCCCCGAATGCTCGCGGTGTCCGCTGCCGAGTTGCGCCTGGATGGACGCCGGGCGACCAGCGCACACCGGCGAACGCAGGAAGGTGCAGAAGTTTGCGGGCACGGACCGTCAGGTTCGCGGCAAGCTCATGGCGGTGTTGCGCGACAGTTCGCGTCCGGTCGAGCGGGTTCGCCTCGACCAGGTGTGGCTCGACGACCCCGGTCAGCGTGATCGTGCTCTGCACTCGTTACTGCTCGACGGACTGGTGGAGCAGACCGACGACGGCCTCTTCGCCCTCGCGGGTGAGGGAAGCTAGCAGCCCACGCGATCGGGCACAGAAGCTGAGGAAATTGCTGGAAACCTTCACGATTGCGTCCGCAGCTGACCAACCTCTGCGCAACCGTGCGCTCAGGTCAGTCCGTCCAGGAATTCCTCGACCACTTTCCGGTACTGCTCGGGCTGATCGTCGTGGACGAGGTGCCCGGCCTGCTCGATGCGGACGTATTCGGCACGGTAATGCCGCTCTGCCATCTTCCGCATCTGCCCCTCGGGGGTGATGGTGTACTCGCCCTCGATCAGCAGCGCCGGCACCGTGATCGAGGCCCACTGAGCCCAGAAGTGCCGGTCGCCCCACTCGGCGGAGATGTCACGGAACGTTTCGACCTCGCCGTGCAGGTACCAGCCGTCTTCACGCTGCTCGAACGAGTCGAGGAAGTACTGACCCGCGACAGGTCCGAAGTACTCGACGAGCGCCTCTCGCGTCTCGAACGGTTGCGGCCAGTTCGAGATCATCGCCGCCCAGTCGTCGGCGGTACGGCCACGAAAATCAGGCGCCATGTCTTCGAGAACGAGAGCGGCGACCTTCTCCGGGAACTCGGCGGCCAGGCACCACGCGTGCAAGGCGCCCATCGAATGCCCGATGACGACCAGCGGCTCGGCGACCGGACTCAATGCCGCCGCCAGGTCCTCGACGAATGATTCCGTCGACAGCACGGGCGGAGCGGGACGGCCGTGGCCTGCAGCGTCGAACGTGTAGACGTGGCCGTGTTCGCGCAGCCACGGAATTTGCCTGCGCCACGTCCGCGCACTGCCCATCAACCCGTGCAGCAGCAGAATCGGTCGTCCGGTGCCGCCCTCGTCGTGCAACGCACTCTCACCCACCACGACTGCGACGCTAGCGGAGTACCCTCCCCAAGCATGGCAGTGGTGAAGATCAATGCAATCGAAGTTCCCGAGGGTGCGGGCCCCGAACTGGAGAAGCGCTTCGCAGGACGCGCTCATGCCGTCGAGAATTCCCCAGGCTTTCTCGGGTTCCAGCTTCTGCGCCCGGTCAAGGGCGAGAACCGCTACTTCGTCGTCACCCAGTGGGAGAGCGAAGAGGCGTTCGAGGCGTGGCGCGACGGCCCTGCACGGGAAGCGCACGCTGGTGAGCGGCAGAAGCCGGTGGCGTCCGGGGCGTCTCTGCTCGAGTTCGAAGTGGTTCTCGACGTCTCGGCCGCGGCCGACCGCTGAGGACCTGCTCGACACAAACCTCGAGGCGAACATTGACACGGCGGCCCGCCGGGTGCGAAAGTTCGCAAGACAAAGCGATGGTTCGGCAGGAATCCGGTGCAAAACCGGAGCGGTCGCGCCACTGTAAATCGGAGTAGTCCCTCAGCTAGGCCACGGCAAGATGCGGGAACCACCTCGACAGCCAGATACTGCGGCCATCGCACGAACCTAGGGGACGCGACATCCCAGGAGGAATCATGGCACTCGTCTACGCACCCGGCGCATCGGTCGATTCGACCCGGCTCGCCGTCATTTCGTTCGCGATCGTACTTTTCGCGATGCTTGCTCTCTACCTCGTGGGATTCGACCAGGGCGCGATTTCGCGCAGTGGCATGTACATGCACGAACTGATGCATGACGGGCGCCACCTGCTGGGCCTTCCGTGCCACTGAGCGAGTCGTCCGCGAACATGCCACTGAGCGAGTCATCCGCGAACATGACACTGAGCGAGTCCTTCGGGAAGTTACTGATTCGCGGTCTGCTTGCAGGCTTGATTGCCGGAATCCTCGCCGGCGGCGTGGCATTCGTCCTCGGCGAATCGCACATCGACGCCGCCATCGCGATCGAGGAAGCGGGTAGCGCCGACCACTCGCACGGCGGGGCGGAATCGAGTGCACCGGCAGGCCACTCGCACGACGAGGAAGAAGCCCTGGTCAGTCGCAACGGACAGCGGTTCGGTCTGTTCCTCGCGACGTCACTCGCCGGACTAGCGCTCGGGGCGATATTTGCCGTCGTCGCGCACTACGCGCGCAGGGTGACCACTCTTTCGGGTCCGGTGCTCGGTATGGTGCTCGCGTCACTCGGATGGCTGGCGATCGAAGCCGTTCCGTTCTTCAAGTACCCGGCCAATCCGCCTGCCGTCGGCGATCCCGAGACCATCACCAGTCGCACCTGGCTGTGGCTCGCCGTGGTGGTACTGGGACTGTTCGCCGTGGTCGCCTCGGTATTCGCCGCGAAGGCGGTAGCTGCTCAGGAATTCCTGTCGACGCGCATCGCGGCCCCGGTGGCCGCTTTCCTGGTCGTGGTCACGGTCGGATATTTGATTCTGCCTACCGTCGACGAGGTCGGCGACGACTTCCCTGCCGGCCTGCTGTGGGATTTCCGCCTCGCATCCCTCGCCACCCAGGCCACCCTGTGGCTCGCTTTGGGTCTCGTGTTCGCCTTCCTCACCGAGCGTGCCAGCCGGGCGCAGGCGCCCGCGTCGGCGAACGCCGGCTGACCCGCCTCTCAGGGGCGTCAACGGAATTTGTCCCATCGGGCCGGGTCCGCCTCCAGGGCGGCCCGGTCCCAGCCACCCAGTTCGGCAGCCGCATCGTAGGTGCTGTGCAGGAACGTCAGCAGTGCCAGATCCGGATCTTCCGCAGTTCGCACGGCCTCATACGGCAGCAAGAACTGCCGGAACTCTCCGCTGTAGAGGGCTCCGTCGGGCCCGACCGGGTAGTCGGCAAAGCCATCCGGCTCCGGGTAGGCATACGCATAGAACGCGCCTTCGGCGCCACCACCAGGCCAGAAACCGCAGCTGCTCAGCTCGTGCGAGTAGCCCTCGACCATCACCCAGTCTCCGCAGTTCGGCGCTCCCCCAGGGTGAGTCGGCGCGGTTTTCCCGGAGAACCGGGTACAGGCCAGGTCGAGCGCACCCCAAAAAAAGTGCACGGGACTGACCTTCCCGATGAAATGCGAACGGAATTCGTGCAACACCCGATCCGCCTGCACGAGCTGACGCCAGAACCGGTACACCGACTCACCGTCGTACGTGCAGTGCTGGGTGTCCTCCGCGAACGGAACGGCTGGGTTCACCTCGTTGGGCCGGGCCCGAATGGTCGTCGCCACACCCAGTTCGGCCAGCGTGTCCATCGTCTCTGTGTAGAAATCGGCCACCGACTTCGGTTCGAGGGCAACCGTCCCGCTGCCGCCCGTACTCGTGCGGATCACCAGTCGATGGTCGGCGAAGTCGAATTCGATATCGAAACATTCGGTGCCGTACGGGACTGTCGACGTCGTGAGACCGCGGGGGCTCACGTACAGCGGGACCTGCCACCAGTGATTGATCAACGGTGCGTGGGCCAGGCGGATCTTCCCGACTATCTGCGTCCACATGTGCAGGGTGTCCCGTGTCGAGGTCCAGTCGTCCACTTTCAACGCGGGCCATGTGTCTCTGGATCGTGTCTGCTCGCGCAAAGTACCTCCCAGCCGATGACGTGCATTTCAATGTGCTCTTCGGCCAACGCGATGGCAAGCGCGTCGCACCGACGCCCGGGTAGGGGTCGACCTCACTGGCGCGGACACCGGCGTCGTCAGTCCACCGGCGCGGCGCTCGCCTGTGTCAGCAGCTGAAGGAACACGTCCTTCGGTTGAGCACCCGACACCACGGCGGTCTGCGACGAAGAACGGCACCGCCGATACCTGCAACTGTCGTGCAGTGTCGAGGTCGGCGCGTACGGCATCCGAACCGACGTCGGAGTCCAGCTGCTTCCGCACGACATCAGGGTCGAGACCGGTACTCGATGCGATGTCGACGAGAACGGCCCGATCGTCGATCACCGCGCCCTCACGGAAGTGCGCGCGGAACAGCGCCTCCACCACCGCGTCGCGCGAGTCGCCCGCGAGGTGAATCAGGCGGTGCGCGTCGAACGTGTTTGCGGCGATCACGGTGTCGAAGTCGAGCCTGAGCCCTTCCTCTGCGGCAGTACGCGACACATGTTCGAACATCTGACGCACCTGTTCTGCGGGCAGACCTTTGCTCTGCACGAGGGCGTCGAGCTCGCTGCGACGTTCCCCTGCCGGTGTTTCCGGCGACAGCTGATACGCCCGCCACGTCACCCGCACCCGCTCACTCCCCTCGAAGTCCGAGAGGGCATCGAGGAAGCGGTGCCTGCCGATGTAACACCACGGGCACGCCACGTCCGACCAGATTTCGATCTCGATGGTACGAGCGGAGTCGTCGAGTTGTGTCGTCACAGTTCAGAAAACAGTGCGAAGCCGCTTTCTGTTCCGTGACGTCGTGAAGTTGGGTTTGTCTTGGTCCGCCGCGCCGCATTTGCGCACCCGGGATTCGGCCCGCCGGGACAGTAGTCGGTCTTCGGTACCGGGAGTAACGTCGAAACGGTCGTGCCGCTGATCGAGGGGCGCTCGCCGCAATGCCCGGAAGATCGGCAGTGGACGTAGTTCTCGAACCCGCACTCATCCAGGGGAAATCATGGTGTACGTCGCTTCGCCGGGCAGGACTGTCGAAACTCTCGGAGTCGTGTCGATAACCGTCGGAGTCGTCCTTCTTTCCCTCCTCATGCTCTACCTGGTCGGGTTCGACCAGGGCGTGATCTCTCGAAGTGGCATGTACCTGCACGAACTGATGCACGACGGACGCCACCTACTGGGACTTCCCTGCCACTAGTTCCATCCAGGACCGGAGCCGGAGATGAACCCTAGAGCGGAATTCGAAGCACAGGCCAATCGCGTCGCCGAATTCACCCCAGTCCACCACGCCGAAATGGATTCGCCCTATTACCTTTCCAACGCTGCCTTCGACGCGTTGCGGCATGTCCTACACGATGTCGGCGGCCAGCCCGCTCTTCCCGTTCCGTACGAGGAGAAGGTGGAAGAAGACTGGGAGATGCGCACTTACGTCACTTGTGAATGCCTCGGATGGCGGGGTGTGTGGAATTCGGAAGAGCGCCGTCGTGCCGAGAACGATCTGGGTGCAACACTCTATTTCGGTCTGCCGTACTACGCCCGGTGGATCACGGTGGCGGCCAAGACACTGATCAACAAAGGCCTCATCACCCCTGACGAACTTTCCGCGAAGATCGACGAGGTTCGCCGGCGGTCGAGTGACCAACGAGCAGGTGGGAGTCCGTCATGAGTAAGTTCCGGATCGGCGATCGGGTCACCGTCCGGGACGCGACGTCGATGTTCCACACCAGAACTCAAGCGTTCATCCGCGGGCACACCGGCGTGATCGTCGAATATCGCCCGGAATGGGTGATACCCGAAGACGAGGCGTGGGGAAGGGTGGACGACGGACGAACGGAACCGTTCTATGTAGTGCGGTTCAAGCAGACCGACCTGTGGCCTCGCTACACCGGCTTCGACGTCGACACTGTGGAAACCGAATGCTCCGAGCGCTGGCTCGAGCTTGCAGGGGAGGCTGAGACATGACGCATTCGCACGACGACCACACCCCGATCCAAGCGTCGGAAGAGATCAGCGAATTCGAGATCCTCGAAACGGCGATCCGCGAACTGTCCATCGAGCACGGCCTGTTCTCCCACGAGGACCATCGCAGATTCTCGGAGTGGGCCGAATCCGTCGGGCCCTCCGGAGGGTCGAAGCTCGTCGCCAAAGCATGGGTCGACCCCGAATTCAAGAAGCGGCTGTTGGCCGACGGAACCGAGACGTGCAAGGAAGTCGGGATCGACTGGCGCGATCCCACCGGGTCCGGGACACCGAGCGACTACACCTACTTCTACGTGCTGGAAAACACGCCGAAGGTGCACAACGTCATCGTCTGCACGCTGTGTTCCTGCTACCCGCGGCCAGTCCTGGGCATGTCACCCGATTGGTACCGCACGCCCAACTACCGGCGCCGGATGGTCCGCTGGCCCCGGGAAGTCATAGCAGAGTTCGGCTTGCACTTTCCGCCCGATGTAGAAGTGCGCGTCCACGACTCGAATCAGAAATCCCGGTTCATGGTGATGCCGATGCGGCCGTCCGGAACCGAGGATTGGAGTGAAGAGCAACTCGCATCGATCGTTACCCGCGACACCATGATCGGTGTCGCAGTACCTCAGGTGGACTGGACGGCGACCACGCCACCCTCGGTCGGAGGACCACAGTGATGACCGACAAAGGTTACGAGATACTCCTGAACACGTTGACACCGTCCACGACCCGTGACGATGCCACGCTTCCCGACCTCGACCGTAAACCCGACCCCTGGGAATCGAGAATGCAGGCCACGGCTGAATGCCTGTCCTGGCGTGGCGCCTTCGACAATCTCGAGAGGCGCCACACCGAGGACGAGCTGGGCGAGACCGTCTACCGCGACTTTCCGGTCCGCAGCCGCTCCGTCATCGCGACTGCCCACGCGCTGATGGACAGGGGCGTGATCAATCAAGAGGAGCTGCAGGCCAAGATGGAAGAGATCCGCGCCCGATTCAACCGGCAGTGACGCGGCTCAGGACTCGAGGGCCGCGTCGAGCGTGATCTCGACACCGGTCAACGCCTTGCTGACAGGACACGACTCCTTGGCCGCCTGTGCGGCTTTGGCGAACCCGTCGGCGTCCAGGCCCTCCACTTCACCTCGCACGGTGAGAAGGATGCCGGTCAGCTTGAAACCCGGAGTGTCCGGGCCCAGGGACACATCGGCTTTCACCTCGAGACTCTGCGGAGTTCCGCCTGCCTCCGCGATCAGCGCGGACAACTGCATCGCGAAGCAGGACGAGTGCGCTGCGGCGATCAACTCTTCGGGGCTGGTGGTTCCGTCCGCGTTGTCGGCCGCTCGCTTGGGGAACGACACGTCGAACGTGGCAACTCCCGAGCTGGTGAGTTCGACTTGCCCCCCTCCCTGTTCGAGCGTTCCGTTCCAGGCGGTGCGTGCGGTACGTGTCGGCATGCCGATCCTCTCGTGTGACGTCAGTTCTCCTCGAACCTACTCGTACCGTGCGAGCATGCGCATCGCTCTGGACCGCAGTTCTGTCCGCAGATCCGGAGGTTCCAGGACCTCGACATCGTCCCCCATCGCCCAGAGCACACCGTGAGCATGGGCGCGGTCGCCGAACACCACCTCGACGCGAACCCGACTACGGTCGAACACGGACTGGGAGCGCACACCGAACACCCGTTCCACGAGATCGTCCCGACGGGCCACACGCACGAGTACGTCCGCGACAACCGGTTCCGTCCTCGCCCGGAACGCTGCGCGGCGACGCTGCCAGATGGCGGCGAGGTCGATGTCGGCCGGCCGGTGCGCAGGTTCCTCCAGTTCCACCGCCTCCTCGATGCGCTCGAGTCGGTACATCCTCTCCCTGCCGGCATCCATGGCGACGAGGTACCACCGTCCGGACGCATAAATGAGTCCCAGCGGGTCGACAATTCGCCGGACCGCCGCCGCACCCCTCGACGCGTACAGAATGCTCAGGCGACGTCCGACGAACACGGCCTGCTGGATCAGGCCGAGATGTTCCACGGCTTGGTCCGGGTCCGACAGCCAGGTTCTCTGAGTGACGAAAATCCGTTCGGCGACCTTGGTGGCCGCTGCGCGGTGTGCGTCGGGCATCGCCGCCACCACCTTGCGCATCGCCGACGCAAAGGCCGGAGCCATGCCCAGTGACTGCGAGGTGGCGGCGGAACCGGCCGCCAGCAGAGCTTTCGCCTCGTCGACGGTCAGCCCGGTGAGGTCCGTCGTGAATCCGGGGAGCAGTTCGAAGCCGCCGTCCCGGCCGCGCTCGGCATACACCGGTATCCCCGCCGTCGACAGAGCGTCGATGTCACGCAGCACGGTACGCGGCGATACCTCGAGCTCGCGGGCGAGCGCCGACGCCGACATCCGACCACGGTTTCGGAGCAACAGCACCAGCGACAGCAGACGGTCGGCACGCATGGGAAAAGTCTCGCAGAAATACATGACAGGAGATGTCATGTTTCGCGGCGATAGTTGCCGCATGACGACACAGACCACCGATCCCCGTCCCCTCTACCGCGAGGCACTCGCCTGGACTGCTGGCCTCATCGACCAGGTCCGCGAAGACCAGCTGGCGGCGTCCACCCCGTGCGCCGACTTCGACGTCCGCACCCTTCTCGGCCATCTGGTGGCCACCGTGGAACGTGCCCGGGTCATCGGCGAAGGCGGGGATCCGAGCACGATCCCCCTCGTCGTCACCGACTTCTCCGACGGGGACTACGCAGCCGCCTATCGGTCCGCGATCGAACGGATGTGGCCGGCCTGGG